>JANOZW010000499.1:0-9634 GCA_031429575.1 Ferruginibacter sp.
TTCTCGTTTTTCTGTACAAGGCCCAATAGTAAAAGATAAATCTTCTTTCATTGTTTCTGCAAGACGCACATACGTAGATGCATTGGCAAAAGGATTTGTAAAACCCGGTAGCCAATTTTATGGTTCCGGTTATTATTTTTACGATCTAAACACCAAAATAAATTACAAGTTTAACGAAAAAGATAGGTTGTATTTGAGTGGATATTTTGGTAGGGACGTGTTTGATTTTAGAAATGGAAAACAAAGTTTGAACATAAACATACCTTGGGGAAATGCAACAGGAACGCTTCGTTGGAATCATGTGTTTAATAGAAAATTATTCGCAAACACTACCGCTGTTTACAACGATTATAATTTCACCTTTAATGGTAAGCAAGATAACTTTGATTTAAAATTGGCATCAGGCATTAGAGATGTTACGCTGAAACAAGATTTTGATTATTACCCAGCATCTAACCATAAATTAAAATTTGGTTGGTTGTTTACGTACCATCGTTTTACACCATCGGTGGTAAGTGGCAGGCAAGATTCTATAGAATTTAATCCTCAAAGTGCGCAAGTAAAATTTGCAAACGAAACGGCTATTTACTTGCAAGATGATTGGGATGTTTCTAAAAAAGTAAAAATAAATGTAGGCTTGCGCTACAGTAATTTTGCTCAAATTGGTAAGTATAAAATTTATCAAGTAGATGAGTTTCAAAATAGATTGGATAGCACAATTTTTAAAAGAGGACAAACCGTAAAATCATATGGCGGGCTAGAACCTAGGCTTACGCTGCGTTACGAAATAAACGAACGCACATCCGTAAAGGCATCTGCTACCAGAAACTTGCAGTACATACACTTGGTAAGCAACAGTGGCACCACATTGCCAACCGATATTTGGGTGCCAAGTACCTACAAAGTAAAACCACAAATAAGTTGGTTGTATGCAGCAGGGTTGTTTAAAAATATAAAGAACAACACCTACGAAACATCGGTAGAAGTGTATTACAAACAAATGCAAAATCAAATTGAATATAAAGAAGGCTATACCAATAACTCTTTAAAAGATACAGAAGATGATTTTACTTTTGGCAATGGATGGAGCTATGGCTCTGAGTTTTTTGTAAATAAAGTAAAAGGAAGATTTACAGGTTGGATAGGCTATACACTAAGTTGGACATGGCGAAAATTTGAAGGGTTAAATGGCGGAGAAAAATTTCCTGCAAAATATGATCGTAGAAATGACATGAGTATTGTGGCCATGTACGAAATAAATAAAAAATGGAAATTGTCCAGTGCATTTGTGTATGGCACCGGGAGTGCATCTACATTGCCACAGCGTTTTTATTTAATTGGTGGGGTGTTGTCTCAACAATACAGCAACATCAATCAATACCGTTTACCTTCTTACCATCGCATTGATTTTTCGGCCACGCTTACACCAAAAAAGAATGAGAGGCGCAAATGGAAAACAGAGTGGGTGTTTAGCGTTTATAATGCTTATAGCCGTCAAAATCCATATTTTATTTATTATGACCAAACCGGTAGCCCTTATGATGGTACGTTACAAATACAAGGCAAACAGGTGTCTATATTTCCGATAATACCAGCAGTTACTTGGAATTTTAAATTTTAAATTCACGCAGAGAAATGAGTTGAAGAGTTTTCGCAGAGAAACTCTGCGTAAACTCCCTGTTCTCTTTTTCTCTGCGGTAATTTTTTTAGCTTCTATTTTTTACTAATTTCAAAATTTAAAATGCACTCCTCTAGGGGTATATTCTAATTTTTTGGGAGCTCGTAATAGAGGTGTCACCTTTTAGTAGATACTTTTAACTAGAAAGCCTGTAATGAAAGGTGACACCTCTTGCGAAAATTTAAAATGCACTCCACTAATTACTTCGAAGAGTAGAATACCTATTTTATTATCTTTGCGCCGAGTTTGCCCTGCAAGCATTCATACAAAAGTATAAATAATGCCAGTATTACACAATCGCCTTAGCCAAGCCGAGCTTAAAAAAATGTTGGTGGCCGAAGAAGAGCCACGCATTACTATTTCATTTTATCGTTATTTTTTTATTGAAAATCCTGCAGCGTTTAGAGATGAATTGTACAAAAAATTTGAAGCGCTAAAAGTTTTTGGTCGTGTGTATATAGCGCATGAGGGTATAAATGCGCAAGTGAGTTTTCCTGAAAGCCATGCAGAAAAATTTGTAGCAGCTATTGAAGCTACCGAAGGGTTGCAAGGTCTTCGATTAAACAAAGCCCTACAGCAACAAGCAGCAGAAAATATGCGCCCTGCGGCAGGTAAAAGTTTTTGGGTGCTCAAAATAAAAGTGCGGGATAAGATTGTAGCCGACGGTATTACCGATGATACTTTTGATATGGTTAACAAAGGAAAATATGTATCTGCGGAAGAATTTAATACGCTGAGTGATGATGAGAATACGATTATTGTTGACATGCGCAATCATTATGAATACGAAGTAGGCCGTTTTGAAAATGCCATAGAAATACCAAGCGATACATTTAGGCAACAACTACCCATGGCTGTTGATATGCTAAAAGATGCAAAAGAAAAAAACATCATCATGTATTGTACTGGCGGCATACGCTGCGAAAAAGCAAGTGCATATATGCTGCATAATGGTTTTAAAAATGTATTTCATTTAGAAGGGGGTATTATAAATTATGCCAATAATATAAAGGCAAAAGAGTTGCCCAATAAATTTCATGGAAAAAACTTTGTGTTTGATGATAGGCTAGGGGAGCGCATTACAGACGAAGTGATAGCAAAATGCCATCAATGTGGTGAGCCTGCTGATACGCATACCAATTGCTTAAACGATGGCTGCCATTTGCTTTTTATACAATGTGAAAGTTGTAAAGAAAAAATGCAAGGTTGTTGTAGCTCCACCTGTAAAGAAATTTATGCATTGCCTTTGGAAACGCAAAAAGAATTGCGCAAAGGAATTGATAAAGGGAATATGATTTTTAATAAATCGAGGCAGCGGATGCCGAATTTGAAGGGTAAATAATTATTGATGGCGGGTGGGGACACCACTAATAGACTAAAATAAATATAGTAGATTTGAAGTACAACAAGAGCTAAAAATAATCAAACAAAGGTCTATGAATAAGAATGAGGAACTTATAGTTGTTATTGCAATAGCTTTTCCTGTATGCGCTATGGTATTGAATTTATTTGATATTGTTTCATTATTTGGGGCAAAAGATAGTCACCCCTTTGAAAGTGAATTCTACTCCTCTTATTCAATATATAGTTCAAAATGGACATATATAGCTTATAATTTTTTATCTTTTCTTTTGTCTTTTCTTGCAATCTACTATACGCTTAAAAAGAAATGGGGTAAATATTTTATAATATTATTTTTTTGTATTCTTTCATTTATATATCCAATAGTAACAAATCAATAAATAAAGAGTTAGTGCTCCAAAGTTGCGGTTATTTTTGAGACAATTAACAGTATTCCTTTTATCCCAAATCCTCCAACACAAACTTCCTCAACATATTCATCGCATTTATAGCCGTAAGTCTAATATTTAATTCTCTATCGAATCTAAAATAAAATTTATGTGCAATTAATTTTTTGTTGTTGCCTACGCATACCCATACGGTACCAGCAGGTTTATCGGGCATGCCACCGCCTGGGCCCATAATGCCAGATACGGCAATGGTGTAATTAGAACCGATATTTTGTAATGCACCTGCGGCCATTTCTCTCACTACTTCTTCGCTCACGGCGCCATATGTTTCTAGTGTTTGTTTGTTTACGTTTAATAAATCCTCTTTTGCTTTGTATGAATAGCTTACCACACTGCCATCAAAATAAGCAGATGAGCCTGGCGTGCTAGTAAGTAAATGTGCAATGTAGCCGCCAGTGCAACTTTCGGCAGTGCACATAGTTTTTCCTTTTTCTTTTAATAGACTTCCAAGTACCTGTTCCATTGGTGCATCTATGTTGGTAACAAGGTATTCTTTTACCAAAACTTGTAAAGTAGAAAAATATTCATCCAATGCTTTATTGTTTTCAGTTGCATCATCTGCCGTAGCAGTAAGTCTTAACCTTACCATACCATAACTTGGCAGGTATGCTAGTTTCATATTGCTAGGTATGTTACTTTCAAAATTGGTGAGCAAATCTGCAAGCGTACTTTCACCCACAGCTGCTGCAAGCAGTGTGCGATGTGCTATGTGTGCGCTGGTATATTTTTTTTGAAGCATTGGTATTACATCATCTACCATCATGCCTTTCATTTCTTGTGGTACACCTGGCATGCTTACAAATATTTTTTCGGTATCGTTTATGGTTTCAAAAAAAATCATACCTGGTGCAGTGCCCCGTTTGTTTTGTATAACAGTACACACATCTGGCACTTCGCCTTGTTTTTTATTTCTTTCGGTAAATGGGCGTTTAATAATATTTTCAAAAATATTTTTTACATTGTTATATGCCTCTTCATTCACAACCATTTTGCCACCAAAATATTCGCAGAGTAGGGGTTTGGTAATATCATCTGCGGTTGGACCAAGGCCACCAGTGATGAGGATAATATCGGCATGTTTTTTTTCTTCATCTAGTGCTGATTTTATGGCATCGTAACTATCGCCCACAGCCACTCTACGGGCAACTGCAAAACCTACTTTGTTCATTTCTTGTGCTATAAATGCACTGTTGGTATCTATTACTTGTCCTATTAAAAGTTCATCGCCAATGGTGATGATGGAAGCGTTAATCATTCTTGTATGGTTGAAGGTTCAAAGTTGAAAGTTCAAAGTTTGTTATAATTTAATGCCTTAAAAAAATATAATAACACTAAGAACAACAAATTTAATCTATCTAGGTTAATTTTATATAAAGTTGGTAAAAGATGATAAAAGATTTACAGTTGAAGGGATCCCGACATAAATGTACGGGACACATGCGGGATAGAAGTGGAAAGCTCGGAACGAGAAACGAGGAACGAGAAACGAGGAACGACTTGTAACGAACATTGATTTGAAGCCAACAGCCCCAAATAAAAAATAAAAAATAGAAAATAAAAAATAAAAAATAATAAAATGACCAAAGAAGAGATTAGAATATTATACAAGAAAAAGCGCAGAAGCATTAGTGCGGCTGAGAAAGATAAGTTGGAAGATTTGATGTTGATTCAGTTTCAACGATTGCCGATTGAAATTAAAAACTCAATAATGTCGTATGCACCTATAGAAGTGCAGAATGAATTTGATCCGGAATTAATATTAGATTACTGCGACTTTAAAGTAAAAAATTTAATTTTTATCTTTCCAAAAATAGATACAGAAACAGATACGATGAAGTCTTATATATTACATGAGGGTTCATTTTTTGAAAAAAATAGGTACGGCATTGCTGAGCCAGTTGGTGGTATTAAAATTTTTCCTGAAGATATTAAAATGATGTTTGTGCCCTTACTTGCTTTTGACACAAATGGAAATAGGGTAGGCTATGGCAAAGGATATTACGATAAGTTTATTAAATTGTGCGACCCAAGTATGATAAAAATTGGGTTTAGTTTTTTTGAGCCAGTTGTTATTGATGATGTATCGGCTATGGATGAAAAACTAGATTTTTGTATAACGCCTGAGCGTATTTACGAATTTTAAAAACAAAACACTTGCTTAAAAGTTTTAGATATTTATTGTTTCCAATTTCGCTGATATATGGCGGAGCTATTATGTTTCGCAATTTTTTATTTGATAAGAATATTAAAAAATCGGCTTCATTTAATTTTCCAATAATATGTGTTGGAAACCTTGCTACTGGAGGCACAGGCAAAACACCGATGACGGAATATTTGATAGAATTGCTGCAACAAACATTTGCAGTAGCAACTTTGAGCCGTGGATATAAAAGAAAAACAAAAGGTTTTGCCATAGCCAACGAGCGAACAACGGCGCTGGAAATTGGAGATGAGCCAATGCAATTTCACGAAAAATTTCCTGAAGTAACGGTAGCCGTAGGAGAGGAGCGCATAGAAGCAATACCTCAGTTGCTGGATGATAAACCAAATACAGAAGTTATTATTTTGGATGATGGATTTCAGCACAGAACGGTGAGAGCTGGCTTAAATATTTTATTGACTGATTATAAAAATCTTTTTAGTAGAGATTTGATGCTACCTGCAGGCGACTTACGTGATGTGAGGGCGAGTAGAAAAAGAGCGGATATTATTATTGTTACAAAATGTAAATCAGATTTAGGGGAAGATGAAAAGAAAGAAATTGAAGCTGAACTACAATTATTTCCACATCAAAAAATATTTTTTACAGAGATATTGTATGCAAAGCCGTATCACTTGTTTACGCATGAACGTAACAGCTTTGGTACAAATACAGATGTGCTATTGGTATGCGGCATTGCCAATCCTAAACCGTTAAAAGCTTTTATAAATAAGTATGTACATAGTTATGATATGCTAAGATATGCAGATCACCATATATTTTCAAGCACCGATTTGAAAGATATTAAAAAGCATTTTGGCAAAATTGTATCAGATAATAAAATGATATTGACCACAGAAAAAGATGGGGTGAGACTAAAGAAATTTGAAAAGGAATTGAAAGATATGCCAATTTATGTGATGCCTATAAAGCAACATTTTTTGTTTGAAGAAGCTGATGCGTTTAATGAGATTGTTTTGCAGTTTATAGGAAAGTATAAAAATTAGCTATTTATATAATCTCTAAGGTTAAATACTCCTCATGTAGAGAATTGAGTACCAATACAAAGATTTAGTCAATATCCTATTTGTTAAAATTATCAAAAAGCGTTTTTCTTTTTGATAAGTGGTAACTACGACAAATTACGTATATGTATATTTGTAGTAACTTATTAGCTTATGTATAAAATATTTTTTACACTTATTTCATTTTTTTTACTTTCAAGCGTTAGCGCACAAAAAAGCATTTCTGTAAAAGGTTCTGCCAAAACGGATGATGGAAAGCCGCTTACACAGGCTTCTGTATCTCTTTATTATGTAGGAACTAAAGACACGCTAAAAACAATTACCAATGATAAAGGTGCTTACTCATTTAACAATGTACTTGCTAAAAAAGTAATGATTTCCATTTCTTATGTTGGGTATAAAAAGTTTATAGATGAATATGATCTTACAAATGTAGATGAAGAGTTTGCCAATAACGATGTGGTAATGACTAGGGGTGATAATATGCTTGAAACGGTAACAGTCGAATCATCTAAAATATATATTAAAGAAGATACAGTATCGTACAGAGTTGATAGTACTATGTATAGAAAGAATGATAATGTAGAGCAGGTATTAAAAAATTTGCCTGGTGTGGAAGTTGATAAAGATGGTAAAGTAACTGCACAAGGAAAAGAAGTAACCAAAGTAAAAGTGAACGGTAAAGAGTTTTTTGGGGGTGATGTAAAAACGGCTACCCGTCAATTAAATGCCGACATGGTGGATAAAATACAAATAATAGATGACTATGGTGACCAATCTGCATTTACGGGTGTAAAAGATGGAGACCCAACAAAGACATTGAACATACAGTTAAAAAAAGATAGAAACAAAGGAATTTTTGGAAGTGTGACTGCTGGATACGGTTCTGAAAAAAGATATTCAAACGCCTTTACTTTTAATAGATTTAATAATGCCCAACAGATTTCTTTTACGGGTAACTTGAATAACACCAATGAAAGTTTGTTTGATTTTTCTAGATTACAAGGAGGAATTGGGGCAATGGCAGGCAGTATGATACGTAGTTTTGGTGGGGCTGGTTCACCTTTTGGAAATTTTGGAAGCAGTGATGGTATTGGTGTTACAAAAACTTTTGGCGTAAACTACAGAGATGAATGGTCTAAAAAGGTAAGTGTAAATGGTAGCTATAGTTTTTCTGTAAAAGACAATACTGTTTTAAATGATGTGTACCAACAATTGACTGCTAGTAATAATTCAGGTTTATTATTTAATAATCAAAATACTATTGATAATTCTAGAAATATCAACCATCGATCTTCATATAATGTAGAGTATAGAATTGATTCTTTTAATTATATTAAATTCAATCCATCGGTAACCTTAAGCAAACTTACTGATGACTATAACTCAAACTTTAATTATTTTAACGAAAAAGGTATTACAGTAAATAGTGGAATAAATAAAGACTTTAATACATCGCAAACACCCAATTTTACAGGAAGTTTATTGTTCAATCACCGTTTTCACAAAAAGGGGAGAACCCTTTCTGTGAACTTAAACAGTGGTATATCCTCTACTGATGGCAATGACGATATAAATAATACTAGTAACATATTTTTTAATGGTAATAGTATACCAAGAAATATACTTCAAAATGTAGAACAAAATAATAATAACAACAACTACAGTTTAAATGCATCTTTTAATGAGCAACTTAATAAAAAAGAAGCTTTAGAATTTAATTATACTTTCTCTCGTAGATTTATTGGGAATGATAGAGAAACATTTGACTTGACAACAGGAAGTAAAGTTTTTGTAGATAGTCTTTCTAATATTTTTGAAAATATTTATACTACCAACAGATTTGGAGCAAACTACAGAAATACACAAAAGAAATATAATTATGCTATAGGCTTAGCAGTACAACCCGCCACCATAGAAAGCAACACACTTACAGGTAATAAATTACAATACAAACAGAATTTAATAAACTATTTTCCAGTTGTGCGATTTGCATATAATTTTTCAAAGAGCAAATCGTTTAATTTAAATTATAATGGAAGCACCAATCAGCCTACGTTTCAGCAATCTCAACCTGTTATTGATCAAACCAATGTTCAGAATATAGTAATAGGTAATCCTAATTTGAGACCAGAGTTTAGCAACACATTTAGTACCCGTTATAATAATTTTAATGTAATAAGTGGGGATGTAGTTTTTGCTAACTTAACTGCTTCATTTACTAAAGATAAAATAGTAAGTGATGTAACTAGAAAAGGTTTTGGTGGAATTCAAGAAACTCGATATTTAAATGAAAATGGATTCTTTACCATTAATGGTTTTTATAGTTTATCAAAGCCAATTAAAAATAGAAAGTATGTATTCAATTATGGCGGCAATGCTACTTTCAATAATAATATTTCCTATTTTAATTCTGAAAAAAATATAAGTAAAAATACGTTATTATCTCAACGTTTTTCTATGGATTACAAGTTGAGAAAGTGGTTGGAAACCAGTGGGGGATTAAATTTCAGCATAAACGAATCTAAAAATTCTTTAAGTACTATTGTAGGTAATAGTATTAAGACTTGGCGAATTACACATTCTTCAAGAATGTTTTTTAAGCATGATTTTAATTTTAATTATGATGTAGCTAAGGCTTTAAATAACGGGTTTACGACTAGTGTAGGTGCTAACCCTTTAATTGTAAATGCAACTTTAGAAAAGCAAATATTTAAAAATAAAAATGGTGCTATTAAACTTCAAGCATTTGATTTGCTTAACGAAAATACTAATATTAGTAGAAATGTAACGGCTAATCAAATAACAGATACTAGAACCAATAGATTGCAACGTTATTTTATGCTAAGTTTTGTATTTAGGTTTAATAAATTTAGTGGCGCATCTAAAGGTGGGCCAGGTATGGCACCAGGTATGCCAG
>JANOZW010000500.1:0-2021 GCA_031429575.1 Ferruginibacter sp.
AATTAAGTGAACAATAAATTTTAAATATACTAACAAAACTATTTTATCAACTCCGCAAAATCAGGATTTTCAATAATCATATTTATATTGGATAAAATTGATTTTGTATTTCCTAAATCTTCTTCCAATTTTTGAGATGCCTTGTAATATGCAATAGTAGTACCTGCACTCCCTAGACTTCCCAACGTTAAACTAACCAAAGTACTTGGTAAATAATTTTCAATTTTCAAGCTTGGAATCCTTTTTGTTAGTTCAATTATTTTTACATGGCTGTTTTTATCTCCAAAATCATTTATAAAAGGTTTTAACTCGTTTATATTTTGCAAAAGTTCTTTAATATTTAAGTTGTCAGAATTTTTAATATTCTGCATTGTTATTGGAGTAATACCAGCTTTAAACACTCTTTCAATATTTTCAACAGTGCTATTTATTGAGTATGAAAGTTTGTCTGGTTCAATTGTTCTTTCATTCTTTCTTACATTTTCCCTTACATCATCATGCAAATAATCCTTCCTTTTCAATTCAAAATTCTTACCAAGGTACAACCTACGTACATGTTCATCACCAGCCAATTCTTCGGCTGTGCCATGTTTAAAAATACTGCCGTCTATTAGTAAGTATGCACGGTCGCAAATGGAGAGTGTTTCGTTTACATTATGATCGGTAATGAGTATGCCGATGTTTTTGTATTTTAGTTTAGCAATAATCTCTTGAATATCTTCTACCGCTATTGGATCCACACCTGCAAAAGGTTCATCGAGCAAAATAAATTTTGGATCCACTGCCAAGGCACGTGCTATTTCAGTACGTCGCCTTTCGCCGCCACTTAGTGTATCGCCATTATTCTTGCGTACATGTTGCAAGCGAAATTCGTCTAACAAAGTTTCTAATTTTTCTTTTTGTTGTGCTTTTTTTAGTTTGGTCATTTCTAGCACAGCGGTAATATTATCTTCTACCGAAAGCTTTCGAAACACACTGGCTTCTTGTGGCAAATAACCAATGCCCATTTGTGCACGCTTGTACATGGGAAGTTTTGTAATATTGGTATCGTTTAAAAAAACATCGCCTTTATCTGGCTTTACCAACCCTACCACTTGATAAAACGAAGTAGTTTTACCAGCACCATTTGGCCCGAGCAAACCTACAATTTCTCCTTGCTTTACATTAAAGGATACATCGTTTACCACCGTACGGCTTCCGTATATTTTTACAAGATTTTTTGTTTGTATGATTAGGCTCACAGGCTACATTATTTTTACAAATGTACAAAAGATGTTATTGGCTCGTACAGATGGTAAATTTTTAACATCAATGTAAGTATTTCAAATTTTCGTTTACTAATGAGAGGTGTCAGCTTTAGTAAGTCTATTTTTTTAGACAGTCTCTAATAAAAGCTGACACCTCTTACCAACCCTAAAACAAACTGCATTCAATCTATCTTTTGCTGTTTTATCGTAGCTTATGTAAATTTGCACAACGTTTTAAAAAATACCAAAACGTATAAGCGTACACATGAAAGTTATAGACCACTTAAACCAAGCTAAAGACACCGTTATTTCTTTTGAAATATTACCACCTCTAAAAGGTAAAGGCATACAATCTTTATATACACATTTAGATCCGTTGATGGAGCTAAAGCCTTCTTTTATAAATGTTACTTATCATCGTAGTGAGCATGTATTTAAGAAAACGGCTGATGGCAATTTTACCAAAGTGGTTGTACGTAAGCGCCCAGGTACGGAGTCTATATGCGCAGCTATAATGAACAAGTACAATGTGGATACCGTACCGCATCTTATTTGTGGTGGCTTTAGTATAAACGAAACTGAAGATGCGCTTATAAATTTAAATTATTTAGGTATAGACAATGTGCTAGCATTGCGTGGAGATGCCGCAAAAAATGAAGCCGCATTTGAGCCTGAAGTAGGCGGACATTTTTATACAACTGATTTAGTAAAACAAGTGCAAAATTTAAACTCGGGTATTTATCAAGAGGAAGATTTAACGAATACAGCTAAAAC
>JANOZW010000501.1:0-1925 GCA_031429575.1 Ferruginibacter sp.
ATATAATTTTACGAACTTCTCTCCTATCTCTTGGTGACATATTATACATAAATTCTTCTTTTATATCCATCTCCTCTTCTAAAATCCAATATTTACATTCCATGTCGCCTTTCTCTGCATGAATATGAATGGGCTCATTGTACTCATTTGCATAAAAATAAAGCCTCCACCCTAAAATAAATAAAACAGTCGGCATACTACAAAGTTAATAATTATAAGTAATCTTATTCAATGCAGTAAAACTATTTCGCCACCACAGAATCTACTACCTCCCCACAATTAAGCATGGTAGCCTTATACTTTGGGTGTGTTTTTCCTAAATAAGGGTTTACAATTTCAGAACTATTGCTTATCCAACTAGCAGGAATATCATCACCAAAAGCCATAGGACATTTTTCAACAAATAATTTTTGCCCTTTGTAGTTAATGGCTGTAAAAAGCGATGGATACATTGTTTCAAATATCATGTTAAAATCGTGCCTCATTTCTGTAATATCTGTTTGAGATAAAAGAGAAGTCGCATTTGCTTTTATGCCATCAATTGTCATTTGTACCGTAGCAGCTACAGCTGTAGTATCCTTTTCTAATTCTTTAAGTGGAAAATGATCCAATACAGCAACCAAGTTTCTGGTAGCTAATTTTACCGCCACCGTATCCGATTCCACAAATGCATTTTTTATACTTAAATATCCTCCAATAATGCTATCCACACTCATATTCACTTTGCTTGAATTGTTTGTTACTTCAATAGGTTTTGGCGGCGGTGCATCAGGGCCATGTTCTGTTTTTTTAAACCCAAACCAATAGGTAGCAAATGCAGCAATCAACACAACCAATAAAAGAAATACTTTTTTCATATGTAATAATTTGTTGCAAATGTACGGTTTCGGGCTGTTTTGTGCAAGTAGGTAAGGCAAAACAATCTATAAAAGTTTGATGAACGGTTATCGATATATTTTTGCTTATTTGGGGCGGTGGGCAGATACCAATGTGGAGCAGTGTTAACGGGCTGTACGTAGTACTCCTCGTCGGTCGTTCCTCCCTCCTGTGGGGTACTACTTCCCATCCCTGCGCCTTTCGGCAGAAGTTCATAGGTCAACACTTATGCAAGCGCTCTGTTTTAAACGGATGCCAACTTTTTAAAAGTTGGCATCCGTTTAAAACAATATCATCCGCTGCATTTGCGTAAGGGATTTCAGCGAAAAGCCTTTTTTGAGACAAGAAAAAAAAGATTGTAGGGTAAAGCCCGATCCGCCTTTCGGCCGACACGCCCAAAACTTCTTCTTCCAAAATCTAGTTACTATTGGTTACTTTTGCACAAAATTTCAAAAAAATGTTATTAGGGTTACAGAATCTTACGTTCGAATTTGGGGCTAGAACAATTGTGGAAGATGCCACATGGCATATACAGCCGGGCGAACGTATCGGACTTATTGGGTATAATGGTACGGGCAAATCTACATTACTTAAAGTGCTTACCGGGCAATATTCTCCTGCCAAAGGCACTGTGGAAAAAGGCAGAGAAACCACGATTGGTTTTTTAAACCAAGATTTGCTGGGTTTTGAAACCGATGAATCTATTTTGGAAGTAGCCATGGGTGCTTTCGAAAGGGTAAAAGCCATAGAAAAAGAAATGGAAATTGTGGGTGCAGAATTGGAAAAAACAGGCGATGATAAATTAGCAGAAAAATATTCTGATTTACTACACGAAATGGATGTGTTGGATGGATACAGTATTCACCATAGAACAGAATCTATTTTGCAAGGGCTTGGTTTTGCCAATGAAGATTTACATAAAAAATATGAAATGTTTAGTGGAGGTTGGCGTATGAGGGTGTTGTTATCAAAAATGATTTTGATGAACCCCGATGTATTGCTACTGGATGAACCTACGAACCATTTGGATTTACCAAGTATTGAGTGGC
>JANOZW010000502.1:0-2079 GCA_031429575.1 Ferruginibacter sp.
AATACGATAGCATGGTGGGTGCTGGTAATACAAGTACAAACGGTGTGAGTGATGCTGCAGTGGTTATTGCAAAACCAACCAATAAAGCACTTGCACTTACGACTGATTGTAACAGTCGCTATGTATTTGCTGACCCGTACAAAGGCGCTATGATAGCAGTGGCAGAAGCAGCTCGTAACATTGTATGTAGTGGCGGTGCGCCTTTGGGCGTAACCAATTGCCTCAACTTTGGCAACCCCTACGACCCGGAAGTGTATTGGCAATTTAGTAATGCCATAAAAGGAATGGGAGAGGCTTGTATAAAATTTGATACACCTGTTACTGGCGGTAATGTAAGTTTCTACAATCAAAGCCCTGATGGGCCTGTGTATCCAACACCAACAATTGGTATGGTAGGGTTGTTAGATTCTGTTGCTGATAAAATGACCATGAATTTTAAAAATGAAGGGGATGTTATTTACTTAATTGGTGAAAGTAGAAACGATATTAATTCATCAGAATATTTGCATAAAATAATTGGTGAAGAGTATAGCCCTTGCCCACATTTTGATTTGGATGAAGAATATAATGTGCAACAAGTTATTTCTTCATTAATAAAAGAAAAATTGATTGCCTCTGCGCATGATGTGAGCGAAGGAGGATTGTTTGTAACGCTTTTGGAAAGTGCTTTTACCAATAATCTTGGTTTTACTGTTTCACAAAAAGATGATAGCATTCGTAGCGATGCATATTGGTTTGGTGAAGCTCAAAGTAGGGTGGTGGTTTCGGTAACTGCTGAGCAAGAAGAAAAATTGTTGACTGCTTTGCAAGCTGCAAATATTAGTCATCCAAAATTGGGCGTAGTTGCATCATCTATAATTACCATTGGAACAGATAATTGGGGTAATGTGAGTGAGTGGAAAGAAAAATATGATCATGCGATTGGTGGGGTGATGGGAAAGTGATAGCTGTAATTTTGTTAGAATGTGTTTTGCTAAAATCAATAAATAGAAGCCATGAACGAAATAAAACAAAAACTATTTCTTGCAGAACAAAAAGCAAGGGGGTTATTTAATGCAGTAGAAGAAAGGGGATTAATTGTTTCTGGTAAAACAGAAAAAAAACTATGTGATGAAATATTGCAAATGGCCAAAGATGATTTTGGGGTAGAACATCATTGGGGTAAAAAAATTGTACGAGCAGGTATAAATACGTTGCAGCCTTATGCTGCAGACCCCACAGATTTGGTTATTAAAGACGATGATATATTATTTTTTGATTTTCATCCTGTGTTTGAAGGGGTGGAAGCAGACCTTGGAAGAACCTATGTTTTAGGCAACGACCCTTTAAAATTAAAAATAAAAAAAGATGTAGAAGCTGCTTGGTATGAAGGCAATGCATGGTATTTTCAACAAAATAATCTTACAGGTGCAGCATTTTTTAATTATGCTACAGAATTAGCAAAACGATATGGGTACGAATTTGGAAATGCTATAGCGGGACATATTATAGGTACGTTTCCACATGAACAACCAGATGATCCAAATGATTTGTGTTTGGATGTACATCCAGATAATCATACGGACATACTTCAATTAGACAAACACGGAAAAAAAAGATATTGGATGCTGGAGCTACATTTTGTAGATAGAAAAAATAATATTGGTGCTTTCTTTGAGCAATTGATGGTAGAACAATAATTTATAGCAATTGTAATTAAAAACTAGTCCAAAAAATATTGTCAAACTGAGCTTGTCGAAGTATAAGACCAGCTTCGACAGGCTCAGCTTGACACTCCAATTGTATCGAACTTTTGTCATTTGCAAATAGCTTAAAATTTATTTTATGAGAGCCACAGGCTGACATCGTAATATTTTCGACGATTGGACTAAATAGGGCTATAATTGTTATTAGTTATCGATTGCTGTCTTAACCAATACTCAATACTGTTCGGAAGAAAAAACATATCGCTTCCCAATTTTTGGGACAGGCTCTACGGAGCTCTTATTATGCTTTATTATTTGTTTCTACTAACATATCGCCTCTTAAGAGGCTAAATATTTTCGAATTATAGCTCCAGAGGAGCGACATATCAGTAGA
>JANOZW010000503.1:0-32868 GCA_031429575.1 Ferruginibacter sp.
ATTTGGGATGGGGACGAAGTGGATGATCACATTGATTTTTCGCCAACAGCAACAAGGGTAAATATAATGGAAGCAGGTTCTCCGTTAGACCATGCTACACATTGTGCTGGCACTATTGGTGGTGGTGGGTTATTAAACCCAAAAGCTAGAGGGATGGCGCCAAAAGCGAAAATTTTTTCTTGGAATTTTGGCGGTAATATACCAGCAGAACAAGCAGCTGGCATACCAACAAATAACCTTGCAGTAAGCAGCCATTCTTATGGAGGTACTGCTACATGTGGCCTTACAGGTGCATCAGTAGCGTATAGTAGTACAAGTCGTAATACAGATCTTAATTTAAATAATTTCCCTAATCACTTACACGTGCATTCGGCAGGGAATTCTCAAACATCTTGCAGTGGAGGTTGGAGTACCATTACAGGAAGTGGTAAAACATCAAAAAATAATATTCTTGTTGCTAATATTACTTCTGCGGAAGTGCTTAGTGGGTCTAGTAGTTGTGGTCCAGTTTTAGACGGAAGAGTAAAACCTGAAATTAGTGCTTTTGGTACAGGTGTATTATCTACCGTACCTACCAATGCCTACGCTTCGTTTTCAGGAACATCTATGGCGGCACCTGGTGTAGCGGGTACTGTAGCGCTGCTTGTTGAGCGTTATCGCCAATTAAATTCAAATGCTAATCCAATATCAACTTTAATAAAAAATACTGTTTTAAATACCGCACAAGATTTAGGAAACATTGGACCAGATTATAGATTTGGCTATGGAAGGATAAATGCACTAGCAGCCATAAAAATTTTAGAACAAAATAGATACGCTATAAATACCATTACTACTAGTGCTACAAATGATATTACCGTAACCGTGCCGGCTGGTACAAGCAAGTTAAGAATAATGCTAACATGGAACGATCCCGCAGGTACAGCAAATGCTAGTGTGGCATTGGTAAATAATTTAGACCTTAGCGTAATAATTGGGGCTACTACAACTTTACCTTGGATTTTAGATCCCAATAACCCTGCTACGCCTGCTACAAAAGCGATAGATAATGTAAGTAATATAGAACAAGTAGAAATAAATAACCCTGCTGCTGGTACATACACACTTAGAGTGGTAGGAGCAGCAATACCAAGTGGGCCTCAACAATATGCGCTTTCTTGGAATATTGACCAACCAGGCATAGAAGTTATTTTTCCTAATGGGGCAGAATCTTTTACACCTGGTGTAGCAGAAACCATCACTTGGGATAATGCTGGGTTAACCAGTACGCAAAGCATAGATTATTCTTTAAATAATGGTGGCAGTTGGATAAGTATTGCAACAGGTGTATCTGCAAGTACTACCCGCCTTAGTTGGACTCCCCCAGCAGGGAGCAACACTTCTACGGCGTTGGTAAGGGTGAGTAGTGGGGGGGTTACGGATGTGAGCGATGCTACATTTAATATTTTAAGCACACCGAGTAATCTTGCTGGAAGCGCTGCTAGTACTTGCTCAGCAGGTAGTGTAAACCTCACTTGGACAGCGGTGCCAGAAGCTAACAACTATGATATTTTATGGTTAAATGAATCTACTGGCAGTTGGATTGTAATAGGAAATAGCATAACTGGTACAAGTTATACAGCAACAGGTTTTGCAGCAGGTGCTACTATTCGGTTTGGTATAATAGCTAGAAATACAAATACCAATGCTGTAAGTGAGCGAGCTATAGCTATAGCTGCTACTACATCTACTAGCGGGCTAGGTGCCATAAGTAGCATTTCAGGTAATACACTTATTTGCGGTATTACTAATAATGTAAGTTATACTTTACCTACTGTAGCAGGTGCTACTACCTATACATGGGCTGCGCCTACTGGTGCTACCATTGCTAGTGGGCAGGGTACAAATAATATTATTGTAAATTATGGAGCAGGTAGTACAAACGGAAATGTAACGGTATTTGCCAGTACAACGGGTTGTCAAACTACCGCAGCTACGCTTGCAATAACTGTGGGTGCAAGTGGAAGTAACGTAGCCCCAACATCTGGTGGTAATCAAAGTGTGACACATTGTGCTCCTAATGCAATACCAACTATTACTGCTACTGCAAGTGCAATAGTGGGTAATACAGTGGTGTGGTATAATGCTGCTACTGCTGGTACAATTGTTACTACGCCTAGTTTAAATACTATTGGTACTGTTACTTATTACGCTGCAAGTAGAAACATTGCCACAGGCTGCGAAAGTGCAACGAGAACAGCCGTATCATTAACTATTACATCATCACCAGCACCAACCGCATCTGCTGCTAGTAATACTATATTTTGCACAGGTGGTAGCGTAGTACTTACTGCAACAGCGGGTTTATCATATACATGGAGTAATGGTGCAACAACACAATCGATAACGGTGGGTACTGCTGGTAATTATAGTGTTATTGTAAACCAAGCGGGAGGTTGTGTAGGTACATCTAATACAATACCTGTTGTTGTAAATGCCTTACCTACTATTGGTATAACGAGCAGTGGTAGTAATACATTTTGCCAAGGTAATAATGTAACGCTTACAGCAACAGCTGGTAACGGTTATACATGGAGCAATGGAGCTACAACACAAGCAATAACGGTTAGTAATGCTGGTTCATATAGCGTTAACGTAAACCAAGGAAATGCTTGTATAAATAATTCCCCTGCTACAGTAGTAACAGTAAATCCTTTGCCATTAGCAACCATATCAGCTGCTGGACCTACCAGTTTTTGTGATGGAAATAGTGTAGTGCTTGCGGCTAGTACTGGTAGTTCATATTTGTGGAGTAATGGCACTACTACAACAAACTTAACGGCAAATACATCGGGAAATTATAGCGTTAAGGTAACGGATGCTAATGGTTGTTTTGCCACATCTTCTCCCATAAATGTTGTAGTAACAGCAAAGCCATTGGTGAGTATTGTTGCACAACCTTATATAAATTTATTCCCTGGTTTAAACACTAGCCTTACTGCTACTGCTAGCGCTGCGGTAAATTATACTTGGTTTAAAAATGGCGTAGCTCTTACTGCTGCTACCAATGCACAATTGCCGGTTTCGTTTAGCAATAAAGGAAATTATTATGTACAAGTAACCAATGCAAGCGGTTGTAGTAATAATTCAAATACTATTAATGTGGGTGACTCTGCTACTGCTGCAATGTACATATATCCTAATCCTAATAATGGTCAGTTTCAACTAAACTATTTTAATACTTCTGTATCAAAAAACACCATAACCATTTTTGATGCTAAAGGAAGCAGGGTTTATAGTAAAACTTTTGAAACAACCATTGGCTACCAACTTATAAATATAAATATCTACAAGCCTGGTACGGGTAACTATAATATTGTGTTGAGTGATGTAAGTGGAAAGAAAATAGCGCAAGCTAGGATAGTGGTCATGTAAAAGGAAATATTTTTAATTACAAAAAGGCTACCCTGAAATATTGGGTAGCCTTTTTTATTTAAAAGTGCGGAAGTTTATTTGAATATTATATACGTTATCCAGCTAAACAAATACGCCAGCCCCGTCATATACACAAACTGAATGATGGGCCATTTCCAAGATTTTGTTTCTCTCTTCACAATAGCAAGTGTGCTCATGCATTGCATGGCTATTACATAAAAAATAAGTAGAGATAAGCCTGTAGCAAGGTCATATACTTTGGTGCCATCTTTTCTTGTAGCGGCTGCCATTTTTTGGCGTAGTGTATTGCTGTGCTCATCTGCACTTTCATCTACAGAATATAGTGTAGCCATGGTGCCTACAAAAACTTCTCTTGCTGCAAAAGATGTAATAAGTGCTATACCGATTTTCCAATCGTAACCAAGCGGGCGAATGCTTGGCTCTATAAAACTCCCTAATATACCTGCGTAAGAATTTTGTAGCAAAGCCGTTTTTCTTTCTTTATTTATTTGTGTTTGTTCTTCGATATTTATTTTAATTAAGCTGTCATATTGGGCAATTAATAATTTCGGGTTTACAACTTCGGTTAAACCCAACGCCATTAATTTTTTTTGCTCAACAATATTATTTTCATCGGCTTTAATTTTTATTAAGGCATCATACATTGTTGTAACCGATTTCATTTTAGCAGCAGGGCCAAATGTGCTCAACACCCAAAGTAACAAACTAATAATCATGATAACCTTACCCGCATCTACCACAAATATTTTTGCCTTTTCTACCATGGTTACCAAAATATTTTTCCAACGTGGTGCTCGGTATTTTGGCAATTCTAAAATAAAAAAACTACGCTCTGTACTTTTTATAAACCATTTCATAACCCATGATACCAATAATGCCAATACTGTGCCTAGTAAGTAAAGCAACATCATTACCAAACCTTGTAAACTTAAAAAACCAAAATATAATTTAGATGGAATAACGAGTGCAATTAAAATGGTATAAACAGGCAAACGAGCACTACAACTCATGAGTGGCGTTATCATGATAGTCAACAATCGTTCTTTTTTATTTTCAATATTTCTGGCACTCATAATGGCTGGCACAGCGCATGCATAGGCACTTATCATGGGCATTACACTTTTACCATTGAGCCCAACTTTGCGCATGAGCTTATCTGTAAGAAAACTTATACGAGCCATATAGCCCGTATCTTCCAGCAACGTTATTACACCAAACAAAATCATTATCTGTGGTATAAAAACCAATATCCCACTTAGACCTGCTAATATTCCATTTACAAATAAATCGCTAAACCAACCTTGTGGTAATGCGGAAGAAACCCACCCACTCAACTTTCCAAGTGTCCACTCTATGCCATCCATGGGGAATTGTGCTAGCCAATAAACAGATTGAAACATTACAAACAATACCGCTAACAAAATTAAATATCCACCTATGCGATGAAGAAAAATATCGTCTAACTTTTCGGTGAGTAAAGATTTTTTTAAGGGGTCACTTTCTACCACCGTGAGTTGCATAATTTGTTTTATGCGTGCGTACCGTTGCATAATTTCTTCTGCTTGTGTTTTGGTAGCATTAAAATTATTGTCTGTTTTTATTTTTTCTATTGCTGCTTTTTGAGATGGCGTAAAAGGAAAATGCTCATTGTTTATAAGATAATGCAGCAACTTATAAGAGCTTGCACTAGGCATAATCTTTTGTGCTTCAGTTATCGCATTTATGTTTACATTATTTTCTTCAACAAAATCTCGAGTAGGCACATTTTGTAAATTATCAGATAAATATTCTATTGATTTTTTTAATGCGGCAATACCTTTATTTTTTCTTGGGTTTATAGAAACAATGGGCACCCCAAGCTCTCTCTCCATACCTGCAATGTCTATTTGTGTACCATTGTGCTTGGCCATATCCATCATAGAAAAAGCAATAACAACAGGTATTTTAAGATCTATAATTTGAGAACAAAACAATAAATTTCTTTTGAGGTTACTAGCATCTGCTACCAACACAATCATATCTGGTTGTACATCTGCATCTTCACCCATGAGTACATTGTACGCCACCCATTCATCTGATCGTTTAGGGTATAGGCTATACGTACCTGGCAGGTCAATTATGGTAGCATCAAGGTTTTCAGAAATTTTGCAACTGCCTGTTTTTTTATCAACTGTTACGCCAGGAAAATTGCCTACTTGCTGGTTAAGCCCTGTAAGTGCATTAAACAAAGATGTTTTACCGCTGTTTGGGTTTCCAACAAGTGCTATGTTTATCTTTTTGCTCAACAGATAGTTTATATTATTCAACAAAAATAAGGGTTAGAATTTTGATGCTGTTACGATTTAGAGAATTGTGTTAGGTTTTGCCTAGAAGGCTGTAAGGCATTATCTTTGCCAAAAGAGTAAGAATGAAATATATTTTAATAGGTTTATTATTTGCCACACAAACCTTGGTTGCACAAAAAGTAAGTAAAGACGACAAAAAAGTAATTGCGAACTTAAAGATTACTATAAATTTTTTGGCAGACGATAATTTGGAAGGCAGACGTACGGGTAGTGCGGGCGAAAAATTAGCGTATGAGTTTATTCAAAAAGAATTTATAAAAGCAGGATTAAAAACTTTTACTGCGGATAAAAATTATGTGCAAGCTTTTGAAGTGAATGAAGGAAAAGAAATTGGAAATGAAAATTATATCATGACTGGTCAAAGGATGTATGGTCTAGAAAATACAAGTTTTCCATTTCCATATTCTGCTCCCGCAAAAGATTTAGATTTAAATCCAATAAAAAATGATGTTGCTATTATTGATTTAGCAAGCATTTTAAAAGAAAATGAAACAAATCCTCATTTTGATTTAAAAGACAAAGTATATACGCTTGCTAAAAATGCACAATCAACTGGTAAAAAAGTTGTACTCTTTAAAAACACTTCTAGCATAAAAGATGGTTTGGTATTTGATGGTAAAGACAAATCTGAAAAATTGCAAATACCTGTTATCTATTTAGCCAATCAAATAGTAGAGCAATTGAGTGAATTAAACTATAGTACAACATTGGGGATTCTAATAAAAGAAAAAAAACGCAATGGTCATAATGTAATAGGCTATATAAATAACAATGCTGCAAACACAATAATTCTCGGAGCACACTACGACCACCTTGGCTATGGCGAAGACCACAACTCTTTATACACAGGCGCTGCACCTATGATACACAATGGTGCAGATGATAATGCAAGCGGCACAGCTGCGTTGATAGAATTGAGCAAGTGGTTAAAAAAATCAGCATATAAAAAATATAACTATTTGTTTGTTTCTTTTTCGGGAGAAGAATTGGGATTGTTTGGCTCAAAATATTTTACAGAGCATGCAGGGCTAGATTTAAAAACCGTAAACTATGTGATAAATATGGATATGGTAGGAAGATTGAACGATAGCACACATGGACTTACCATTGGTGGTTATGGCACATCGCCAACATGGGGGCAAATTATTAAAAAAGAAAACAATTTTTTTAAAATAAATTTAGACAGTAGTGGTAGTGGCCCAAGTGACCATACATCGTTTTACAAAAAAGATATACCTGTATTGTTTTTCTTTACTGGAAGTCATAAAGATTATCATAAACCAAGCGATGATGCGGATAAAATAAATTACAACGGTGAGTTGCAAATTATAAAATACATACAAAATATCATTGCACAAACAGACAAAATGGGCAAGCTTGCTTTTACAAAAACGAGAGAAGTGAGTATGGGTAAAAGTAGTTTTAAAGTAAGTTTAGGCGTAATGCCCGATTACACATTTAGTGGTAGTGGTGTATTGGTAGATGGTGTTTCTGAAAACAGACCTGCACAAAAAGCGGGAATACAAGTGGGTGATGTATTGATCCAGCTAGGCGAACATAAATTTAGTGATGTACAAAGTTATATGGGCGCATTAAATAAGTTTAATAAAGGGGAAACAACAAATGTGAAATTGATGAGAGGTAAGGAAGAAATGGTATTACCGATTACGTTTTAGACCCCCTAAATCCCCCGAAAGGGGACTTTAGACCTCAATGCTTTAAAGTTTATTAAGCATATATTAAAGTTTGATTTTATCTTCTTTGTGCGGCTTAGGGCACTTGGTGGGAAATATTTATTACAATGAAATTAAAAATAGATACAGAAACACTTATTGAAGAATTTTTTGACAGTACTTGCTTGCTTGGCATTGTAGCACCTGTAAAAGATTATTTATTCAGCTGGCATATAAACCAAGCTATGGGTTATCATTTTACGTTAAACCATAGCATAGAAATTCAGTTAAGAAAAAAAGAGCGAAATTATTTTTTTTCTATTTATGAATATGCAGTGCAAGGCACAAACATGGTGCATTATTTGTATAACAATGAAGATGATGGAGAGTATTTATTGCCAGAGTTTAAACACTTAGATTTTCTTTGGCTGGCAAAGGGTGAAGAAATGGAAAGGGAAGAAGTAACAGCATTACAAAAATCATTACGATTATTACCATCGGTACAACTCGTTACAGAAATGACGGATGAAAAAATAAAAAATAAACAGTTTTTAATCTTTTAAATATAATATTATGTGGAAAGAAATAGACAATAAACTATACCAAAAATTTACCTTTAAAGATTTTGTAGAAGCATTTGCATTTATGACAAAGGTTGCTATCATCAGTGAAAAAATGAACCACCATGCTACTATAACAAATACCTACAATACCGTAGAGCTTTGGCTTTGCACGCACGATGCGGGGAATAAGGTTACTGAAAAAGATATTGTGTTGGCTACTAAAATTGATGCAATGGTAGGAACTTGATTTTAAAAAATCTCTTTTTCTAAACAACATTTTTTGAATTTTTTTCCGCTACCGCATGGGCAGCTGTCATTACGACCAATTTTAGGTTCTGTTCTTATTGGCAATAAAGACTCTTCAATTTCTTCATAATCGCTGAAAAAATTGTCATTATAATTGTAATTTTTATCAACTTCATTATCATATTCATTTTCTACAATTTCATCATATAACTCATATATATTACTTACAGGTAACTCATGTATAATTTCATTGTACTCGGCTTTCATTTTCATCAATTCACTATAAGTGCCTATGCTAGATATAGAAACCAATTCATTTTCATACATTGTCTTTATCAAAGGATAATGCTCCTCGGCCTCAAAATTAACTAACAACTCAATGAGGTTAGATACTATGTAAGTATCTAAAATATTTTCATCTTCTTTGTAAAGAAGAAAAAATTTCAAAAGATTAACGGTTTCTTCAATAACGTAAGATTCTTTTTCTGGTTTTTTTATTGCTAATTGCTCCAGCGAATCAAATACTACCGCCTTACAAAATTGATATCGACTTGGTTCTTTTAGATAATCTATCAAAAGTTTTTCATTGCCATCTGTTAGGTTGTAAATTACCCACCATACGTCTGACGTCAATAATTCCGAAATATAAAATTCGCAATACGCTTCTGCTTGTCGCAATATTTGTAAAACAAGAGGCAGGTTAGCAGGGTTTTTTGTTTCACCCAATAAAAACAATACGTGTATTATAAAATGTGTGTGACCTACTTTTGTTTCTTCTTCTTTCAAAAAATAATAATAACGGGCAATGCTATCGTCAATAATTTTTTTGCAGGAGTCTGTAATTATATTTGCTGGTAATGCAAGAATATTTTTTAAAATCTGATCTTCAATTTCATAATTATTTTTATATAGTTCGTCAAAAATTTTATTTTCAAAAACTGGCGTCTCGCCACTAATTGGTATTGATTGTATGAAGGTTGTAGATGGATTTTTTTCGTATTTTTCAAGATCATTAAATCTTTGTAAACCATTTGTTAAATTAAAATGCATTATTGCTCCTTCAGTTGTTTTTATAATAGAACTCTCTGAATCTATCTCATACATGAGATCCATTATTTTATCTTTCTCTATATTATCAGCTTCGGTAGCATTCGTGTACATAGCACACACACATAAATAATTCATTATTTCATCTACATGAAACTCTTCTCTTTCAGGGTATAATTTCTTTAAATTAAGCTCTTTTCCAAGATAGTGCAGCATTGCGGCATAGTCCTCTTCATAATACTTTTCTAAAGCTTTGTTTATTAATCCAAATAAGTAAGTAGGATGTTCTTTATAAATCCAATCTGCACATTTTTTTGCCTCTTCGGGCATTTTTTGTAGTTGGTACGAAGCAAATAGTTGTTGCTTTAATTGAGGCACTTCTGGATACTTTTCAATATCATTTTTTATTTTTTCAATAATTTTTTTCTTACTTAATTTAAAATGATTTTTTAGTTGTATTGCCTGTACTTCGGCAGAATGGTTAAATAACTTTGCCATGTACTCAGATGACCTTGTTATCTTAAATTCAGTAATATCTGTCGCCATCTAACTATATTGTATTAATTATAAGAAAGCAAACTAATAATAAAAATTTAAATGATAGTAATAACTTCTTCAGATTTATTTTTTAAATACCCTATTGGTTTTTTAAAATTTTCTAATCCATTTTCTTTCAAACAATTTATTACCTCTTCCGTTTTATCTTTATTTACAGCAATCAGTAAACCACCACTCGTTTGTGGGTCGGCTAATATTGCCCATTGTTCTTCTGTAAGTGCTCCAATTTTATGGCCATAGCTATCACGGTTTCTTGTAGTGCCACCAGGCACTGAGCCTTGAGCAATGTATTCAAAAATGCTTGGCGTAATAACTGGTACATCTGCAAAATTAATAACCGCACTTAAGTTACTTCCTTCTGCCATTTCTGTTAAGTGACCAAGCAAACCAAAGCCTGTAACATCTGTCATGGCTGTTACACAAGCTAATTTACCCAAAGATTCACCCACTTTATTTAACTGCATCATTTGGTTTGCAGCAAGGTCTTTGTGTTCTTCTTTTAAAATAGATTTTTTTTCTGCCGTAGTAAGAATACCCACACCCAATGGTTTTGTTAGAAACAATACATCTCCTTCTTGCGCTTTATTATTTTGTTTTATATTTTCTATGGCTACCATGCCATTTACTGCAAGGCCAAATATTGGTTCTGGAGAATCAATACTATGTCCACCCGCAAGCGTAATGCCTGCTTCGTTGCAAATACTTCTTGCACCATCTATTACTTTTTGCGCTACTTCAGGCGCTAGTTTATTTATGGGCCAACCGAGTATGGCAATTGCTAGCACAGGTTTTCCACCCATGGCATATACATCGCTTATGGCATTTGCACTTGCTATGCGTCCAAAATTAAATGCATCATCTACAATAGGCATAAAAAAATCAGTGGTAGAAATAAGTGCTGTACCATTTCCTAAATCCAATACCGCAGCATCGTCTTTGCTGTGATTGCCTACAATGAGTTTATCATTATCGGGCATGGCAATATTGCCTTTTAATATTGTATCTAATACTTGTGGTGATATTTTACAGCCGCAACCTGCCCCGTGAGAGTATTGTGTGAGTTTTATTTGTTCCATATTTTTTTAGTAATTCAATATTAATATTTGTATCTACTTTTTCTCCTTCAATTGTTGTAATGAGCTCCTTCGCATTTTCTCTATTATACAACCCCTTCAAATAATATTTATCATAATAAGTAAGTAGTATTCTAAAACTTTCTTTAAAATTATTTTCCAGTAAAAAGTTGATGGCTGTTTTAGTTTCTAGCCCACCCAATCTTTTTTGTATACGCATAATAGCCGTTACCAATTCATCTTTTTTTTGTACCCCATATTCCTCCGTTAAATAATTCAATCTTTCTTCAAAAGGGATATCAAAAAAATACACTTTACTGCTTCGCATGTTTTTCCACAGTGGCATAGGTATTTGTAAGTTTCCTATACGTTGGCTTTCGTCTTCTAGCCAAATGCAGTGGGCAGTGGGCAATTGGTAGTGAGCAATTGGCTCATTCGACTTTGAAGATTCGTTATGTAATTGATGTCGTGCATCATCCGTTGTTTGTTGTCTGTCGTCTGTTGTCCTGCTTTTAGCTTCAAGTTCTTTTGCTAAATAATTTTCAAACATTTCTTGTGTTGGTTGGGCTGCTTGCCCAATGCCACCAAGGGCTGAACCTTTATGATTTGCTAGCCCTTCTAAATCTATCGTATCATTATTTTCTTTTGCTAAGGCTTCTAACAACAATGTTTTGCCACTTCCAGTATAGCCACCAATAATTTTAAAATGGTAATCTTTTTCAAATTGTTGTAATACCCAATTGCGATAAGCTTTGTAGCCACCTACCAATGTATACACTTTAAAACCATATAAATCTAACAACCAAGCCACGCCTGCGCTGCGCATACCGCCACGCCAACAGTGAAGCAAGATGCAATTGGCAGTGGGCAGTGGGCAATCGTCCTCAATTTGCAAACTGCTTTTTGCCAACTGCCCACTGCCCAATGCTAGTTGCTCTTTACCCTTTGCCAACTGCACTCTGTTAGCTGCCAACTGCTCCACTTCCTCCACCATCTCCCTCATCTTCTTTCCAAAAAAATCTAACCCGAGCTTTATAGCAATTTCTTTGCTTTCTTGTTTGTATGCCTTACCTACAATTTTTCTTTCATCATCATTAAATAATGGAAGACTTTTTGCAATAGGCATATGTGCATGTGCATACTCACTAGGGCTACGTACATCTAGCACGAGGTTGGTTTTAGCAAGTTGTAAAAATTCTTCTATTGTTATTTTTGTAATAGCCATTTGGGATGCAAAAATACGTTAGTTGTTTTCATTAGTATAAATAATTGAAGATTTTATAACTATACTAATAGCTAAATAATTTAGGACAGAATCCATCCATCACTTTGCTTCGTAATTTTGAAAAAAAAAAACAAAACAATATTAAATGAAATTTTCAAAAATATATAAAACAATATTTATTTTAGGGCTAGCAATGATAACTACTTTTTTATCATTTTCCCAAGACAGAGGCAGAATATCAGGCACCATAGTAGATAAATTGACACAAAAAGCATTAGCCAATGTGAGTGTAAATGTAGAAGGTACAAGTATTGGAAGTGTTTCTGATACAAATGGTATGTATAGAATTACAAATGTTCCATTGAAAACATACAACCTAAGTTTTAGTATTGTTGGGTATAAAACGGAAATCGTTTATAATCTTGTAATAAATGCAGGTAATGAAAAAAATGTAAACGTAGAGCTAGAACCTAGTAAAACATCGCTTGACGAGGTTGTTATTAAAACAAATAAGCGTACTGCAAAAGCTGCTACACTAGAAACACCATTGAGTGTACAACGCTTAACAACTGAAGAAATAAAAAGCAACCCCGGTGGAAATTTTGATATAAGCAAAGTAATACAAACCTTGCCCGGTGTAGGTGGAGGCGCAGGTGGTGGCGGTTTTAGAAACGACATCATTATTCGTGGCGGTGCGCCTACAGAAAATGTTTTTTATTTAGATGGTATTGAAGTGCCTGTTATCAATCATTTTCAAACACAGGGTAGTGCTGGTGGCCCGCAGGGCATTTTGAATGTATCTTTTATTGAGGACGTAAAATTATCTAGCTCTGCTTTTGATGCTCGGTATGATAATGCATTGAGTTCTGTTTTTCAGTTTAAACAAAAAACGGGCAATAGAAATAAGTTACAAGGCAATGTAAGATTGAGTGCTACAGAACTTTCAACAACTTTAGAAGGACCGCTTTCAAAAGATAAAAAAACAACTTTCTTAGCATCTGCAAGGCGCAGTTATTTACAACTATTATTTACAGCTATCGACTTACCTATACGCCCTAGCTACTGGGATTTTCAAACAAAAATTACTAGACAAATAGATAAAAAAACAACCCTTTCTTTTATAGGTATTGGTGCTATTGATGATTTTCGTTTTGCAGCTATAAAAAAAGCAACACCTGAAAAATTATATATTTTAAATAGCAATGCATTTATAAAACAATGGACATACACTGCTGGCTTGTCTTTGAAGCGTTTGGTAAAAAATGGTTTTGTAAATATTGCATTGAGTAGAAATAGTTTTGATAATGACATCAACCAATTTGAAGACAATACCACAAAAATAGCTTCACAAAAAACATTGGAATATACAAGTAGAGAATCAGAAAATAAATTGCGAGTAGATGTAAACAAAAGCGTGAATGATTGGAAAATTGCTTATGGTGGCGTAGCACAAATTTCAGAATACGATACAAAAACATTTGCATTAATTCGTAGAGAATTAAAAGATGGTTTAGGAAACGTAATTCAAAATCCAGTAAGTGTAAATTTTAAAAGTCCACTCAGTAGTTTTTTACGCTATGGGGCATTTACACAAGTGAGCAAACGCTTTTTTCAAGATCGCCTAGGTGTGAGTGCAGGCTTGCGTACAGATATGAATACGTTTACAACTACGGGTAATAATCTTTTAAAAACATTAAGCCCACGCATATCTGCAAGTTATATTTTGGCAGATAAATGGACAGCCAATGCATCTATTGGGCGTTACTATAAAATAGCACCGTACACTATTTTAGGCTTTGCCGATAATGCTAATAACTTGGTAAACAAAAATAGTTTGTACCAACGCAGCGACCACTATGTAGCAGGTGTGGAGTATTTACCAAACGATGGATTGCGTTTTACGGCAGAAGGTTTTTATAAAGATTATGCACAAGTACCTGTGTCAATAAGCAAAGGTATTTCGCTTGCAAACTTGGGAGGAGATTTTAATGTACTAGGTAACGAAGCGGTGGTGACCAATGGAAAAGGTAGGGCTTATGGTTTTGAATTTTTTGCACAGAAAAAATTGACAAAGAAATTTTTTGGAATTCTTTCTTACACATTTTACAGAAGTGAATATGCTGGCTTGAATAATAAATTGATAGCGAGTAGTTGGGATAATACACATTTGCTTACGGTAACATGGGGTTATAAATTTCCAAGAAATATTGAGTTGGGTTTAAAGTTTCGCTACCAAGGTGGCGCACCTTACACACCTTTTGATAATGTAGCTTCGCAAGCAAATTATTTAAGCCAAGGGCAAGGTTTGCTAGACTATGCAAAATTAAATACACAACGCTTGGGTGGTTTTAATAGCGGTGATGTGCGTATAGATAAAAGATGGAATTTTAGAAAAGTAACGTTTGATTTATTTTTAGATGTAACCAATTGGTACATTGCTAAAAACCCTGCTATACCTACTTATACCTTTAAAAGAAATGCGGATAATACTGCTTTTTTAACTACAGATGGTTTGCCTATAAATATTAATGGCAGCAATGCCATACCTACATTATTGAAAAATGATGACCCACAGGTAACTCCTACTATTGGTTTTATTGTGGAGTTTTAAATGAAAAGTTTCAAAATGTTTTAATGTCAGCCTCAGGCGCTCATAAAAGAAAATTTAAGCTCTTTGATAATGACAAAAGTTGGCTACTGTTAAGGTGTCAAGCTGAGCTTGTCGAAGCTGGTCTGCATAATCAAACCCGCCGACAGGCTCAGGCTGACTTTCTATTAACTTGAAAGTAAGCGTCTTTCATTATGTGTCATTAGCAGCTTTTCGAAGGCGGGTTAATTTTTGTAAAACCCGCCTCTGTTTAATTTCGCACCGCCTCGACAAGCTCAGTCTGACAGATTTTTAAATCGAAGATTACTTGCATCTCTATTTTAAAAAATTAAACTTTTTGTAATTACATTTACAAATGTTTACAATTTTACTGCAACCTTTTCCTTCTCAAAAAAATTTAAAGCAAACAGTAGCTATGGGTTTTATAGCAGGCTTATTTGTATTTGCTGTTTTTTATTTTATAAAACCATTTGGGTTACAAGAGTATGGTAACGCAAAAGTTGCACAAATTGGTTTACAATATGCACTGGTTACTATTTTTATTTCGCTTGCCATTACTTTATTAATGCCTTATTTATTTCCAAGGTTGTTTAATGAAAAGCATTGGAAGGTTTGGTATGAAATTATTTTTTTATTGGTGCTTATTTTAGTAATTGCAATGGGAAATGTTTTACTAACGGGTTATGTTTTTAAGGTAAAACTCACTACCACTTTTGTATTTGCAATTATAAAATATACTTTAGCAATTGGCATTACCCCAATTCTACTTTCGGTATTATTAAAGCAACAAAGTTTACTATCAAAATATAGTAAGGAAGCAAAGCAAATAGAAGAAATATTGGTGGCACCACCTGTAGAAACAAAAAAAGAAGTGGTGGAGGAGAAAATAGAAGAGCAATATATACCTGAAACAATACAGCTTGCTACCATTATAATAAAAGGTACAAATGCTATAGAAAAACTGGAGCTAATTTCTAATCAATTTTTATACGCTGAAGCATCAGATAATTATACGACTATTCATTATATAGAAAATGAACTACTTCAAAAAGCACTTTTTCGTTTACCTATTAAAAACTTAGAAGCACAAACTAATATTCAAGAAACTATTTTTCGTTGTCATAAATCATTTTTGGTAAATCTTACACAGGTAGCACATATAAGTGGCAATGCACAAGGGTATAAATTGCATTTGCAAAATAGCACTGTAGAAATACCTGTTAGCAGAACTTTGAATGCTACCATTAAAGAAAAATTTGGCAGTTTACGCAATAATGTAGCCTGATTTCACCTTCCCGTTTACCCCACAACAATTGCATTTCATCCTATAATCAAGGTTTTATTACCATTTACCACTAAAAGCAAGGGTTGCTTTGCGGCTCACCCCGTTTATTTGCAAAGGGGTACATATGCCCGCAATTTTGTGTTATTGAATTACTCATCACACAAAAATTTGCGATATGAACACAACTATTTTCAACCTCGTTTTAATACTCCACATCATAAGCGGAACTATTGGTTTGCTTGGCGGCACTGTCGCAATGGTTTTAAAAAAGACAGGCAAGCTGCACAAAACCATTGGTAAAACTTTCTTTTATGCCATGGTAGGCATATTTGTTACGAGTGTATACATGAGCATGGCAAAAAACAATTTGTTTCTGCTAATGGTAGGCTTTTTTAGTTTTTATTCAGCTGCCACAGGTTACCGTATTTTATATTTAAAGAAACTAGGGCAAATAAAAATTGCTCCAAAATTTATTGATTATGTAATTGGATTTACTGGCTTATTGGCTGGTATTGTTATGCTTGTAATTACTGTATTGGTATTTTTAAAAGGAAATGTATTTTGTATGGTTACACTTACATTTGGTGGCATATCTACCTTTATGGGTTTTAAAGACCTTGCAAAATTTAAATATCCACCTACCCAAAAATTACATTGGCTAGAAAGCCATGGTTTGCGTATGGCCGGTGCATACACAGCTACTGTAACTGCATTTATTGTGGTAAATATAGATTCTCCTTACCAATGGGTTTTTTGGATTTTACCTACGTTTATTACCATTCCTATAGCGCAGAGAATTGTAAATCGTTATACAAAAAAGCCTTCTAAAAAAATAGCAGTTGCTATTGCGTAATACTTTATTTATAATAAAATCATTCATAAAACAAAAAATAACATCATGAAAAAGTCAACAACATCAATTGCAATTATCGCTTTATTTTTTTTTTCATCTTGTGCTTTTAATAATAAATTTTTAGCGCCAAGAAAATATGATAGCAATACAAAAGTAATAACTATGAGCAAATCAAAAACAGATTCTACTGTAGCAGTATATAATGGCAACAATTTCCAACCAACGTTTTTAAAAAATGGTATAGATACAATAGCGCTTACTTATACACTAGAAAGCGTAGTGTTTAAAAGTACCAATGGCAATAACTTAAATGGGTGGATGCTAAAACCAAAAGGCATTGCTGTTACACATACTATTTTACATTTTCATGGTAATGGTGGCAGCATCTTAGGACAGTTTTCTATTATGAAAAATTTATTACCAAAAGATTTTCAAATATTTGTATTTGATTATAGTGGCTATGGTTTTTCTAAAGGTGAAGCTAAAAGACAAAATATGGTAAAAGATGGTATGGGTGCTGTAGATTATGTAAAAAGCAGGGAAGATGTGAAAGGAACAAAATTTATTATTTACGGACAATCGTACGGTGGGCACTTGGCATTATGTGTAGCAGCAAAAAAGCAAAATGATATAAATGGAGTGGTAGTAGAAGGGACTTTTACAAACCATAAAGACTTAGGGTCTGATGGTATTAAAAATCCATTTACAAAAACAATGTCCAGACTTTTTATAAGAGAATTTTATAGTGCAACAAAAGTTATACATAAAATAAACAAACCAATACTAATTGTACATAGCAGCGAAGACAGAGTAATACCATTTAAAATGGGTAAAAAACTATTTGAAAAAGCTAATGAGCCTAAAGAATTTTTGCAGGTAAAAGGCGAACATTTGTATGCATTAAATGAACATGCAGATACTATAGCAGAAAAAATAAAGAAAATGGGAGAGCAATAGCAGTTATTATTGCCATAAAATAAACAATAAATAATAGCTTAAACACTATACCACAGGGCGTTTCATTAATTTGATACGCCCTTATTATTATTTGAGACCATGTTATGTAGTCTCAAAATATGATTTGCAGCAACAGGCAGATTTTGTTGGCGGAGATTTGCTTTATCATTCACCACGAAGCCACCGAGCCTCGACAAAACAAAAAATATGAAAAAGTTAATCGCTATTGTAAGCATCGTAACAATTGTAATCGCAACAACTTCTTGTAGCATTTTTAAAGCCGTTACTTCTAACACTACCATACAAGCAAACGATAGTTTTGTATTGGGTGATAACATTCACGGGCAGTTTAGTGTAAAATTAAAAAATGTATCTAAAAATGCCGTTACTGTTTACCATGCACCAATTGGAGGCGGCAAACATACGTTTGAAACGGTGCAACCAAACCAAACTGCAAAAGTAAAAGTGGAACCAAATACCGCATTGGTAGTAGAAAATAAAAGCTACGATGTGGCTACTGTAGATTTATTGGTAAAGGGAGATATTGGATTGAGTATGGGGTATAAGAATTGAGGGAGAAATTAAAAACGAGCAGTAAAAATTATACTGCTCGTTTTTACAAATTAATTATATGAAAAAATCTTTTACATGCTTCAAATTGGTAATCTATTATAACTTTTAGGTTACAGCTAGTTTTTTAATAGCAAAACCTAGCTAACAAAGAAGACCTAGCTGCGAAACCTTGATGTAGAAAAAAGGTCAAAGTATTAGAAACTAAAACTCAAAAGTCTCATAAAGTTTAGGGGTTCGCAATAAGATATTATTATATCTTAAACAATTATAGATTCTAAAATTTACCACAGAAAAATTGCTAGTTTACATTTTTATCGCCAGATGTTTTAGGTAAAGTAGATACTTTAAATTCCCCTTGTTTCATTTCGGCTTGGTGGCCAAATGTATTTACAAGATTACGATTCATTATTTCTAATACGGTATCTAGTTCTTCTCTTGTAGCTACATCTCCTCTAATTACTCCTTCTTTGTCTCCGCTTACCCTTTCTTTAAAATGAACCCATTCAAAAGTTTTATTTGCTTTTTGTTTTGCCAAAAGCTTGTAATATCCAGTACCGCTAATATAGCTGCTTACTAAGGCATAAATAATTTCTTCGTCTTTACCAACACTTAAAATTGGAATAGGTTTCATGTTTTTTTTACTTCTTTTTAATTATTCCCAATAACTATTGAGATTATTCGCTCATAACCATCTTGATTAGTATTAACCAATGTCATGACTCATTTCAAAATTCAAATTAAGAAATAAAAATTAATTTTAGATATTTTTTGTCTTTCTATTATTTGCAATGTCAATTATACAGACGAAAAAAAGCGTGCCAAATATTTTTAGCACACTTTTTAAAAACAAAAACTTCTTTATCTTTTAAATTATTAAAGAACCATCTGTAAAATCCCCTCCAGTCCAACTACAAAAAAAATTATTTCTCCAACTTCCATTTTTGATACGTAAAACTTGCACCAGCAGTTACAAAATTTGGCCTCAGTGTTGTACCATTTGTAATGCTTGCATTTAATGCTGTTGTAGGATTGCTTACCGATTTAATGATGTAAGTATCTGTAGTGCCTGCAACTTTTTCAAAGCTGTATAAGAAGTCATCAGAACCATTAAAGGGATTTAAAGAAAAAAAACATCCTTGATTCGTAAGGCGATATATTATTAGTTATATATGCCAAATATTGCCCAGCATAAGTTGGTGCAGAAATACTGTATTTACCCTCCGAAACTTTTGTAAAACTGTACAATGATTTAGACGCTACATTGGTGGTAAAACTAATGTTACCTCTGTTGGAAGCATTAACTCCGCCTGCCCTATATGCATAATGGCTGCCGCCTCCATAGTTGCCTTCTGCCTCTATTAAATGCATATACCATTCGCCAGCTATAGGATCTATAGGTATAGATGGTGCTACATCTTCGTTGTTTTTTTTGCAAGAAAATAAAATGTAAATTATAAGTGTTGCTATAATAATTTTTTGATTCATAATTTTTATTTTAATGTGAATAAGTAATTCGCTTTAAGCCACTACTGTAAGAATATATAAAATTGTTGTCGTTTAAAACTTCGATATCTACACTTGTGTTAAATGTATTAAAAGCTTGTTCAAGCGTAGTTTCGTTATTTCCAAATGACCAAGTACCAGTTTCATATCTCGCTTCATTAGCTGAACATTTTATTAAACCTTTATCTATTATAAAAGTATTATCGCTTTTAAAGGTTATAAAATCATCCTTACTGCATTCATAAGGAGGATTATTTAAGTCTTGGTCAATATTATTAATTACAAATTTTATCCGCTTCCAACTACTTTTTGTTAAATAATCTTTTTTGGTTGGCACATCTTCACTCTTTTTTTTGCAAGAAAATAAAATGAAAAGTGCAAGTGTTGCTAGAATAATTTTTGATTTCATAATGTTTATTATAATTGGCACTAATCTATTTTTTGAAAATTGAAACTAATATTGCCTTTGTAATGGTTTACATCATTCCGAATGGGAATCTTTTTTTGCACACCATCGTTATAGCAAAAATTGGTTACAAGTATATTCCCCACTTTTACAGGATAAGTTGCTCCTGCTGGTTTGTACTCGCCATAATAGCTATTGGTGTTCATTGAAATAATGTACTCGTTATTTTTAACTACCTGTAATGGCTTTATGGGAAACGTAAATTGTTTATCGGCTACATTTACATTTACTTCTTCGTTTACCAATTTGCGTACACTTTTTTTATCCCAAATAGTAACTTGCAAATCTTGCCGTACCGCAGGAATTTTTACTGTAATAGCAGTAATGATACCATTGCATATTGGTTTAAAACTAAAACCTACTTCATCACTAGGCACGCCTATTTCACTGCTTTTGCCATTCATTTTATAGCCTGCTCCTTTTAGATAACCTGCTAATGGGTTTTCTACTGGATAGGTAGAAGTTATATCTTTAACTTTTACATTTTCACTTCTTGTGGCTTGCGGTGCTGTGTTTTTGTGGCCACAACTGCTAACGAAGCATAACAGTAAAATTGGAAAAATTATTTTTTTCATTTTAATTATTTAAAAGTGTTTATTAAAAGGTGAAACTTACATCACCATAAAAAGATGCATTTACTAAGCTGGTAGGATATTGCCTCAAATTAATATTGGTTAGACTTTTTTCGGTATGAGATAATATCTTAAGATTTGAAAATTCAATTGGGTAGGTTACATTAGCACCATCTGTTCGTTTTCTTTTAAAAATTGCTGTATTAGTAGCATACGATAAGCAATACTTTTTGTTTTTTTGTAAAGCAATTACAGGGTTAACAGATAGAAATGCTCCTATTCCTCCAGTAACTGTAAATAGTGTAAAAGAATTAATTGGCTGCATAGTACTTCCATCCCATAAAATAAGTTTAAGGTTTGTTGTAGATGCTGGAAATTTTATATATACTTTGATGAGGTTTACATCCACTTTAGTTTCAAATTCAATACCTCTTTCATAAATAAAACTTGCGCCAGGATCAAAATCAGAAACAGTTTGATTAAACCCTGTTTTTTGTAAAAAGGCATCTATTGAATAATCAACCAAAGGTTCAGGTGCGGGCGCATCTTCACTCTTTTTTTTACAAGCCAAAAAGGTAAAACTACAAAGTACTAAAAGTGTTAATATTCTTTTCATAATAATTTTTTATAAAGCAAATATGCTACAACAAACAAAATTGAAAACGTGCCATTAAGTGAATGGTGGTTTTGGGTAATTAAACTGCCGATACTTTAAGATATAGCATTTTTGAAAAGATGTTAGCTCTACGAAAAAACAACCGTTCACTTACTATTTACCACAGTTTGCTAAGTGGCTTATGCAACAAACAAATGCTATTCTATTTTTACTAAAATTATTTGGATATGAAAAAAATAGTATTAGTTGCCATCATTATTACACTAGCATTTATCGCCTGCAAAAAAAGCCAAACAGAAGAACCTGCACCTCTGCCTACGGCGGTGGGGTTATGGAAAGGTAATGTAAATACTAGTGTTACACTTGTACTCAACTTAAAAGCAGACAACACTATTAATGTATATAACAACTTAGACACAGCTGCTGCACTAGCAAATGGCAGGGGCACAGGCACGTGGACAAAAACAAATAGCATTGTAAATGTAACATACAAGTTTACCCAACAAGCCAATGTAACCTACACGGCAGCACTTACCGCAAACGATGCATTAAACAGTATGAACGGCGATATTTTTGCCTCGGGTGCTTTATTTGGAAGGGTACAATTAAATAAATAATTAACAAATTAAAATAAACAGGCATGAAAAAAATAATTTTAGCAACAACCCTTATTGTAATAGTATTTACTGCTTGCAAAAAAATTAAAGTAGAAGAGCCTGCAGCACCTGTACCTACACACTTAGGCTTATGGAAGGGGAAGTTTAGTAATTCAATGACTACACAGCCCACCTTTCCTTTGTTTGCATTGCTTACACAAGATGGCAAAGTAAAGGTTTATAATGGTGTTGATACTGCAACTGCTGCAAAATACGATGGTATTTGGGCTTTAACAGGTACTATAATTCAAATGGTATATCAAATACCTGGAGCTAACAATACTAACTTTATATTGCTTTTTTCTAATGAAAGTTATACAGCAAACTCGGGCGGGATAAATTCTTATTATGGTACAGGAAATCCCATTATAAATGGATTGTATAGTGGTACTGCCATTGGCAACGTAAGTTTTACTAAACCTTAATATTGTTAACTTTTATTTAAAAGGCGCTTTAAAATAAGCGCCTTTTAAATTCCCTATATCTTCGTAAACAAATTCATAAACTCTTGTTTCCTATTTCTGCTCAGCGCAATACTTGCTACATCTTGTATAATCAATTCGCCACCTTCGCCACGTATGTATTGTTTTATAAATTTTAGGTTTACAATATTACTTTTATGTGCTCTAAAAAATAAAGGATTGTCTTGTAGCACTTCTTCAAACGCAGCCATGGTTTTACTTGCAAGGTGTTTGCTTTTATCGTTCATTACAATATGTGTGTAGCAGCTTCTAGGTACATTATATCTTCTATTTTTTGTCACGGCGGGGTTTTCACAAGCATATACTTTCTAGTATAAAAGAACCAACAGTAAAACCCCGACGCAGAAAAAAAGCTCGAATTAAATATCACACAAAAATGGTATTAAGTAAACTGCGGTATTGGGTTTGTGAACGGTGTTTAAAACAAAAAAAGCCAAATGAATAGTTGGCTTTTTTTGTAAAATTTTTTTTATTATTGAAAAAAATTATACACACCACGTCCACCTAAGTAATTCACTCTTATAATATCGGCAGTAGTTATAAAATTAAAACGATCACTTACACGAAGGTCAAGTTGACTATTGGCAATACTACCACCACGATACATTAAACCAAGTGCTGGTCTTGAGCCGTCAACAAAATTACCGCTTCCTGCACCTGGTAGTGTCCCGTCGAGAGAATAACCACTTGTAAGATTTAATCCTTCAATGCCAAAACCTATACTGCCTTGAAAACCTATTCCCTCAATTTTAGATAGTGTTACTACCCTTTCTGATAAGTTACCACTCATTTCCATAACGCCATAAAAGCTACCCCCACTCGTTACCCTGTTAGATGTAGCAGTCGCAAAAATACCATTTCTTATAGGGCTCGTTAAACCAGAACTAATATAAGCAGCATTGCCTAAAGTGGCACTAGCATTGGATATTCCTTCATTTGCTTGGTTACCATTTAAAGTTATTAAGCTACCCGGATTAAGGGTGGTATTACCCCAAGCATATTCTCCTGCAACCGGTAGCAAAGGCCCACGGCATGCTTTTTCATATTGTAACTCAGTCATTACATTTAAGCCACTCCACATTAAATATGCAGCCACATCTGGCCAAGTTAAATAATTGCAAGCTTTCCATTCTCCGTCAGCAGCTTCGTTATATATCCCATTATTGTTTGCATCGCATCCAAATACTGCGGGGGATGTAGCTGCTACGCCACTTGTTATTATTTTTATATTATTGTTGGTTATAGAAGCAGTTAATGCTACTGTACCGGGTGCACTAGTTGTAGGGCTTACTGCTATATGGTTTGCTTGTTGTGTTATATTTAATGTATTTAAAAAATCTCGATAACCACCTTGTGATATTTCATATTTCATACAATAAAATGCTTTATAGCCAGTAGGGTAATTAGAACCTACAGCATTAAGATGTGCTGGTGCAGTAATTGGATCAAAGTCTGTTGTACTAGCAGTTAAATCAGCTAAATTTGCCAATTTAGGTTGGTTAATTAGTTTAGCAGTAAAATTTCCTGGCGAACCTACCTTTGGTTTAAAAGCATTGTCAGATGCATTATCCCCTGCAAAGAAAGAACCCTCAGGTATATAAACCATTTCTATCCCAAAAACTTTTACATCAAACCCACCGGTAGAAATATTCAAAGCGGGAATTCCATTTAGTGGATTGACACTATTATCCATAGTAAATTTTACTCCTAAAATAGTACTGGTGCCGCTGCCTGCTACTGATTTATATAAAAAAGCACCCCAGCCCAAGCCCAAGGAATTAGAATCTATATATTTTGAATAGCCAGATGGTATAAAACTATTGGTATTGGTAAATCTAATATCTTGCCAATTGCCACTTTGGTTTTTAAATTTGGCAAATACCCAAGCAGCATCCCAGTTTTGTAATACATCGCTACGCCAGCTGTTTTCCCAACTTACGTCAAATTGTATTTGGTTGGTGATAGGTAATAAAACGACGTTGCTAATAGTAATACCATTGGCAAATGTTTTACTACAAAAAAATAATACTATCAGTAAGGTTACACTTTTTTTTAAAATTGCTTTCATTTTATTTAGTTTATTTTTTTATTAAAACCCATTCAATTTAAATGTAATGCCAGGCAAAATATTAATGCTTGCATTGGGGTTTATGGTTAATTTTTTTATTTCAAAATTAAAATTTATAACAGGGAAACGAGGTACAGCAGTAGGTATTATAACTTCACTACTTATGGTTGGCAATATGCCACAGTCCCAGTTGTTGGGGTTTTCCCATGCAGTGCTTACACTGCCATTCCATGTACGAATAGCTATACCATTGCAATAAGAAGCAAAATATATTTTTTGGGTTTCACCTCTGCCGTTACCACCTTTAAAAACATTGGCATCTGTTATACTTTGTTTAATGTAAGTGCTTACAGTAAAGCCATCATTTGTTCCCCCTTTAAATGCATTGGCATCTGTAATATTTTGTTTATTATATGTTACTACAGCAAAGCCATCATTTGTGCCACCTTTAAATGCATTGGCATCTGTAATATTTTGTTTATTGTATGTTACTACAGCAAAGCCATCATCTGCGCCTCCTTTAAATGCATTAATATCTGTAGTAGATTGTTTGTTGTAGATAGCAACATTGTACCCATCATTGCTACCACCTCTAAATGCATTTATATCTGTAGTAGATTGTTTGTTGTATATAGCAGTATTGTAGCCATCATTGCTACCGCCATTATATTGGGCAACGCTGCTTGTCGTTTTTGCAAAAAGAAAAACAAGTAGTGTTATTTTGTACAATTGTTTTTCCATATTTAATTTTTACTATTAAATCTAAAATGAAATTACGTATATTTATTATGATTATATTGGAAATTTATTAAACGGTAGTTTTGGGTATGTAAAATGCAAAAAAACATTTGAAAAAGTTGTTGAAACAACTTTTTTGCTGTTATTAAATATCATAAAAATCAATGGATGTAGCATTTTATAAATAAATACAATGACCACTTTTATAAAGCAGTCATTGTATTTAATATTTTTTTTGTGTGCTATTAAATTTTTATATCTATAAACCAAGTACCACCACCTGTTAACGTCAAGGCGGGGTTTTCACATGCACAACCTTTGTTCCATAAAAGAACTAACCGTGAAACCCCGACGCAGAAAAAAACTTTAAAGTATCAGAGACAGACCAAAAATCGGAGGCTTAAATAGGGTCGGGGTTTCGCAGAAATCTTTCATTATAATTTAAAAATTACAAGGGCGAAAACCCCGCCTAGACAGTTTATTATTATTTGATGAGAAAATATATAAAAACTTCTACAAATTCATATAATGTTTTGGTGCAAAATGCTTCACCTCACCTAACGCATAAAACGAAGCACTACTATGCTCGTAGCTTATATTGTCTTTTGCTAAAAACCATTTTCCTTTTACTGGATTTACATGTATATAATCTAATTTTTGAAATAAAAATTTATCGGAATAAATTGCTTTTGCATCAAAAGAATCTTTAAATACTTTATGCTTTTGCCCTTTTGCTATTTCTCTTTTAGTAAGATTAGACGAGAGAAAATTTAGCATTTCAGTATTGTTACTATTTTCTAATCTATTAATTATTTCATAAGCAATAAAACGTTTTGCATTACTCATTATTTTATTTAAATTATATCCAGTTGTAGGAAAATGAATAATTGCATGCATATGATTAGGCAAAATTACAAAACCAATAATACCAATACCATCTTTTTTTAAAACATTGAACCAATTGTAAACAATAACATAACCATTAGTTATTTCAAAAAGTGATAACCATTTATGACATGTAAAGGTTACAAAATAGGTAGTAAATTCTTCGGAGTGCTTATACTTTACAGCCATTATATTTATAGACAGTTTGGTTTTATACAAATTTAGGGTTCTTTTCTGTGTCTGGGTTTCGCAGAAAAGTTTCTTTATAATTTATAGTTTCCGTATGCGAAAACCCCGCCAAGACAGTTATCAATACTTGAGGATATCTTTCCTCATATCTTCGTAAACAAATTCAAAAACTCCTGCTTTCTATTTCTGCTTAGTGCAATGCTTGTACCATCTTGCATAATCAGTTCGCCACCTTCGCCACGTATGTATTGTTTTATAAATTTTAGGTTTACAATATTGCTTTTATGTGCTCTAAAAAATAATGGGTTGTCTTGCAGTACTTCTTCAAACGCAGCCATGGTCTTGCTTGCAAGGTGTTTGCTTTTATCATTCATTACAATATGTGTGTAACAGCTTTCAGCTTCTAGGTACATAATTTCTTCAATTTTCACAAACAGCAAACCTTTATTGGTGGAAAGGGCAATGGTATCTTGCATGGTGCCGTTATTAAACAAATGTAAGTTTTTTAGCTGCTCTTTATTGTTGTTTATTTCTTGGTTTTTATATTTGTCTATTACGGTAGCTATATCGTTTTTGTCTATTGGTTTTAATAAATAATCCAATGCATTTAAGCGTAGTGCTTTTATAGCATATTGGTCGTATGCCGTTGTAAATACTACTTTAAAAGGCAAGTTTTCAAACTGCTGTAATACATCAAACCCATTAAGGTGTGGCATTTCAATATCTATAAACACAATATGAGGTTCGTGTTTTTCTATCAATGCTTTTGCGGTAGTGCTATCTTGTATAGTAGCCACAATTTCTACATCGCTTATTTTTGCAAGTAAATGCTGCAGTGTAATAATGCAATGGTTTTCGTCGTCTATTATTATTGCTTTAATCATTGTATTGTGTATTTAAAGTTATGATAACCCTTGTACCAGCTGCATTATTTTTTTCATCATACAGGTCTGTAAAAGTTACGCTGTTGTGTTCGTTTAATAATTTTATTCTACTTAGGGTAATATCTATTCCGTAAGATTTATGTTTTACTTGCTCTTGCTTAATAGCTGCGGAAGCTTTTCTGCCAATACCATCATCTTCTATTGTTATTATTAAATGATGCTCTGCCGTTTCTTTTACATGTATATCAATATGCCCTTGTGTGTTTTTATTATGCAAACCATGCCATATGGCATTTTCTACAAACGGCTGTATTATTAGGCTAGGTATTTTTATACTTTCATCATCTACATTTTTATCAATAACAATATTGTAATCAAACTTATTTTCTAGTCTTAAGGCTTCTAACTCTATGTACATTTTCAATGCGCTTATTTCTTTTGATATGGTTACTGTTTCTTGTTTTGATAAATCTAATATGCTCCGCATTAATTTGCTAAAAGTAGTAAGGTATTCACTTGCTAGTGCAGTTTTATTTTGGATGATGTAACTATTAATACTATTCAATGTATTAAACATAAAATGCGGATTCATTTGGCTGCGCAAGCTTTGCATTTCTAAATGCAGCATTTTATTTTCATAAAAGTTTTTAATTTTTTCTTTTTTACGAATTTGCCTACTTCTAATAATTATAAAACCTATAACCAATAATAAAAGCAACAATGCTATCAAGGCCTTAAACCAATTGGTTTGGTACCAATATGGTTTTATGGTTATGTACAAAACATCTTCTATATTTTTTCCAGTAGCATTTGTTATAGCAGCTTTTACATGCAATGTGTATTTGCCTGCGGGCAACTTAAAAAATTCAATATTACCATTTGTACATTCTTGCCAGTCGTTTTGTATTCCTTCTATATAATAATAAAACTTGTTTAATGCTGGGGCGGTATAATTAAAAATACCAAAATGAATTTTTACCTGCTTTTCATTTGGTTGTATCGTTATGCTTTTATTTTTTCCAGATACGGTAGGAACTACTAATTTATTATCAATATAAATATCTAAAATTTCTGCTATTACATTTTTTTCTATAGTATTAAAATCAGCGGGATTAAACTCTACAAAACCTCCATTGTAACCAAATAATATATTACCAGAATTTATTTTTGTAAAACCACATCTCAAATCATTATAAGTAAAAAACAAACCATTGGCTGCGGTATAATAATTAAAGGTTTGTTTTTTATCGTATCTTATAACACCCTTGTTGGTATTAATCCATAAATAACCATTGTCGTCTTCTACAATTCTTAATAGGCTTTCTTCTGGCAATCCATCCTTCGTCGAAATATGCTCATATCCTTTGGTGGTTATATTAAATTTTATTAGCCCATACTCAGAGGTAATCCATAAAATATTTTCTTTGTCGAAATATAAAAAACGTAAGCTATTTAGTGCTTTTTCATATAATTTATTTGCAACAGAAAAAAATATTTTTCCAATTGTATCTTTCCTTACATCTAACCAATAGAGTCCGTTGTTTGTAGTTATCCATACATTACTTTCCTTATCAAGCGCTATTGCATTGGTGCCTGCAGTTATTTCTTTTGCATAATCTTTTATAAATTTTTCTGTTATAGGGTCAAACAAATACAACTTCTTACCCAATGTTCTTATCCAAAATTTTCCATCAGGCCTTTGTAAAATTGTTCTAAAAAGAAAATCACTTTTATGCGGAATGTTTTTTAAACTATCGGGCAAAAATGGCTTGTACTCCCCATTACGTTTTCGTACTAGTCCATTATCAGTAGCATACCAAGTATCCCCATTTTGTAATTGCAGAATAAAAGTTATTTCTTGTGCATCTGTGCTGCTTGCATTTGGAGGAATACTTTTTATTTGTTTTTTTAAATCCCAATCTTTTGTAAAATGAAACAACCCCTTTTGGTAAGAGCCTGAAACCTCAAATTCATCATTGGTTTCTAAAAAAGCCCTAGCCATACCAAAGCTTTCATCGGTACTTTTATCTACTTCTTGATACAGCAATCTGTAATTGAAAAGCTGCATATCAGGGTCTAATATGGTTATGCCCTTTGACGATGCAATCCAAAGCCTATCGTCTTTATCTCTTAAAACAGTTCCTTCTTCTGATGCGGTAATAGACATTTCATCTGATGTATGTCTATACTCCAAATACTGCTTTGTATTTGTATTAAAAAGCACTGCCCCAAAAGGATATACAGTCATAAATATATATTCTTCATTTTTAAATTGCCATTTCGAAAAACTATGTATTTTATCTTTTGTATTGTATCTAGGTACAAATTGTTTTAATGATTCATCCCATTCCTTTAAACCCTCTACCCAACTAATAGACCATATTCTTTTATTTTTATCTTCTATAATTTGGTTTTCAAAAAATGTGTTGCTAAAGTTTTTTTGTTCTATCGTTTTTTTTAAGCGGTTTACAAAAAGTGTACCTAACCATAATTGATTTTTACTATCTTCAAAAAAATGAGGCAGGTCACTATATTTTTTTTTCTGTAAAAGCAGCGGATTGTTTTCTTCTAAGCTATATGCATATTGTACAATTGCTCCTGTTTTACTATTTATCTCATAAATATTTTCATTCGTATTTACAAATACAAATCCCTTGCTATCGCATTTTACATGAAGAATATCTGTTATGCTATTTTCTTTGTTTAAAGCAATCCGTTTTCCTTTTTCCATTATTGGGTCAAAAAAATACAAGCCTGCATTAGTAGCTATCCAAAACTTATGCTGAGGATCTTCGGTCATATAACTGAGGTTATTGCCTGGCAATGAATTCGTATCATTTATTGAATACCTAAAATTTTTCACCACATTACCATCATACCTATCTAAGCCCGCATCTGTTGTACAAATCCATATCATACCCCTTTCATCTTGAAAAACTGATCTAGTTAAATTAGTACTTAGCCCATCTTTGGTGGTTAAATGGCTAAAATGCAAATCAGCAAGGGGTGTTTTACTTTGACTAAAGCAAGTTGCAGAAATAAATAATAGTATAATTACAAAACACCTCATGTATGGTTTGGCTTTTTTGAATAGGATAGATAACATAAAAATATCCATAATGATTTACAAAATCCAACTGCAATATGTAAACTGCGGTATCTAATTAGCAAACTGCAATTGTCATACACTTATCATTTTTATGAAATACATTAATTTTTTTATTATTTTTACATTCTAATCTAAACATAACCCCACTATGAAAAAAATTTACCTAGTATTTTCTTGCGTATTTTATTTTGGAATTCAAATTTCTTATGCTCAATGTACCACCAATTATTTAATAAACCCAAGCTTTGAAACACCTGTACAGCCAGGTTTGAATGCTAATAATTTTCCTGCACCTTATAATGCTTTTGGAGGGTGGACAATACCTGGTGCATCCGCAACTATACCAGCAAGTGGTTTTAACATTATAAGGGTAAATGGAGCCGGCTACTCTGGGGGGCCGAATACCGCACACGATGGAAACCAATATGTTGATATTAATGGAGATGGCGGTTTTGTGCAACAAAGTTTTACCGTTACTTGTGGTTCTACTTTAGAATTTAGCGGTTGGTTTTCAAGAAGAGAGCCAGGTGGTTCAGGGTTTAATGGATCTATGGATATCATCGATGGCTCTAACAATATCATTACTTCTTCAACCGTAGTAAGTTTTACTTCAAATGAAAGTGAGGAAGTGTGGAAACAAGTTATTGGTACTCCCGTATCGGTAGTTGCAGGCACTTACACCATTAGGTTTAGAATGGATGATTATGCAAACGTAGATGATGCATTTCTTTGTGTTAGCCCTGGTTGTGTATTGGCTACAACCCTTACAGATTTTTCTGTAAAATCTAATAAATGCAATGCCAATTTAAATTGGGCAGCTACAGGTGAGGTTGATTTAAAAAACTATGAAGTACAATCAAGTAATGATGGGATAACTTTTAAAACTGTTTCAACTATACTTCCCACAAATGCAGGAAATTATTCTTTTGAAAATAAAGCAATATCGGGCAAATCATTTTATCGTTTAAAATTAAATGACAAGGATAATACATTTACGTATTCTAAAATAATACCTGTAACCATAAATTGTGATAATGGGTCAGTGAACGTTTATCCAAATCCTGTAGCGGATATGCTGCATGTAAATATCAATAGCAATTCATTAAACAGAGCTGTCATTTATAATGCATCTGGTAAAACTATATCTACTAGTATTCTACAAAATGGAGATAATATGATTGATATTAAAAACCTTCCAAGAGGTGTTTACGTTATAAAAGTATTAAGTAATAATGATGTTACAGTATACAGGATTAATAAATTATAAATGTTAAGATATAACATAAAAAAACGTTTCGAAAATTCGAAACGTTTTTTTATGTTACCTATTCTACAATAATTTAAATAGATTGTAGAAATTACAAAAAAATTGACATACAAATCACTATTTTAACAAACCCCTCCTCACCAACTCCTCCGCTATTTGTACAGCGTTTGTAGCTGCACCTTTGCGCAGGTTATCACTCACTATCCAGCAGTTAAGTGTATTGGCTTGTGTTTCATCTCTGCGAATGCGACCTACAAAAGTATCATCTTTATCATGCGCTGTAAGTGGCATTGGGTACACAAAATTTTCATCATCATTTTTTAAAACCACACCTGGCGCTTTGCTTAGCAATGTTTTTACTTCTTCTATATCAAAATCATTTTCAAATTCTATATTTACACTTTCGCTATGCCCGCCTACAGTTGGTATGCGCACACATGTGGCGGTAACTTTAATATTATCATCGCCCATTATTTTTTTTGTTTCATTTACCATTTTCATTTCTTCTTTGGTATATCCATTTTCGGTAAACGAATCTATATGTGGTATCGCATTCATATCAATAGGATATTTATATGCCATTTCTCCAACCACACCATTACGCTCATTCATTAATTGTGCAACCGCTTTTACACCAGTACCAGTTACACTTTGGTAAGTACTTACTACTACTCTTTTTATTTTGTATTTATCGTGCAGTGGTTTTAATACTACTACCATTTGTATGGTAGAGCAGTTGGGGTTGGCTATAATTTTATCGCTTGCCTGCATAGCATCTGCATTTACTTCTGGCACTACCAATTTTTTGGCAGCATCCATACGCCATGCGCTAGAGTTGTCTATTACGGTAATACCCGCCTCTGCAAATTTTGGTGCCCACTCCAATGATGTACCACCACCTGCCGAAAAAATAGCTACAGCTGGTTTTGCATCAATAGCATCTTGCATGCTTACTATTTTATACTGTTTACCATTAAATGTTATTTCTTTAC
>JANOZW010000504.1:0-1508 GCA_031429575.1 Ferruginibacter sp.
ATACTGTATAAATTAATAAAAAATAGAGAAAAAAATATTGCCGAAAAAGAAGCACAGAAAACGGAATTACAAAAACTAAAAGCAGACAATTATCAGTATCAACTAGAAATAGAACAAGTCGTAAATTATTTTGCCTCTTCCATAAACCAAAAAAACAGTATTGATGAAATGCTATGGGATGTAGCTCGTAATTGCATAGCCAGACTTGGCTTTGAAGACTGTGTTATTTATTTATTAGATGATGAACAAAATGTGCTTATACAAAAAGCCGCATGGGGGCCAAAGACCACTAATGAAAATAAAATCATTAACCCTATCGATATACCTCTTGGAATGGGAATTGTAGGTGCCGTAGCCATGAATGGTATCCCCTCTGTAGTTGCAGATACAAGTAAAGATGGTCGATATATTGTAGATGATGATATACGATTATCTGAAATAGCTGTACCAATTATTGATAATGGAAAAGTAATAGGTGTTATAGATAGCGAACATCCACAAAAAGATTTTTATACAGAACGGCATTTACAAATATTAACAACCATCGCATCATTATGTGCAGATAAAATAGATAAGATAAAAGCAGAACAACTTACAAGAGAAAAAGAAATAGAAGTATTAAAATTGCAGAAAGACCTTGCCACATCGCAGCTTACTACGCTGCGTACGCAAATGAATCCTCATTTTATTTTTAATGCACTTAATAGCATTCAGCAATACATTTTGCAAGGTAATGTAGATGAAGCCAACAGATATTTATCAAAATTTTCTAAACTACAAAGAGAAATACTTAATAATAGTAGCCAGCCATTTATTACCTTAGAAAAAGAAATAGACATGCTAACCCTCTATTTACAATTGGAGGAGCTGCGCTTTGGGCATACTTTTTCCTACGAAGTTTCTATTTCAGAAAAAATTGACACAACAGAAATACCAGTACCCACAATGATTATTCAACCTTTTGTAGAAAATGCTATTTGGCATGGGCTAATGGCAAAAGAAGGCAATAAAAAACTAACTATCAATTTTGGACTTACAACAGAAGAGTTACTAATATGCACTATCAACGACAATGGTATTGGCAGAGAGGCTTCTGCAAAATTAAAAGAAATAAGGCCAAACGAAGAAAAACATCAATCGAGAGGATTATCATTGGTTTATGACAGATTAAAAATGCTTGAACAACAGCACAAGCAAACATTTAATGCAACAGTAGGCGATGTTACAAATAACCAATATGAAATATTAGGTACACAAGTTGTGCTTACTATGTACACTGGATATTAATTTTTTGTGGTAATGAAATATTTCGAATCTCAATTCGTATTTTTGGTTAATGATTAAGGCATTGATTATAGATGATGAGCAAGCAGCTATAAATACGCTCCAATTAATGCTAGAACGATATGTACCGGAAATAACCGAACTTCATGTAACTACCAATCCCACACTAGGGGTAGAGCTAATAAAAACCCATGAGCCTCAGCTTTTATTTTTAGATATTCAAA
>JANOZW010000505.1:0-5743 GCA_031429575.1 Ferruginibacter sp.
TACAAGAATTTAAAGATTATTTTTCGGAAGGATTTAAAACATTTGTAGTTGTCTCTTTAATGATGGCCATTTTTACATTTGTGTTTTATAAAATGAACCCACAAATATTTGAAAAAACGATTGAAGAAATAAACAAGATAAACGCATTAGATACCAATAAAACGCCAGCTGAAGTCATAGAAAATGGAAACAAGATAAAAAATATTCAATTACCAATGACCGTAACAATAAACACGTTAATGTATATGATTATTGGCGCTTTGGTATCTTTGATTGGTGCAGGGTTTTTATCGCAGAAGAAAATGAATTGATCTTAAAAAAACACCCCACAAAGGGCACAAAGAAGCACAAAGAAAAACTTAGTGAATTCTTTGTGTTCTTTGTGGTAAACCAACAATAATTCAGAAAAAGATGAATGAAGAAATACTGTTGAACGGAGCGTCGCCACTGTCGCTGCACATAGCTGCTTCTTTGCTCGGATAATAAAAATAAATAATGGATTTATCAATTGTAATACCACTGTTTAACGAAGATGAATCTCTACCACATTTAATGGAGTGGATAGAGCGTATAATGGTTGCCAATAATTATAGCTACGAAGTTATCATGGTGGACGATGGCAGCACTGATAATTCTTGGAATGTGATAGAAGGACTTCGTGCAAAAAACGAAGCGGTAAAAGGTATAAAGTTTCAGCGCAATTATGGTAAGAGTGCAGCATTGAACGAAGCTTTTAAAGCAGCACAAGGCGATGTAATTATAACCATGGATGCTGATATGCAAGACTCGCCAGATGAAATACCAGAGCTCCGCAGAATGGTACTAGAAGAAAATTTTGATATTGTAAGTGGCTGGAAAAAGAAACGCTTTGATAATAAGTTAACAAAAAATATTCCATCAAAATTATTTAATGCTGCCGCAAGAAGAAGCAGCGGGATAATACTAAACGATTTTAATTGTGGCTTAAAAGCATACAGAAAAAAAGTAGTGAAAAGTATAGAAGTATATGGCGAAATGCACCGCTACATTCCTATACTTGCCAAGTGGGCAGGCTTTAGAAGAATTGGTGAAAAAGTAGTAGAGCATAGAGCCAGACAATTTGGTGTAACAAAATTTGGTTGGGAGCGTTTTGTAAATGGATTTTTAGATTTGTTCTCTATCATGTTCGTTGGTAAGTTTGGGAAAAGACCTATGCATTTTTTTGGGTTATGGGGAACACTTTCTTTTATACTTGGTTTTAGTATCTTTATTTACCTCACTATTTCAAAATTCTTTTTTGATACAACAGGTATGACACAAAGACCCTTATTTTTCTTTGCATTGTTTATAATGACTATTGGCGTACAACTCTTTCTAGCAGGGTTTATTGGCGAATTGATAGCAAGAAATTCTAGCGAAAGAAATTTATATCTCATAGAAAAAAAAATGGGATTGTAAATGCAGAAAGTAGTTATCATAGGCCCTGCATACCCGCTACGTGGCGGTGGTATGGCTACATTTAATGAGCGCTTGGCAAGGCAATTTATGAGCCAAGGTTTTGATACTACTATTTATACATTTTCTCTGCAATACCCTTCCTTTATTTTTCCAGGTAAAACACAATATTCGGAAGAACCTGCACCAAAAGATTTGGATATAAAAGTCCGCATCAATTCTATTTTTCCACCTAATTGGATAAGTGTAGGCAATGAATTAAAAAGGCTTAAACCAGATATTATTGTAGTAAGATATTGGTTGCCACTTATGGGACCATGTTTGGGCACAATTTTACGTTTGGTAAAAAAAAATAAGTATACAAAAATTGTGTGTATTGCCGATAATATTATTCCGCACGAAAAAAGAAAAGGTGATAAAGCATTTACAAAATACTTTTTAAAACCAATAGATGAAGTGATAGTGATGAGTGAAAAAGTAATGGCTGATTTAAAAACATTTGATGCACAAAAACCTGTGCAACTAGTTCAACATCCATTGTATGATAATTTTGGAGAAAAAATAAGTAAAGACATAGCAAGAAAAGATATCGGTATTAAAACTAAAGAAAAGATTATTCTCTTTTTTGGATTTATAAGAAAATACAAAGGTTTGGATATTTTATTAGATGCATTGGCAATATTAAAAGCAAATGGCAATAACCATTTTAAGGTATTGATAGCAGGAGAATTTTATGAAGATAGAAAAGTTTTTGATGAGCAAATAACAACACTTGGCTTGCAAGAAATGCTCATTTTAAGAACAGATTTTATACCTGATAGTGAAGTTCGAAATTATTTTTGCGCAGCAGATATGGTAATACAACCTTATAGAAATGCTACCCAAAGTGGCGTAACGCCCCTAGCCTATCATTTTGAAATACCGATGATAGTTACCAATGTGGGCGGATTACCAGCGCTAGTACCTGATGGTAAAGTGGGATTGGTAGCTGAGCCAAATGCAGCTTCTATAGCAGAAAAAATAATGGAGTACTTTACAAAAGATGAAAATTACTTCATTGCAAATATTAAAGAAGAAAAAAAGAAATTTAGTTGGGAGAAGTTGGTGAAAGCGATAATAGACGTAAGAGCCTCCTTAAATCCCTCCGAAGTAGGGACTTGAGTCTCCAATACTGTAGCACTCATTTTAGTTAAAGATTTATCAAATTTTAATATTAACCTTTCATTCCTTTATCATTTTATATATTTATGAAATGAAACGTACTGTTATTTTTCTTTTTACAATTATTATCGGCATACAAATTCATGCACAACGTATTTCTCCTGCCGATAATAAATTTCTACGCAAAAAAGAAGATTCCTTAAAGTTGGTAGGCTTAAAAATTATACAAGGTATAAACCCAGGCGATAGGTTTATGGCGGATAGTGCCTTTACACGAATATTTGTACGTGCACTTAAAACAAAAAATTCTTTTAATTTTCCCTTTGATTCCATCATCAATATTTCAAAATTATATGCGCCAGATAGTTCGTTTAGAATATTCACATGGCAACTATTAATAAATGAAAATACCGTTAGGCAACATGGTGCTATACAAATGAAAACCGCAGATGGTTCATTTAAACCTTTTGTGTTAATAGATAAATCAGACGTTACTAAAAATGCATATGATACCATTGGAGATAACCTAGGTTGGATGGGAGCGGTTTATTACAAAATAATTTTGAAAAAGTATGATGGTCGTACATTTTATACATTATTGGGTTTTGATGAAAACAACATAAAAAGCGATAAAAAGGTAATGGATGTTTTAGAATTTGTAGATGGAAAACCTGTATTTGGAAACAAGCTTTTTATTATGGAAAAAGGAAGTAATTATCCAAAAAATACAGCTCGTTTTATTATGGAGTTTAAAAAAGAGGCATCTCCTCGCCTTACATATGATGAAGATATGGATGTAATTGTTTTTGATGAATTGGTTTCTGAAACAAACACCCCACAAAAAAAATGGACGTTGATTTCGGATGGTGAACATGAAGGATTTAAATGGAGAGACGGAAAATGGATACATATCAGAAATTTATTTGCCGGTGCACCACCAAAAAAATACGAAGCATCAAAAACCATTAGAGATGACAAGGGCAATATTGAAATAGAAAAATTAAAAGGCAGCGAAGAGGATATTAACAAAGAGCCTAAAAACTAAATGGCACAAATATCGTACCTATAAAAAAAGAAGATGATAGAAAATAATATAGAAATAGCCACATTGGGTAATGGTTGCTTTTGGTGTACAGAAGCCATTTTTCAAAATGTAAAAGGGGTAATAAAAGTGGAAAGTGGCTACAGTGGTGGCGATACGAAAATTCCAACTTACAAAGATATCTGTACCGGTACTACTAACCATGCGGAATGTTTGCAAATAACGTTTGACAACACAATCGTTTCTTATGAAGACTTATTAAAAATATTTTGGGAAACCCACGATCCTACTACGCCTAATAGGCAAGGGAATGATGTAGGTACACAATACAGAAGCATTATTTTTTACCACAATGAACATCAACTTTCTATTGCAGAAAAATATAAAGCATCATTAAATATAAGTGGCAATTTTAAAAACCCCATTGTTACCTTAATTGAGCCTGCAACTACTTTTTATAAAGCCGAAGAGTATCATCAAAATTATTACAACGAAAACGGAAGTGCTTCTTACTGCCAATTTGTAGTAAGACCAAAAGTTGAAAAGTTTAATAAACTATTTGCTGAATATAAAAAATAGTACATTAATTTAAGACTCACTTATATGTAACTAACCCCAAATTATTTGTATAATTGGTATTGTAACCATACCTAAATTATCCACACATTAATAAAAAATAAAATTATATATTTTTAATATTAATAAATTATATATCTTTATCCTGCATTGATGAAACAGCTGTTCTCGTTATTCCCCCTAAAACGATAAATAAGCGTTCAAACATACCCAAAACAAACAATTCCAAATATCTAGAGAAAGAGAATATATTTCCTTTATTACCTGTGAGCTTTTTTTAACCTAAACTAAAAAGAATGCTTACAACATTACAAAAAACAGCCAAATTATTGGCTTTAATACTGCTATTAACTGCAACAGCTAGGGCTCAAATTAGGCCTTATACGCAGGTTTTTTCTCAAAACTTAAAGGGGGCAACTACCATTATTGGTAACACAAGTATGCATGTATTAAACGGCACTACTGTGGAACTTACACAAATGAATCAAACAGGAGATGCCGCTAATGGGCAAGGTGGTATTGGCTTTAGTCAATATGGAAACGATAATAGCAATATGCAACCTGCTTCTATTGATTTTTTTTCTAATCCAAATTTAACAGTTTTCAATAGTGGATCTAGCTGGAGTTATAATAACCCAAATACTGATCTAGGTACAGCATGGCGCACGCTTACATCGCCACCAGCTGTAAACTGGATAAACGCTACAGGCACTTTTGGGTATGGCAGAGGCGAAAGTATTACAATTCCAACAGGATTTAATACAAATTATTTTTTAAAAACAGTAAACATTTCAAATCCTGCTTTGTATTCTTTTTTTAATTTTACGATTAGTTATGATGATGGTGCTGTAATATATGTAAATGGTATTGAAGTAAAACGATCTAATATGCCATTAGGTGCAATCGTTTATAATACTTCATCATTAGGTGATAACTTTACAACAGGCGAAACGTTTTCTATTCCCGCAAGCGCATTTGTAGCAGGTAACAATGTAATAGCAGTAGAAATTCATCAAAATTTTGCTGCAAGTGTAGATTGTTTTTTTGATATGAGTTTAGAGGCTAGCGCAATTCTTTACAACGGTCCATCAAATGCTACATCAGCAGATTTAATTTTGCCCGCAGGTACAAATACCATAAAATATGCAAGATTATATTGGGGAGGAAGGTTAGAAAATACAGTTATCACTACGGCACCAGATACTTTAAGGAAAGTGAAAATACGAAAAGGCGGTTCAGGTGCATATTCCACTGTATTTGCACCTGTAACCAGTGTAGATCAATATGCTATCTCTACTACAGAGGTTGCCTATCAATCTTACGTGGATATAAAGGCATTTATACAAGCAAATGGAGCAGGTACATATACTGTGGCCGATATACCTTTGGCAGCAGGTGCAATGAATAATGGTGGTCATTATGGTGGTTGGTGTATTATGATTGCTTATGAAAATACATCTTTGCCGTTTACGAGTGTTCGCATTTATGATGGATTTTCAAGAGTGTATAATTCAGGTTCTCCTGTAACTG
>JANOZW010000506.1:0-3922 GCA_031429575.1 Ferruginibacter sp.
TTTCCTGTCTTCCGCAATGGGTCACCCATTTTTTTCGTCCATCCACTTTTTGATTAATTGATGTTCTTCTGTGAGGAATAGAATTTTCTTTTTCACTTGATTATTGGTTGGTATTTTCACTTCAATTTCATTTAAACTTTGTGCTATTTCAAGTATTCTATTTGGTGTAATGTTGTATTCTTTTTCTTTTAGTTGCCGTTCAAGTTCCTTTATTATCTTGTAAGCAGCAAAGCAAATACAAATATGAGCTTCTATTCTTTTAGGTAGCCTGTGGTATATTGGTCGTATTTTAATATCATTTTTATTTATTCTAAAAGCCTTTTCTATTATCCATAATTCTTTGTAGTTATCTACTACTTCGGCTATGGTTAAGGTAGTGTTGGTGGCGTATCCTTTTAGCCCGTCCCATTTTTTATCTTCTTCTATTTTTTGCTTATTTATTTTTATAGAAGCGCTGCCTTCTATGGTTACATCTAAGAATTTTTTATAGCCTTTATTGGTAATATTATCTTTAGTAAGCTTCCCTGATTTTATTTCTTTTTCTAACTTAGTAATTCCTCTTTGCCTATTGTGTGCATCTTTTCTAGCTCTTGTATCGGAGTAGCCAATAATTAATCTGTCTTGCCCTTTAATTATTTCTTTGTACTCATTATTTTTTAATTGTAAAGAAAGTATTTCTTGCTTTAGCTTATCGTTTTCGTTTTTTATTCTTGCTCCAATTATATAAGTGTATTTATTTGCCTTTAAATTATCAAGATTCTTTTTGCTCATTAACCCCGAGTCTGCTATTACAATTATTTTTTCTAGCTTATAGGCTCGCTTAAAATAATTAAGTATAGGAAGCATAGTATATCCTTCATATTTATTGCCTTGGAATATTTCATAGCCCAAGGGGTAACCTCCTTTACTTACTAGTAACCCTAACACTATTTGTGGATGTTGGTGTTTACCGTCTTTACTAAATCCAGTTTTTCGTAATTCATCTTCTTGTTCTATTTCAAAATATAGAGTCGTTACGTCGTAGAAAACAATTTTAGGGCTATGCCCTAAAATACTTACAGTATGGTCATAGCTTAGCCGCTGTATCTGTCTTTTGTATTTTGTAGCAATCTTATCTAAGTACCGATAAATCGTATCTTCATCAATATAATATTGTTCATAGCGAGCTAAGTATTCAACTAATTTTAATTTACTTACAGGATAGTTTATTCTACCTAATACTAATTTTCTAAATAAATCATCTTCGATGGCATTGAAGCCTATCTCATCAAAAATTCTTCCTAAAATTATATTTGTACCTACTGGTTTTATAGATAAAATATTGTCCATAAACTTGGAAAACAGTTGCTCTGTATTGTCAAAATCTAACTCCGCTCCAGATTGATTATTTATCCAAACTTTGGCTTGTAAAAGAAGGTTAGAAATTTCCGTATCATCGAAACTGCTGCCTACACTATGTAGCAATACATTTTTTCCTTGTCGCTTTTGCAAGACCTGAACACTTATACTACCACTGCTATTTTGTTTCTTTCTAATAAACATGAGGCTAAGGTAAAAAATGCTTGGGTCACCCTAAATAAAAAAAATAAATAATGATTACCAAATACTTATAAAGGAAAATCGAAAAATTTTAGAAATGTGCGGAAAACAGGAAAGAAATTCAGTATGTCGGAAATTCCGACATACTGAATTTATAAAAAATTAAACATCGATAAATCGGGACTTCCGATTGTTCTATCCCTTCAAAATTTTTTCACCCAACTTATTCCATTTTCTTTTATCTTGTATCATGCTTCCTTTGGTACAAATAAAAAACCTACAAATCTCCTTCACCCAAGAAAACAATTCGGTGCAAGCCGTAAAAAATATTTCTTTTGATATACCTCGTGGAAAAATAACCGCACTAATAGGAGAGAGTGGCTCAGGAAAATCAGTAACTGCTTTATCATTTATGCAATTGCTACCCAAGCAAGCAACAATAAAAGGCGACATGTTGTTTAGCGAAGATGGAAGCACAACACAGAATCTAGCTAATATTAACGAGAATGAGATGCGCAACATGCGTGGCAATAAAATAGCCATGATTTTTCAAGAACCTATGACATCGCTTAATCCCGTGCATACATGCGGAGCACAGGTAATGGAATCTTTGATGTTGCACAAAGGATTAACCAAACAACAAGCCAAAGAAGAAACCATAGCATTGTTTACAAAAGTAGAACTGCCTGTGCCTGCGGAAATGATTAATCGTTTTCCACATCAAATAAGTGGCGGACAAAAGCAACGGGTAATGATAGCCATGGCCATGAGTTGCAACCCAGCATTGCTTATAGCCGATGAACCCACAACGGCTTTGGATGTACGGGTACAAAAAAATATTTTGCAACTGCTTAAAAACTTACAAGCAGAAAATGATATGGCCATCCTTTTCATTACCCACGACTTATCGTTAGTGGCAGATGTGGCGGATGAAATAGTGGTGATGTACAAAGGCGAATTGGTAGAAAAAGGAAATGCAAAAATGGTATTAGCAAATCCACAACATAATTATACAAAAGCATTATTGGCCTGTATGCCATCGCCAAAAAGCAAAGGCAAAAGATTATCGGTTATTGATGATTTTATGAATGAAAAAGATGTTGAGGTGAAAAGTGATGGAATGAAAGAAATATTAAAACCATCAGAAGAAATTGTACTGAAAGTAGAAAACCTACAAGTATATTTTCCATCTAAGAAAAATATGTTTGGCAAAGTAACCGAGCATTACAAAGCGGTGGACGATGTAAGTTTTAGTATTTATAAAAATGAAACCGTTGGTTTGGTTGGAGAGAGTGGCTGTGGAAAAACAACATTGGGGAGAGCTATTTTACATTTGGTAAAACCTACAAGTGGCAATATCTTTTTTGGAGGAAAGGATATTGCAAAAGCCACAGCGGAAGAAATGCGATTACTAAGAAAAGAATTGCAAATTGTTTTTCAAGACCCTTATGGCTCGCTAAACCCAAGACTAAGTATTGGCGATGCCATTGTAGAACCCATGAATGTACACGGCTTATCATCTTCCAAAAATGCAAGAAAAGAAAAAGCCATTCATTTACTAGAGCAAGTAAATATGCCTGCCGATGTATTCAGTAGATACCCACATCAGTTTAGCGGTGGGCAACGCCAGCGTATATGTATAGCACGTGCACTTGCACTCAATCCTAATTTTTTAATATTTGATGAAAGTGTTTCTGCGCTCGATGTGAGTGTGCAAGCACAAGTGCTAAATCTTATAAACGATTTAAAAGCTGAATACAATTTCACTTGTATATTTATTTCTCACAATTTATCCGTAATCCATTATATAAGCGATAGGGTAATGGTGATGAACAAAGGAAAGATTATTGAAAGCGGAACTGCTGATGAAATTATTTTTTCTCCAAAAGAAAATTATACAAAGGAGTTGTTGGCGGCGGTGCCAGGGCAAAAACTTCTTGTTTAAAATTGTAGAATATTCAATTAGAGGTGTCACCTTTTATATTGCTGCTTTATGCTAGAAAGCCTAAAATGAAAGGTGACACCTCTGATCAAAAACTTCTTGTTCAACATTCACAATAAAACCGTACTTTTGCGCTCTTTAAGAAAATCATGCCGTAACATGATAAGTGCCTTTCAATAATTAAAGGCTTCATTTTCAGTAAGTAATCGCATTTACACGGCATGTAATAAAAAACTATTTTATTACATATGAAATTATCTCAGTTTACCTTCGACCTTCCGCTTAATTTAATTGCCCAAAACCCTACAAAAAAAAGAGAAGAAAGCCGAATGATGGTGATCAATCGTAAAACAGGCAATATTGAAAATCGCACTTTCAACGACATTCAAGAATATTTTGACGATAAAGATGTGTTTGTAGTAAACAACACAAAAGTTTTTC
>JANOZW010000507.1:0-7047 GCA_031429575.1 Ferruginibacter sp.
CAAAGATCTATGCTGTCAAAACCAAAACGGCCCCGTTTTAGTTGTTAGATTTTAGACAAAAGATATTAGACCAAAACCCTAACAGCATTACAAAAATACGGATTCTTATTTGTTAAGAAATCATAAAATTATTGGTGCGTGCCCCATTGCCGCAGTTTATGACAATGGTTAGTGTATTGTAAATTCAAGTCTTTTCAATATAGGGCGGCAAAGGGTCGGGCTATACACTATTACTCCGGCACAAAGCCCTCACTCAAAACCTTCACCGGGGTAGCCGCTTCTATCCCTCACGCTTAAATTCGCTACCTCTCAAAAAATAGGACAAAATATTACATTCATAACTTTAATATTTTACATTTGTACTACACTTTTTTATTCAAAAAATAATTTATGAAAGTACTAATCGCCATATTAAGCATATGCTTTTTTGTATCAATCGTTTCATGTAAAAAAGATAAAGCAGAAGATGTAACAGCAAAGCACTGCTGGCAATTAATAGATTTTAATGGAAATCAAATGGGGGAAATATGTGATAAAACGGAGGCAGAACTTTTGGCATGTGTAGCCAATAGTAGCTGTGGAAGTTTCTTAGGAGGCAATGCACTAACCTCATGCAATTATTATCAAAGTGATGGAGAAAAATTTTGTTATCAAATAGGCAGTAGTATAACTCCTGATCCCATGACCGAAAGCCAAGCAAAATTAATAGCAAAATGTTATTACGGTAATGCCCCCCTTATTAAATTAGATTGTGTTGCGTGTAAATTTTGGTACACAAGAGATAAAAAGACATACAAGCCAAATAATACAACTACTTATTCATTTGTAACTAAAAGAAATTATTGTGGCGATACATTAACAAAAATATACCAAGGCAGGCAAATCATTAAAAAAGATGATGCTGATTCTTTAATTGTATTGCAATTCAGCAATAATGGAAGTAACTGGTAATGCAATTATTAAAACTATTTTTAAGATAACTTTTTCTCCAGTATTTTTACAACATGGAGGCAAAGCAGTTTTACGAAAATAGAATAGGTACATTAAAGCAAGAGCAAAAGATATTACAACAGCGCAAATCTATTTTTGGTATTTTACGGCTTGGAAGTATGCTAGCAATTATTGCTGCATTCTACTTCTTATGGTCATTAAATAAATTGTTTGCCATTGCTCCAGCTATTATTTTAATTGCAGTTTTTATACAACTCATTTATAAAGACCTTGCAAATAAAGCAGCCATAAAACATCTGCAATACCTCATCAATATTAATGAAGATGAGCTAAAAGCACTCGAAGGAAAATACAATAAATTTGAAGATGGTGTACAATTTACCCCACACGATCATTTTTATGCAAATGATATGGATGTGTTTGGCAGAGCTTCATTATTCCAGTTTTTAAACAGAACAACATCCGAACTTGGTGCAGAAAAATTAGCTACATGGTTACTAAGCCCTGCAACAAAAGAAATCATATTGCAAAGGCAAACTGCCGTAAAAGAACTTGCCACAAAAAATGAATGGCTACAAAACCTGCAAGCCATAGGTAAAGAAAGTAGTATTAAAAAAAATACGCTAGAAAAAATTAAGCATTGGCTACAAGAACCGAATTTATTTTTACAATTTAAACCTTGGCAATGGCTTCGTTGGTTATTGCCAGCTATTATTATTTCTATAACAATTCTTTATTCTTTTGATATTTTATCTGAGCGAATTTGGTATTTGTTTTTATTTATATTTCTAGCCATTGCATACCAAATAAACAAAGTGGTAGCGCCTTTGCACAATACATTATCAAGCATGGTAGAAGATCTAGGAATTCTTTCAGAAAGCATTGCTGCTATTGAAAAAGAAGCCTTTACTTCTCCCCGATTACAGCAATTAAAAACTGGCTTACAAAAACAAAACATTGCTGCATCAAGTAAAATAAAAAAGCTAAAAAAGATTTTAGACAGATTAGATTTACGCTACAACATGGTTATTGCCATTCCAATAAATATTTTTCTGATGTGGAATTTACAGCAAGTACTAGATCTAGAAAAATGGAAAAAACGGAATGATGAAGATGTGCAATTGTGGTTTGATACCTTAGCCGAATTTGAAGCCCTCAATAGTTTTGCAACATTGCATTTTAATAATCCTACTTTTTGTTTTCCTATATTAAAAGAAAGTCATTTTTTTATTGCTGCTACAGAACTTGGGCATCCTCTTATTCATCAAAACAAAAGAGTAAATAATTTTATAAATATTGATACTGCTGGAGAAATAATGCTTGTAACAGGCAGTAACATGGCCGGCAAAAGTACCTACTTACGCAGCATAGGCATAAACGTAATCCTTAGCATGGCGGGCGCTCCTGTATGTGCAAAGTCGCTTGAGCTTTCGCCTGTGCAACTCCTTAGCAGTATGCGCATTGCCGATAATTTAGAAGAAAGCACCTCTACTTTTTATGCTGAACTTAAAAAACTTAAAACTGTAATAGAAAAAATAAATGCAAACGAAAAAGTATTTGTATTGCTTGACGAAATACTCCGTGGCACCAATTCTCTAGATCGTCACACAGGCTCAGAAGCCTTGATACGCCAACTCATCAAACAAAAAGCAGCTGCTATTTTAGCTACGCATGATGTTGCACTAGCCACGTTAGAAAAAGAATATCCAAAAAATGTACTTAATTTTCATTTTGATGCACAAACAAAAGGCGAAGAATTATTTTTTGATTATAAACTCAAAGACGGCGTTTGTACAAATATGAATGCAAGTTTGTTGATGAAGAAGATTGGGTTGGAGATATGAGCCCCCTCTATCTCCCCCGAAGGGGGAAGAAACGCACGAGATTATGCAATAGAATATGTTTTGAAAAAATAAAAAGAAATTGTCAATCTATTGCACAATCTATTGCATAATAAAAGCTGAATAATGGTATGTCCCTGAAGTGAGTGACACAACGATGATGACTATAGCTGCTTCTTTGTTTGGACAAAAAATAAACCAACTAAATTAAATAATAAAACTACAAATTATTAGAAACTAAAAGTTCCCCTGCGGGGTATTTAGGGGGCTGTTCTTCCCTTTCAACATTGGTACAAACGAAAAATTCTCAAATACCTCCTCACTAAAAGTTCCATCTTCCTTTTTGGTTAATCGTTTCATACGCTGATGTGTACCCTCATCTACAGGTATAACCATATACCCACCAGTCTTTAATTGTTGCATAAGCTTTGGCGGTACAAAGGGTGCCGCAGCAGTTATAATTACTTTGTCAAATGGCCCATAAGTGGGCAAGCCTTCAAATCCATCTCCATAAAAAAACTTTAAGTTTATGTATTTGTTTTTAAAAATATAATTTTTTGTTTTGTCAAAAAGATTTTTTTGCCTTTCTATGGTAAATACTTTTGCGCCCAACTCTGCTAATACGGTAGCTTGATAAATACTTCCAGTACCAATTTCCAAAACCTTGTCATTAGGTTTTATTTGTAGTAATTGGGTTTGGTATGCAACGGTGTAAGGCTGTGAAATCGTTTGTCCATCAGATATTGGAAAAGCCCTATCTTCATAAGCGATATTATCCAACGCACTATCCATAAAAAAATGACGAGGAATATTGTTCATAGCATTCAACACATTTTCATCTGTAATACCTTTTTCTCTTAATAAATCTAGTAATTTTTTGCGGAGGCCTTTGTGGCGGTAAGTATCTTCGTATAGTTTCATGTATGGCTTGCAAGATAAAAAAATGTCAAGCAAAAGCTTGACATTTTTATCTACATTTTATAAATTATTTATTTGTAACGAGGTGTAAATTCATCAAAAAAAGTTTTTACGCCTTTGTTCCACCCATTAAGTGTTTCTGTACGCTCTTCGTTTAACATTTTATTGGTAATGTTATAAGCATTAGATGATTTATTCATATCATTCACTGCTTTATTGTATGCTTCCACATCTTCTTTTGTTCTTTTATCTCCCTTTTTATCCATTTCTTTTTTTATACCCTCAAAACGTTCTTTGGTCAATAAAAAATCATTTATCCCTGCCGTTTTTTCTGCTTATTTTACATAATAATTGAGCAATGTTTTACATGCACCCACCAAAGAAAGATCCCCGTTATAACCCTTCATAGTAGCTAATTTTACAAGACCTTCTTGCGCAAATTTCAGCATCGCACTTTTGCTTTGTTCAATACCTGTCAAATTATTTTTTCCAATGGCTTCCGTTAAATTTTTCTCTTGTATGTATGGTTTAAAGAATATTAAATACACTTGATGATAATATTTACTTACCGCACCAGATTCTTTCATTTTTTCGCTTAACGCACTTTTGTCATCAATAATATTTACATTATTCTTTGCCCCAAAATCCTTTTGCGCTTGTGTCATTTTTTTATTCGCTTCCCCCAATTTTAGTTGTATTTTTTCTTCTAACAATAGGTAAGCTTCCATTTCGTCATAACTCTGCTCTGCTATTTCTTCCATATTTATAATTTTGGCATAGTCATCGTTCATTACATTATAATAAAACTTCATAAAACTTACTGCGCTATCTCTATATGCTTTATCGCCTTTATAACTTGGCAATGCATTTATATTCATTTTAGCTTCTTGTATTTCATCCATTAGCTTACTCCTAAGTGATTGTACTTTCTTTTCTCTTTTACCATGTGCAGAGGCACTTGTATACGCCATATATCTTTTAGAAACATTTTCTTGTTGTGCACTTATAGCGGCCATATATTGACCAGCATTATCATAGTCTTGCGCAATAGTTTGATTTGCAAAAAGCAAACAAGTTATTGCCACAATCATGCTTAAGATTTTTTTCATATTGTAGTTGTTGGTTTTAAGGTATAAAAGTATTTACTTTTTTGTATATTACATATTATTTCTGAAGCATATCTTCAAATATTTTACAAGCTTCAGCTATTACTTTATCAGTAGCAATCAGCTTTAAATAAGTTTCATTGGTTTCCTTTTCCTGCTTGCCAGATGTTTTAAACTTTTCCTTATCAAATAAATTATTATCAGCCGTTATATCCGTTTTCGCATCAATTTTTTCATCTGCAAAAAGTGCAAATCGCTCTTTTTCTTTTGTATAATACTGCGAAAAACTACTCCATTGCAATGGAATAGAAATACCATTTTTACTTTGCGAAATATATTTTGAAATAAGTTGCTTAGTTTTAAAAAACAGATCTATACTAACTCTTGCTTCACTTTTAGTCTTCAAAGCAGATAAAGGCAAAGCACTTGCAGCCACATAATTTCCTACCTTACTATTATCCGGCTTTAATGCACTTGCATTGGCTTTTTCTTTAAATGAAATATCTTCAAAAAAATCGGGCAATACAATATCAGGTTCTACACCTTTCCATTGCACCGTACTTCCATTTACCCTGTAAAATTTACGCTCGGTAACTTTTACAAAGTCTTCGTACTTTTTATTTAGATCTACTTTATTGGTATCAAGTGGCTCTACTACCTGTGCCGTGCCTTTTCCATAAGTAGTTCCACCAACAATTATTGCTCTATTGTAATCTTGCAGTGTTGCGCTCAAAAATTCACTCGCACTAGCACTTTGCCCATTTATAAGCACTATTAATGGCCCATCATAAATGGTGCCTCTGTTTGGGTCTTTCAAAAAAGAAACTTTCCCATCTTTTTCTTTTACCGATGCTACTGGCCCAATATCTATAAAAATTCCTGCTAGCTGCATGGCTTCCCACATGCTTCCACCGCCATTGTCTCTTACATCTAGTATGAGTGCCTCAATATTGTCTTTACGAAGTTTTATTATTTCTTTACTAACATCATTGGCGCAACCATCATACTTCAAATCTTTATAATCTTCTTCTCTACTATAAAAGCCTGGCAAGTTTATGTATCCAATTTTTTTATTTGCTTTTACAACATAACTTTTTACTTTTTCTTCTTCGTCAGATACTGTTTCTAACAATAGCTTTGTTGTTTTTACCACACCAGCAGCCGTTTTAAAAGTAATTTCTACATCTCCACTTTTGCTTCCAGACAGTACATCTTCTAATTCATCTGCACTCATATTGGCAACTTCTTTCTCAACGCCATTTACTTTCACCTTAAGCAAAACATCACCTTTATGCAGCTGTCCACTTTTCCATGCGCTACCTCCTGGTTGTAAATATCCTATGGTTTTATCTCCCTTATCATTTTCATCTACAGATAAGCCTGCACTGTATTCCATGGCACTTACCATTGCACTAAACTCATCTTTTTCTTTAAGATTCATATAGTTTGAATGTGGGTCGTAACACCATGCAATGGCATTTAGATAATCATCTTTCATATTATCTAAAAATAATTCTGGTGTTTGTAGTTTATTTTTTATGTAGCTACTTTCTAGCTTTTGCTCATTCTGTCTTTCTTCTAATTCAATTTTAGCAAAATCTTTTGGGGGGCTTGCGGTTAAAGTTGTTCCATCATCCGTTATATAATCTGCAATATTATCTAGCAAACGCCATTTTAAATATTGTTGCCATCTTTTTGTAAGTTCTATTTCGCTTACAGCAAATGTTGTAGCAGACCAAGTTAAATTATCTGGCTTTGTAAAATCCATTGGTTTTGAAAGATACACCTGTATTATACTGTCTGCTTTTTGTATTCTTTTCTTATATAAAGTTATAGAAGCCTCAAAAAAGCTCCAACTTTTTCCAAGCATTTCTTCATCTAAAGTATTCTTATAACTTGATAGTGTTGCAATATCTTTTTGCGTAAAAAAAAGTTTTTCTCTATCTAAATCTTTTATCCATTTATCGAACAGCATTACGGAAGAACTATCATTCCATTGTACTGGTTGATAATGATTCTTATCCATAAAACGCTTTAGCAGCATAGCTTTCTGCTGAAATGCATTTACAGGTTTTGTTTGTGCAATTATTAGAAATGGTAGAACAAGTAGCAACGCAAAAAATAAATTTTTCTTCATAAGCAGTTTTGATATTTTTATCAACCATTTATCCCACAACAACTTTTCTATACATTATAAACCCATCTCCTTAATTATACCTGCAATTTTATCA
>JANOZW010000508.1:0-9124 GCA_031429575.1 Ferruginibacter sp.
GATAAAAATGAGTTTTTAAAACTTTTAGCAACAAAAATTAATTTATTTGATGCTTTTAAAGAGCAAGTGTATATGGTGATTGATGATAGCAAAAAAGAAAATTATTCCGTATTAAAAAAAGTATTATTTTAATGAACATTATAAAATATTTAAAGCAAAATGAAAACTATACAAATCATTGTTTACAGGCTTTGCATATAAAGTTTAATATGATTGATATTGATTGCTCAAATGGTGAAACGGATAGTATAAAAATTTTATTTATAGAAAAAGAAAAAATTTCATTTAAAGAAGTCATACCTATTTTGATAATAAAGCAAAAAATGCTTGATGAAGAATGGAATGATGTTGAAAATTATACAAAAGAAGATATTCAGTTTTGGATAACGCTTATGGAAAAAGAGTATGAGCATTCTACTTATTATAAAGATATTTTAAAAGAAAAATTTAAAAATGACTATTTTGTAAAAAGGCTAGTAAATGGAACAGATTTTAAATCTATATTGTATGATGGCTTAGAAATTAGTTACGTTGATTTTCAAAAAATAAACCCATTAAATAGTACAATTCTCAAAGTTGAAAGTTCAATCTTCAAAGGATTAGAAATAGAATATTACATAGAAACAGAAAGTCATTTTGTATTGTTTAATTGGTACACTACTGCATAAACTTATTCCTCAATAAAATATTGTAGTTTTATAGTATCTAACACAATATTTTATGCCACATTATAAAATACGAGTTTCATTGGTTTTTGCATTTACACTTTTACTTTCACAAAAAGGAATAACACAAAACACAAGCCTGCCCATAATGGAAATGATTTTTGGCCCCACAGCTACAAACGCTGTAGTGGGTAATGGTGGCTTAACGGTTGGGGTTAGTAAATATGGTGAAGTGGTAAATTTAAGATGGCCTTGTAGCAATTATTACGACCAATTAAATTTTGCTACCATTCATCCTGTGCCTGCCTACAACAAAGTGGAATGGTATGACAGACATCTTGACACAAAAAAATTTATGGGCTCTTATACAGGTATTGGTTTTGCAAAAAATGGCAAGCAAATTATTTCTTGGTTTAGAGATAAAGATTGGAATACTAAACAATCTTATTTATACAATGATGCAGCAATTGTGGTTACAAAATATGAAAATGAAAAATTGGGTATTGTTATTAGCAGTACAGATTTTGTACTACCGAGTAAAGATGTTTATTGTCGTTCCTTTAAGCTAGAAAAAAATAACAATAATATTACCGATTTGCAATTGTACAATATGAGTAATATGGCAGTGTGCAATACATTAAAACCAAATGACCCTAATAGCGATTGGGATAATGATAGCAAGAATGGTTATGTTAGTTTTTTAGATAAACAAAACGATGCATCCATTTCTTTTATTTTAAATGAACAATCTTCAAAATTTAAAACACTGCCAAATAAAAATAATACTACCGCATTTATTGATGCGGTAAAAACAAATTATATAATTGATGAAACTACAATAGACAAACAAATACCCAACCTAGATGTTTTTTGTGCAATAGGCAGCAATAAAAAATCTGTAACAAATTATTTGTACAAAAACAATGATTTTAATATTAATAAACCAAGTAACAATGATTTTGTAAATGGCAATAGCATCACATTATCAAGCTATGCATTGCAACAAAACGAAACGATGAATTTTTATTTTTCCTTAGCAGGTAGTTATAAAAATTGCATAACACAATTAGAGAATGTAAAAAAGAAAACAACAGAGTTATTAATTGAAGAAACAAAACTGTATTGGCAACAAAAAATAGCAAAAGCAACTTTACCAAAAGTGCCTGATGAAAAAATGAAAATTACGTTACAGCGTATTTTAATCAATACACTTCTTGCAACCAACAAAGGCAATGGCATAGGCAGTAGTGTAGGCGAAACTCAGCCGCCTTATACAATGATATGGATTAGAGATGCAGCTATAATGGGCTATATGCTCGACTGTGCAGGCTATACAAAAGAGGCGGAAGACAATGTAAATTTTATTATAAACACACAACGAAAAGCAGAAGGGCAAGATTGTAAAAAGCCCAACGAAAACGAATGCTACAAAGGTACTTGGAGCCAATGTTATTTTGCAAATAGTACGCCAAGTTGGGATTACGATTTTGAAGTAGATGAAGTCGGTTGGGGTATATGGGCTATGTACAGCCACAGTTTATTTTTGCCAAAAGAAAAACAAAAAACATACTTAAATAAAGTGAGTGATAATGTAAAAATGGCTGCTGATTTTTTAGTGATGTTCAAAGATAAAAATGGGTTACAAAAAAAGGCAAGAGAAGATGATTTACTTTGGAAAAGCCAAACAAGCTTGGGAGCAGCAACAACATTAATTGGATTAAAAAGTGCTATTGCAGTTTTAACAACATTAAATCCTGCTGATGAAAAAATTAAAATATACCAACAAAGAAAAGATGAATTAGAAGCAGCTATTGTAAAAGAATTTTGGAGTGAAAAAAGAAAAGAGTTTGAACAGAAAGGCTATGGCAATTTTGGCCCAAGAGGATTAATTATTTGGCCTGCACAATTTTTACCAATTGCAAATGATAAAATACAAAATCATTCTAAATCAATTTTGGGACAGATAGATATTTTCTTCTATAAAGATAAAACTGCCATGAATAAAGAATGGTGGTATTTAGGAAAAGCCACTACAGCATTGGCTTATGCAGCAAATAGTGTAGAAGACAAAAAGCAAGTAGAAAATTATTTGAAAATATTGCTAACAGATGTATGCACACAAGACACTTATATTTATGGTGAAACGCCAATGCTAAGAAAAAATGATAGTGGTAATTTGTATTATGATAATCGTGTAGGGCAACCAAGCAACCACCCTGCCGCTTGGATATATATGACTGCCGAATTATTGTATGGCAATACGCATCCTGAATTGTATAAATAAAATTTTATGTATAAAATAACTTTAATCTCACAAGTTGGAGTAAATATTGAGGCGGTTGGCCAAGTAAATTTTGGCGATAGCAAAGAACAATTATTAAAAACCTGGGGGCAAAATGATGATGCAAGAGATGAACATCGTCTGAGGTTTTTAAAATATGGTTTCTTTGTCGATTTTAAAAAAGGCGAAAATACATTTGAAGCAATCGAATTTTGGAATGACTATTACAAAAATGTAAGCGAAGTTTTTATTTATGATATAGAAGTTTTGCAAGGCGATGCACAAACAATTAAAAAAATGCTGAAAGAAAAAAATAATAACGAAGCTCCCAATGATGGTTGGTATGTAAATATTGATGTAATTTATAGTGGTGGTAATCCTAAAAGTGTAGAAGCTATTATTGAACAAACCAAAGCTGAAGGCTCATTTGATGGAGAATATAAAAATAGTTTATTGCAAGATTTAGAAAATTCTAAATACTTTACATCATTTGGCATTGGGTACAAAGGATATTGCAATGATGGATTGGCTAGGCTCGAAAAAATATTAAATGCTTAGTTGTTTATCGCATAACGAAAAGTAAATCTATTTAACGAGTACTCAAACAAGTGTTAAGCAAAATGAACGGTAAAAAATGAGTCATTTTCTTGTAAGAAACTAAAAAACAATATTTTAATGTAATATTTTGCATTCTAAAGCGTTTATAAGTTTTACTATTAATCCCCAATGAAAAAAATAAATCATATCTATCAACTTATTACCAATATTGGCGTAAAAGATGGATTAAAAATAGAAGAGATAAAAAGGCTAAGATTAACCAATATCTTGGGCATATTTCCAGTATTCATATATATTTATTTTATTGTTTTAGGCATTGTTCACAATTATTATTTCCCGCTTATACTTTGTAGCTTTTTAACTATTAGTACAAGTATTGGTATTTATTTAAATTATAAACACAAATACCTTACTGCAAGAAGTTTACTTTTTTGTATAAACAGCCTTAGCGTATTTTTTACATATAATATTTTAAATATAGATTACTCTATTGTTTGTTATTTCTTCCCATTGATGATGGCATACGAAATTGTATTTGATACAAGAAAAGAAAAAAAATATTTTGTACCCACTTTCATTTTTACACTAGCTTGTTTAGCTGCATGTTTTTTATTACCAAAATATTTATTTTATGGTTATACAATGACGGATGAATTGTTTCAAATGAGTGTAAAGTTGAATTACTTTTTTCCGATTCTTCTTTGCATCATATTTATGTTTACCATCATAAACATACACGCTAAAACGCAAGATTCATTAATCATAGCAAGAGAGGAATCTGAAAGAGCGAATAGAGCTAAGTCTGAATTTTTGAGTAACATAAGCCATGAATTGTGCACACCATTAAATGGAATAATTGGTTCTACCAATTTGCTCTTACACGAACCTGCATCTGCATCTCAAAAAAAGTATTACGATGTATTGCAGCATACCTCTGAGCATATGCTACATCTTATAAATCACATTCTAGATTTTAGTAAAATAAAAGAAGGAAAAATAAATTTAGACAGCAATGTGTTTAACATGAAACACATGATTTCGAAATTGTGCAGGGTTTACCTTGCACAAAATACCAACGAAAATGTATCTTTTAATTTTGAAATAGATGACGAATTGAATGAAGAAGTGATTAGCGATGATTTAAGACTGAAACAAATTCTATTAAACCTTTTATCAAATGCATTTAAGTTTACCAAAAAAGGGTCAATAAATTTTACTACTAAACTATTAGAGAAAACTACCGAAACCATAAAAATGAGGTTTTCAGTAGCAGATACAGGAATAGGTATAAAAGACAATCAACTTCAAAAAATATTTGAAAGCTTTGAGCAAGCAGATAATAGCACTACCAGAAATTTTGGAGGTACAGGCTTAGGGCTTTCTATTAGCAAACAATTGGTAGCTCTTTTTGATTCTGAATTAAAAATAGATAGTAGCTACGGAAAAGGAGCTACATTTTATTTTGATATAACCGCCAAAATAAGTGAAGCACCAGTGCATAAACTTAGTGATACCAATTTTAAAAATTTAGATGGATTGAAAATTTTGGTGGCAGAAGATAACAAAGTAAATATGCTTGTGTTACTTACTTTTTTAAGAAAATGGAACGTAAATTTTACAGAAGTAGTAAATGGTGCGCTGGCTGTAGAAAAGCACAATAATGAAGAGTTTGACCTTATATTAATGGATTTAGAAATGCCTGAAATGGATGGCTATACCGCCATTAAAGAGATAAGAAAAATTGATACTAAAACACCTGTAATAGCCTTCACTGCTGCATTATACGATCGTATGGGAATCGATTTAAAGAATAAAGGTTTTGATGATTATTTGCACAAACCTTTTAACCCAACTGATTTGTACAAGAAGATTTCTACTTATAAACGTGAAAATGTAATTTTCTAATTTATATTTGAGTAAGAAATAAATACGATGAACAAAATTGTAATAGTCCTGATATTATGCACATATATGTATGCATGTACATCTTCTCAAAAAAGTAACATACAAAAGTCTAATAAAGCGTTTAACGAATCTCTTGCAAATAAAGAAGAAAAACGTATGTTGCAAAATGGCATAGATTTTTTTGCCGAAGGTAATACACCTGCTAATTGGAATTTGAGAATGTATTATGATGATACTGTAAGGTTTACTGCTTACGATGGGTTATCATTAAAATTTGCTTACAACCAACTTACAAAAGATATTACGCTTGAAAAAACCGTTTTCTCTATAAAAATGAAATCAGAAAATATTAGCATCACCGTTTTAGAAAAAGATTGTACCCTCCTAACAAAAAAAGAAGTATTTAAAAAAGAAGTACTATTTAGTTTTAATAATAATATCTACAGTGGTTGTGGAAAATTTCTTGCTGACAATGCACTTAATAACAAATGGATATTAGAAAAAATTGGAAGTAACATTCTTAATACTGCGGAATATAATCGTGTACCAATATTCGAATTGGATGTAGAAAAAAATAGGCTTACCGGAAATGATGGTTGCAATACCATTGCTGGAAATATAGAAATACAAGGAAGTCGTATTAAATTTGGGAATATAATGAGCACAAAAATGGGCTGCGCAAAAAAGAGTATTGAAAATATTATATCAAACTTAATAAACAACAATATAGCTAGTTACTATTTTAAAGAAGACAAATTGTATTTGTATCTAATAGATGATAGTTTGCTAGTTTTTAAAAAAGGCTAATGTAATTACAACATCACATTATTAATGTTGTAACTTAGTTCTTCAATTAAAAAACCTTTCCTTCGGGAAATAAGTCTATACACTAACTATTAACCACTAAAACAAAAAACATGTTTGAACAACTCCTAGATCTTGTAAAAGGTCATTCGCAAGAATCAATCGTAAACAACCCTGATGTACCAAATGAGCACAACGAAGCGGTACAACAAGAGGCCACATCTTCTATTATGAGCACACTACAAGGCATGCTAGGTAGTGGTGGTAATGGTGCAGCACAAGTACTAAATCTTTTTAACCAGAGCAATAGCGGTGCAGATATTAACAGCCACCCTGTAGCACAAAGTATGTCACAAAACTTATCAGGCTCTCTTATGAGTAAATTTGGTATTGGTGGCAACCAAGCTGGTGGTATTGTAAGTATGCTTTTACCAATGGTATTAAACAAATTAATTGGTGGTGCAAGTAATAACAACAATAGTAATGCTGGTGGCGGCGGTTTAAACATACAAAGCATTTTCAATAGTCTTAGCGGTGGTAAAACTGGCGGTATGGATATTGGTAGCCTTGTTTCTCAATTTGGCGGCAATGCTTTGGATAAAAACCATGATGGTCGTGTCGATCTTGCTGATCTTACTGCTGCATTTTCAGGTGGCGGTGATCAACAACAGCAACAGCAGCAACAACAGTCTGGCGGTGGCGGTATTTTAGATGCACTTTCTGGTTTGTTAGGAAAATCTTAATAATACAATTGAATAAAACAAAAGAGCGCAAGGTGTAAACTTTGCGCTCTTTCTATTTTTTCTTTCTCTTTTACCAGCCTTTTCTTTCTCTCAATTTATTTATATGTGCTGTATGGTGTTTTCCATGCCAAGCATAAGAGCCAAGCAAATACCATAGTGTCATTTGCCTTCCATGTTCAGGATGTACCACTGTTCTATTCCATTCATCACCCTTAATATTTTTTAGAACCTCATACATGCGTGCATGTACTGCATGCAATAGTGTAAGTGAAACATTAATTGGAATATTTTCTACATCGCTAAGCAATACCCATGCATCTTGGTCGTAAGGTTTTATGGTTGGATTATCTTCTGTAAGACCTAGCTTAAAACGAATAAAAGCATTCATGTGGCTATCCGCTACATGGTGTACTACTTGCCTACTGTTCCATCCATCAGGCCTGTAAGGTACTTCAAGTTGTACAGCATCTAAATTAGTAATGGCATACTCCAACGCCTTTGGCAATACTTCAATATCAAGCAACCATTCCTTTAATTGTATTTCAGAAAATGGTTGCTCAATATATTTACCAATAGGAAAACTTAACTCTTCCATAATTATTTTGTTTCTGTTACAGCCGGTTTAATATCTTCTAAAGAAATTTCAAAAATTAGTACTGCATTTGGCGGTATTTGTGCGCTTGGTGGGTTTTCGCCATAAGCCAGTTCACTTGGTATATACACTTTCCACTTAGCGCCTTTGGGCATAAGCTGCAAAATTTCTGTCCAGCCTCTTATAACACCGTTTAGGGGAAAGCTAGCTGGCTGCCCTCGTTTAAAAGAATTATCAAACTCTGTACCATTGGTAAGTGTACCAATATAATTTACTACTACCGTATCTATGGCTTGTGGTTTTGCTCCATTTGGTTCACCTTCTTTTTGTATCTCGTATTGCAAGCCATTAGGTAAAGCTATTATCCCTTTCTTCGTTTTATTTTTAGCTAGAAAAGCTTGACCTGCCGCCTTAGAAGCACCACCACTTTGTTGCTTAAACTCCTGTATTTTTTGTTGTACGATTCCATTACACTGCTCTTTTGGCAATACTGTTTTCTTGTTGCCATATACATCACTCAATGCTTTAGCTACCAATGCACTATTAATTGTTTTTACGCCAGCTTGTCTCAAACTTTCTCCAATATTTATTCCCAAAGCATAACTAAAACTATCAATGGAATTGTTAAAACCTGATACAGGTGCTTTAAGTCCTGGAACTACTTTGGGCATTGTAGTTATTTTTTGTGCATTTACAACACTAACAGCAGCAATACTTATTGCGCAGAAAATTAGTTTCTTCATTTTTTGGTTTTTATTTTTTGCAAATATAAAGAATGGAGTTTAGTTTGTGCGGAGCTCTAATTGCCATATTGCATATAAAATTGTCGTACAGCAATAATAAAGGTGACAGCTTTTTTTATTACCACATTATACTATAAAGACCACAATAAAGCTGTCACCTTTTGCGATATTTTTAATAACCCAATAACCGTCGCAATAAACTTAAACTATTAATCTTCACGCATATCTTTTCCTGTTAAATGTATAAATACATCTTCCAAGTTAGCAGATTTTACTTGCTTTGGTCGTTCAAAACCAGTAGCTACGAGTTCGTCAATCATACCGTCAGGCGTATCTAGCTTTATAATTTTACCTTCATCCATTATGGCTATTCTATCGCAAAGCTGCTCAGCTTCGTCCATATAATGTGTGGTTATTATTACGGTAGTGCCATTATTTCTTATTTCCCTTATCAAATCCCAAAGGTTTCTTCTAGCTTGTGGGTCCAAGCCTGTGGTAGGTTCATCTAAAAAAACAATTTTAGGATTATTTATTAAAGTAGTTGCTATTGAAAATCGTTGCTTTTGTCCACCACTTAGCTCCTTTATTTTACTTTTTGCTTTATCAGCAAGGTTTACTTTTTTAAGTAGCTCCATACCATTTACTTCTCGGTTATATAAGCCACTAAATAATTTTATAAGCTCTAGCAAATTTAACCCTGGGTAAAAACCAGATGTTTGTAATTGTACGCCTATTATCTTTTTTATTTCGTTAGGAGATTTATCTAAATCAATACCATCTACTATTATCTTACCAGAAGTTTTATCCCTTAAGGTTTCTATAATTTCTAAAGT
>JANOZW010000509.1:0-1524 GCA_031429575.1 Ferruginibacter sp.
GCTTTATTGTTTTTGGGTGAATAACCTGCGCACCGTAATATGCCATTTCAATCACTTCAGTATAATTGAGCAATGGAATATTTACCGCATCTTTAAATTTATTAGGGTCAGCATTCATTACCGCTGGCACATCTTTCCAAATGGTAAGGTTATCTGCTTGTAAAATATTGGCAAAAATAGCGGCTGAGTAATCACTGCCTTCACGCCCTAGTGTGGTACTTTCGTTTTCGTCTGTAGAGCCTATAAAACCTTGGGTAAGCACTACATCGTTGGTAGAAAATAAAGGTAATATTTCACTGTTTATTTTACCAGTTGTAAAATCAAAGTCCACTGCAGCATCTCTAAAATTATTATCGGTTCTAAAAATATCTCGTACATCCATCCATAGTGTGGGTATTTTTTGCTCTGCCAAATAATGTGCTACAATGCAAGTGCTAAACAACTCACCGCAACACACAATTTGATCGTAATAATAATCGTATTGGCGCACAGGATTATCGTGCAGCATCCATTCTATTTCGGTAAAGAAATTTTTTAATTGGTCTTCCGCCGCTTTCCAATTGGTAACCAACAAATATTTTACTACTTCTAAATGGTTGGCTTTTACTTGCTCCAACAACAATAAGGCATCTTCTTTTCTGCCTTCAAAATATGCTTCTGCTATTTTTTCCAACGCATTCGTAGTTTTGCCCATGGCGGAAATAACAACGAGCAGCTTTTGCGAAGCATTGTCTTTTATAATGTTAGCCGTATTTTTTATACGTTCAATATTGTTTATAGATGCACCACCAAATTTGAAAACGAACATAGGAAAGTATTAAGTACTTAGTGTTTAGTATTCAGATAACTAATTTTAAAGTCGTATTAAATGATATAATACAGCTTTTAGTTATTGTAAATTAGTTATTCAACAATCAATAAATCTATTTCTTTTAAAATTATATTTACATTGCAAATCTATTATCAAAATAGCTATTTCAAAAATATATTATTAACCTATAAATTTTGAGCGCTAGTCTTTGTACTAAGTACTCCATACTAAATACTTTCTTATGGCAACAAATAGAAACATCCTCACCCTCGATGAATTTACGATACAAGAAATGCGAGCTTTTCCGCAAGCTACAGGAGAGTTAGCAAGCCTTTTAAGAGATATTGGCTTGGCAGGTAAGCGTATAAATATAGAAGTAAATCGTGCAGGATTGGTGGATATTTTAGGCGATGATGGTAGCACCAATGTGCAAGGAGAAGAAGTAAAAAAGCTTGATGTATTTGCAAACGATCAATTGATGGGGGTTTTGCGCCACGGTATTTCATGTGCAGGCATAGGCAGCGAAGAGCTGGATGATATTGTAGTATTTGATGATGAGATAAGCAACAAATCAAAATATGTGTGCTTGTTTGACCCATTGGATGGTAGTAGTAATATAGATGTAAACGTTTCTATAGGTACTATTTTTAGCATATATAGGCGTGTGAGTGAGCTTGGCAAACCCGCCACCAAAGCAGATTTTTTACAACCAG
>JANOZW010000510.1:0-1511 GCA_031429575.1 Ferruginibacter sp.
TGTTGGATCTTGGATATTTTGTTCCTTATTTGTATGGCTACTTGTGCCATTGGTTTTTACCAAAGTATTAAAAGGCTATCAAGCAGATAGAATTTTTAGTATGGTAGGAAAAGAAAACCCATTTTTGTCGAAAAATACAGTTGCACTAACCGAAGCACAAGAAAAAGAGAAAAAGAAAAAAAGTGAGGGACAAGATTATAATGTAAAACAATCAAAAATAGCCATTGGCTCTGGTGGTTTTTTGGGAAAGGGTTTTTTAAAGGGCACACAAACGCAAGGCGATTTTGTACCAGAGCAACATACCGATTTTATCTTTACATCTGTAGGTGAAAACTTTGGTTTTTGGGGCACTACCATTCTCATGCTATTGTATTTAACATTGTTGCTACGCATTGTATTTATTGCCGAGCGACAACGAAGTACTTTTAGCCGAGTATATGCATATGCAGTAGCCGGTATAATATTTTTTCATGTGGCCGTAAATATTTGTGTAACCATTGGGCTTGCACCCGTTATTGGTATTACGCTGCCGCTAATGAGCTATGGTGGTTCATCATTAATTACGTTTACTATTTTAATTTTTATTTTAATAAAGTTGGATGCGGATAGACAGATGGTGCTAAGATGACGACGGACAACGGACGCCAGACCACGGACGATAGACAGTGTGCGAATGACAAGAACCTCAGACGACTGACAACAGTAGAAACCACTAACACAAAAGAAGCAATCTTAATACTAAGTACCAAATACTATATACTCTCCACATGAAAATAATCCCACTTAGCGAAGGCGCATTTACCATAGACACTACAAAAGTTTTTGTGCCATTTAATAAAGAAAAAGACGACTTGCAAGAAAGAGCGCTTGGCAGTTTATTGGTAGAAATACAACCGTTTTGCATCATCACTAAAAGCGATATTTTATTAATAGATACTGGGCTTGGTTATAGTAATAAAGATGGTGTGTTACAAATTCATCAAAACCTTATTGATAATGGTATAGACCCAATGAGCATAACAAAAGTTTTGCTTAGTCATTTACACAAAGATCATTCTGGGGGTGTTAGCAAAGAAGATAAAATTCTTGGGCACACATTTCTTAGTTTTCCGCAAGCCACTTATTATGTAAATAAAGATGAGTTTGCCTATGCTACTGCAAAGGGTAGCCCATCATTTACACCAGCTGAGTTTCAAATTTTAGGGCAAGTTGATAATGTTGTATTTACCGAAGGCAATGGTAAAATAGATGAGTATATTTCTTATGAAGTTACTGGTGCGCACTCACCCTACCACCAAACTTTTATGATAGAAGAAGATGGAGAAAAAATATTTTTTGGTGCAGATGTGGCGCCACAACTACAACAAATGAAAAGTAGGTTTATAGCCAAGTACGATTACGATGGAAAATTATGTATGGAGCTTCGCCAAAAATGGTGGGAGCAAGCAGCGAAAGAGCATTGGACATTTTTGTTTTATCATGATATAAAAACGCCGATGATTACTTTATAG
>JANOZW010000511.1:0-6163 GCA_031429575.1 Ferruginibacter sp.
TTTAATTATAATTCTTACTACATTTGCAGAAATTTTGAAACTGAATAAACATTATTAGCACTTCAAAATACAACCCTCAAGAAATAGCGCTATGTAATTTTTAGATAAAATATTGAAATAAATTGGCATCATGTATGCCTACTTATTTATTAATCTAAAAATTATTATATGTCTATATCTAGAAAATATGGTAAAACTTTTCACTACCCTTTTTCACAAGGTACAACAAGCGATGACAGAATAAACCAAGATTATTGGGAAAACATATGTCGTTTAAAAACTGTAATACATACAGAAAAATTAGATGGAGAAAACAATTGCTTGAGCAAATATGGCGTATTTGCAAGGTCTCATGCAGCGCCTACAACTTCCGCATGGACTAGGCAAATACAAGAAAAATGGAATCTCATAAAGAATGATTTAGGAGACTATGAAATATTTGGTGAAAATCTTTACGCCATTCATTCCATTGAATATCCTTTAATAGAAAACTATTTTTATGTTTTTAGTGTAAGAGAATTAGATAAATGGTTATCATGGGAAGAAACGGAATTTATTGCGTCAGTTTTTGACTTACCAACTGCTCCAGTACTAGAAGAGGTAAGTGACTTTTCAAACAAAAAATTATTTGAAGAGAATATTCTTTCTATGGTAAAAAGAGAAAGTACATTCTTGTCCATAGACACGCAAACAAAAAACATTTGCTCTATGGAGGGAATAGTAACAAGAAATAAATTTGAATATGATGTTGCTAATTTTCAAGAAAATGTTTTTAAATATGTACGCAAGGGACATGTAAAAACTGATGAACATTGGACAAGAAATTGGAAAAAAGCAACTCTAAAATTTTAAACAAATGTGGAATTTAACTAAAAATAAAAATTGGGAACAATTACAAAAACTTACTTGGGTAAATGATATGAATGGAGTGCCCCAAAGCCCCATTCACCATGCAGAGGGAGATGTAGCAACGCATACTAAAATGGTATTGGCTGCGCTAATAAATTTGGAAAAATATCATTCAATAGATGAACAAGAACAAGAAATAATATGGACCGCTGCACTCATGCATGATATTGAAAAACGAAGTACAACATTTACAGATGAACATGGAGATATTGTATCGCCTGGGCATGCCAAAAAAGGTGCACAAACCACAAGGCAAATTTTGTATAGAGATTTTCAAACGTCATTCAACATTAGAGAAGATATTGTAGGCTTGGTGCGGCATCATGGGTTGCCTCTTTGGATATTTGAGAAACCTAATCCTACGCAAGCACTACTAAAGGCTAGTATGGAAGTAAATACAAAATTAGTAGCCATGCTTGCAAAGGCAGACGTACTAGGCAGAATATGCACAGATGCTGATGAATTGTTGTATAAAATAAATTTATTTGAGGAATTGTGCAAAGAAAATAACTGTTGGGGTAGAGCAAAAGTATTTCCTTCAAACCTTTCAAAATTTCAATACTTTAGAAAAGATGATAGACATCCCGACTTTGAAACTTTTGATGATACTACATTTGAAGTAATAATATTGTCAGGTATTGCAGGAAGCGGTAAAGATTTTTATATTTCGAAAAACTATCCTTTACTACCAAAAATCTCTTTGGACGAATTACGCAGAAAAGCAAAAGTAGATTACAAAGATTCTAAGGGTAATGGTAGAGTTATACAAGAAGCAAAAGAAATTGCAAAGCAATATTTGCGCAGCCATACCCCATTTATATGGAATGCTACCAACATTACTTTACAAATGCGTGAGCAATTAATTGATTTATTAGAACCTTACAAGCCTAGTATAAAAATTGTTAACCTAGAAGTGCAGTACAAAAAACTGCTTTCGCAAAACAATGATAGAAGTTTTGCTATACCTGCAAGTGCAATAGAAAAAATGATAGACAAATTAGAAGTACCTAAAGAATGGGAAGCTGTGGAGGTGGAATATGTAATTGGTTAAGATATACAGGTGCATTTTTGCACCTGTATTTATTTATTCCTTCCTTGTTCGTTTGGATACAACTCCCACACACGCTCACTCTGCCAATATTCTTTTGTTTCAATATTCATTATAGTCAATTTACCTTTAAATGCAGCACCCGTATCTACATTCCATACATTGCAACCTTGCATGGGGATATCTACATTGTAATAAAGTGTGGGTGTATGACCGATATAAATTTCATGATACAATTTTAATCTTTTAGGAAAAAATAGGGAATCTTTTTTAATCCGCTTATCCATTGTTAATGCCATTTCCCAAAGTGTTCTATCCCAAGTAAAATTTGTATCGTAAAATTCTTGCTCAGGGCCATGCATACTTGTAAAGCCCGCATGTATGAACAATCTATTTTCTGCATCTACAAAAAATAATTTCATTCGCTCTAAAAAATGCAAGTGCATTCTTTTATCATACGCACTAATTGTTTTATAACTTTCTACTGTTGCTTGTCCGCCATGTATCAGCCATTTACTTTCTGCCTTGCCTGTTCTTAACCAATCCTCGCACCATACATCGTGGTTGCCTTTTATAAAAATACATTCTTGTTCATTATGCAAGTCAATCAAAAAAGAAATTACTTGTGCACTTTCACTCCACCCATCTACATAATCTCCTAAAAAGATTAATGTATCTTCTTTTGTCAAAACAGCTTTTTCTAACACTTGTTGTAGTGCTTTTAAGCCGCCATGTATATCTCCTATTACTAAAGTTCGTTTCATAAAATATTATTTTCCACAACAACGCTTATATTGCTTGCCGCTTCCACAAGGGCAAGCTGCATTTCTTGATGGAGAAGCACTTAATTTAATCGCATTTTTTTCTCCATTTAGCAACTTAGTTAGGTCAGTAATATCTTCGTCCTTATCTGGCTCTATTCCAATAATTACTTACCATCCTTTTTCTTGAACTATAGCATACAACTCCATTCCTCTAGTTTCTTCTTGCACTCTTATTACTGCTGGTTTTGCTTTTGTACCAAGTTTACTCATAATTTATATTTTTAATTTTTATAAAAGTATTATTTTTTTGAAATATATTTCACTTCTACATTATCTGTAAGCCACACATTATTTTCCGATTTGTAAAACAGAAAACCATCTTCTTGCATTTGTTTCGCACCTACAATTAATATCGTTGGTTTGCCATGCCTTGCACCTACAGCAGTAGCAGTTGCAAGTTTGTCGCTAAGGTGTACATGTTGCCTTTGTTGTTTTGTTAACCCTTCTTTTAAAATACTTTCTACAAAACGAGTAGCAGTGCCATGATACAAAATATCTGGTGGCAGGCTTGGGTGCAAGTCTAAATCAATTTCTATACTATGCCCTTGGCTAGCCCTTATTTTTGTTTTATCATCATTAAAAGCAAAACGTTTTTTATCGTTGGTTTCTACAATTTCATTTAATAAATTTATGTCTATTTTATTGCCTTTTGCATTTACTTTTTCAATTAGTTCATCTACACTTGCCCATCCATTTTCATCAAGCTGCAAGCCTATTTCTTCAGGCTTATGTCTAAGTACAAGGCTTAAAAATTTGCTTGTACTTTTTAAATTCTTTTCCATTTTATTATTTTATTTTTTTGCCGAGAAGACGGGAAGACGTTTTATAGGAAGAAAGGCGGGGTTAGGTTTTGCTTCGCAAAACATGAAACATTCAATCTCCCAACTTTAAACGCCACCCTTCAACCCTTCAAACAATCTTCAACAACTTTCAACCTTCAACTTTCAACCAATAACTCGTATTCCTTCCCTCACCTTCTTCTTTCATCAAAATATTCTTTTCCATCAATGCTTGTATATCTCTTAATGCAGTATCAGCAGAGCATTTATTTATTTTTGCCCATTTACTAGTATTCAATTTTCCTTCAAAACCATCTAGTAATTTATTGAGCATATTTCTTTGTCTAGCATTCAAATTTTTATCATTATGCTGCTCCCAAAAATTTGATTTTACCAATACTTTAGATAACACTTCGCTTGTTGTACCTAATGCAGATTGCAAACATTCTAAAAACCATTTCATCCAAGCGGTTATATCCATGGTGCCTTGCTGGCATTTTTCTAATATGGCGTAGTACTCATTTCTCTGATCTCTTATTTGTGCACTCATGCTATAAAATCGTTGTGCACTTTTATCGCTACGGGCAAGTTGCATATCTGCCACAACTCTTGCTATACGTCCATTTCCATCATCAAAGGGATGTATGGTTATAAACCAAAAATGTGCAAGAGCAGCTTTTATTACAGGATCTATTGTTTGCTCATTGTTAAACCAAAATAAAAATTTATTCATTTCATTTTCTAATAACAAAGACTCAGGCGCTTCAAAATGTATTTTCTCTTTGCCCATTGCACCCGATACAACTTGCATGGGTCCTTTATCATCTTTTCGCCAATCTCCTACCGTTATTTTATGCATACCACTCCTACCTGTAGGAAACAATGCTGCATGCCAATTGCACAATCTTTCTTTTGTGAGCGCTGCTCCATAATTGATACTTGCATCCAACGTTATTTCTACAATTCCTTCCACGCTTCTACTCACTTTTACTTTATCTTCTATTTCTATGCCGAGCCTACGAGCTATGCTGCTCCTCACTTCATTTTCTTTCAATTGCTCGCCTTCTATATCACTTGTTTTTATAACATCTATCGTAAGGTTTTTTAACACTGCAGCTTCTTGCCCATTAAAACCAAAGCCTTCCATACGCCCCATTATGCGCCCCTGCATATTGCGTACTTCGCTCAGCAATGCTAGCATGGTTTCTTGCTTCCAATAAAAGTTTGGCCAATCTTCTTTTTGATGTATGTATATTTGTCTTATCCGCATAATATGCGGCAAATATAGGGATTATTTACCGTATTTAGTATTATTCACCGCATTTTGTGCGGATAATAAGGTAATTATTCGCCGCACTAGGCGATTTTTAACCTATCTCTCACCTCCATCAAAGCAAAACCCAATAAGTTTTGCCCCTTCCATTTTAAAGGATTGTAAGCACCATTATCATCTTGGGATAAACCAATACCCCAAATAAAATCTACTGGGCTAGCTTCTACAATGATATTATCTTCTGTGCTCAATAAATAATTCTTTAAAGTTTCATCTTGAGAAAACTTCTGAAAATTACCTTCTATAACAAATTCGTATGCATTGGCTTCCCATAAAGTGGAATCAAAATTTTTCACTTCTCTACCAAGTTTTTTTGCAATGTTTGGCGTTTTTGCTTCAAGAATATTTTTCAATGTTTCCGTATCATTAAAGAGTAAAGCTTTTTTTGCCATCATCCAATGCTCTGCTGTAAGGTAAGTTGTACCATCTACTACAAACACTGATGGATACCATTGACTAAAACAAGATTTGTCTAGTATATTTTCTTGCTTTTGCGTATGCCCCCAAAAGAATAAATAACTTGCTTGAAAACCATTTGCTATTTTTTCGTTTAACCAATTAGTTGTGTATTTCATAATTTCTATTTTTTATACTTTTCTCCGTAAAAAGTTTTCACCAATCTTATTTCTCCTACAATCATACTATTAAATTCTTCTAATTGCTCTGCCATTATCCAAAGCTCATTGTGAATTTCGCCGCCAACATTTTGCACTTCAAATTTTGTTAAATAATCTTTGGGTAAATCAAACGCAGTTACATGCCCTACAAAACCTGAGAATTCGTCATTGGTATTCCACTCCAACGCTATTTGCTCTGCATAGGCTTGGTTCATTACAGGATAAAATATTGGCTGCCACTCAAGCCTTGGTGGGAATTTTTTATTGCCTGATTCTTTTATCAAATCCAATTCTGTTTGTCCGATGGGACGGAATAGGGTTGTTAGTTTCATTTTTATTTTATTAGTAAAGTGTAATTCTATTTAATATATCACTACCTTATTGTGTTTTTAACCTTAGTAGAAAATTCAACCCCTCATAGACTAAACCTTATTACCTTATTTTTTTTTCATTTAGCAGGATTTTCAAAATAAGGTAATAAGGTTTGGTTCTTAAATATTGCTATTTTCTACTAAGGTTTAGCTTTTGCTAAATTTGAAATTTGTAACTAAAGAAACCATTATATCAATTTGAAATATTTTAAAAGTTATTAGTTTCATTTTATATTATTATTAAATCGTTCACACAAATCTTCAATATTTTTCTTCCTTGCA
>JANOZW010000512.1:0-4313 GCA_031429575.1 Ferruginibacter sp.
GTTCATGCAGGCCTTTGAGCAATGCATCAAAATCATCCATCGTTCCAAAGTCTTTCATGATGGTCCGGTAATCGCTGATGTCATAACCATTATCATCATTAGGCGATGAATAAATGGGATTAAGCCAAACCGCATCAATGCCTAAACTTTTTACATAATCTAATTTTGAAATAATGCCTTTTAAATCACCTACGCCATCGCCATCGCTATCTTTAAAACTCCTCGGATAAATTTGATACACTACTGCTTCCTTCCACCATTTATCATCTTTTGGGTTGCTTGCGGTTACTTCGTTGGGAGATGTGGAAGATTTATTGCCACTGCAACTTATTAGTACTAGTAATGCAATAGCAAACATAATTCGTTTAAACATATTTGTTAAATTTTTATATCAATTTGGTTAAAGAAAGCTGTTAGAAACACTAAAATTTGATGTCGTAATTTAATTTTTTAAACTGATATTTGTTCAAATAATAAATATATATATGAAACAAACGTTTGCGGTGATAATTTCGACAGTTATTCTATTGTTTCAGTTTTCATTAATTTAATTCATTAAATCCTTTTCATTTTTTCCGTAGTTTCATCATTGCTAATTTTTAAAAAAAATGTATAAATATTTTGCTTTTTTATTTTGTTGGGTTTTTGTGAGTAGTTGCAAAAATGATAATCCGCTTTTTAAAGAAGTAGATACAAAAAGTAGCGGACTTTTATTTAATAATGAAATTATAGAAGATGATATTTTGAACCCTATGAATTATGAATATATTTATAATGGCGGTGGGGTTGGTATTGGCGATTTTAATAATGATGGTTTAGTAGATATTTATTTTACAGGAAGTGTGACTGCCAATAAACTTTTTTTAAATGAGGGTAATTTAAAATTTAAAGATGTAACGAATATTGCAAAAGTAGAAGGGAAAGAAAAATGGTGTAAAGGTGTAACAGTGGTAGATATTAACAACGATGGTTGGAAAGATATTTATGTAAGCTGTGCTGTGTACCCTTCACTTGAAGCAAGAAAAAATTTGTTGTATATAAATAGGGGATTAACAAATGGTATTCCAATTTTTGAAGAAGAAGCCGAAGCTTATGGTTTGGCAGACACAAGTAGTACACACATGGCTACTTTTTTTGATTATGATAATGATGGAGATCTTGATGTTTACTTGTTGGAAAATGATTTAACAGGGCAGTATGCTAATGAGTTTAGAGAAATAAAAACGGATGGTAGTTTTAAAACAACCGATAAATTATTTGAAAATACTTTTGATAGTACACTACATCATCCCGTATATAAAGATGTAAGTAAAAAAGCAGGTATAACTATTGAAGGATATGGCCTTGGTATTAATATTTGTGATATTAATAACGATGGGTGGAAAGATATTTATGTAAGCAACGATTATATTTCTAATAATTTACTTTATATAAATCAAAAAAATGGTACGTTTAAAGAAGAGTGTGCACAATACTTTAAACATACAAGTAAAAATGCCATGGGCAATGATGTTGCCGATATAAATAATGATGGACTGCCCGATGTCTTTGAATTAGATATGGCACCTGCAGATAATTATCGTTCAAAAATGATGATGAACGATGCTAGTTATCAAAATTGGCAAAATAGCGCTAGTTATGGTTATATGCATCAATATGTAAGAAACACTTTACAATTGAACCAAGGTTATGTAAAAATTGATAGTATTCGCAAACCTGTGTTTAGTGAAATTGCACAACTAAGCGGTGTTGCACAAACCGATTGGAGTTGGGCACCTTTATTAATTGATATGGATAATGATGGTTGGAGGGATATTATAATAAGTAATGGGCTGCCAAAAGATATTTCAGATATGGATTTTATGGCGTACAGAAACAATGCTGTAAATACATCCTCTGCTGCAGAAGTGCTAAAACAAGTACCTACCTTAAAAATTAGTAATTATATTTTTAAAAACAATGGTGATTTGACTTTTACAAATAAAACAAATAATTGGGGATGGGCTATGCCAACATACAGTGCAGGCATGGCTTATGCAGATTTTGATAATGATGGCGATATGGATGTTGTGTGTAACAATACAAATATGAATGCAAGTTTGTTGGAAAATAAAACAGTTTCTAATAGCGAAAATAATTACATCAATATTAGTTTAATTGGTAGCCTTACAAATAAAGATGCCATTGGTTCCATCATTCATTTGTATTACAATAAGCAACAGCAAATATATGATTATACACCATACAGAGGATATATGAGTAGTGTACAAAACATAGCACATTTTGGATTAGGAAAAACAATAATGATGGACTCTGTAGTTATAGAATGGAATAACACAGCTAAAACAGTTTTAAAAAATATAGAAGCTAACAAGAACTTAACGATAAATGCAATTAATGTAGTTTTACAAAATAAGAATGTTGACACCCTTACGAGTACTGACATGTTTACTGATATTACAAAAATGCTGGGCATAGAACATAGATCTATTGAAGTAGATTTTATTGATTTCAATATACAAAAAATGTTGCCTCATAAGCTGACACAATTTGGGCCATCAATAGCTATTGGCGATATTAATGGCGATAGTTTAGATGATGTAATTGTTGGCGGTGGTTCACCTTTTTTTGCAAAAGCATTCATACAAAATAATACAGGCACTTTTACAAAACAAAATGCAGTAGATTCTGTTGGAATAAAATACCAAGATGATGCAGGGTTGTGTTTATTAGATGCAGATAGCGATGGTGATTTAGATTTATTTGTAGCATCGGGTGGTGCAGAAAATGAACCATTTTCGCCAAGCTATAATGATAATTTTTATGTAAACGATGGAAAAGGAAAATATACATTACAACCGGATGCACTTCCTCGCAATATGTTTCCGAAAAGCGCCGTAAAAGCTGCCGATTATGATAAAGATGGCGATCTAGATTTGTTTATTGGTGGAAGAGTTTTACCAGGCAGTTATCCCAAACCAGTCAATAGTTTTATTTACAAAAATGAATCTAAAAATGGTGTTATAAAATTTACAAATGTTACTACGCAAGTTGCGCCAGCAATAAATAACATTGGATTGGTAACAGATGCCTTGTGGACAGATGTTGACAATGATAATAATATAGATTTAATTGCAGTAGGAGAGTATATGCCAGTTACTATTTTCAAAAATACAAATGGTATTTTTAATATTCAAAAAACAAATATTGATACTGAAAAAGGTTGGATGAACTCTATTAATGGAGCAGATTTTGATAACGATGGCGATATTGATTATTTAATTGGAAATTATGGGTTGAATAATTTTTTAAAACCTGAAAAAGATAAACCGATACTTTGCCTTGCTGCCGATTTTGATAAGAACGAAAGTTTTGATGCAGTTTTATTCCATAGTTTTCCTTCTGAAATAAATGGCAAGCAAAATGTGTATCCGGTTTTTGGGAGAGATGATTTCTTAAAAGAATTAACTGTAAAAAAAGAACAGTTTCCAAATTACGCAACTTATGCAAAAGCAACACAAGCAGAAGTATTTACAGCAGTTGAAATAAAAAATGCCTACAATGCAACTGCTAATAATTTTACAACCGCTTGGATAGAAAATAAAGGAAACTTTAATTTTGAATGGCATGCATTACCCACGCTTGCACAAATTTCTCCGGTGTTTGGTACTATTTTGCAAGATGTAAATAATGATAACAATATTGACATTATCCTTGCAGGAAATGATTTTGCCATGCATCCCTTTTTAGGGAGATTAGATGCCGGAAATGGCCTTATATTGTTAAATGATGGCATGGGAAATTTTAATGCACAACAACCAGCCATTTCAGGTTTTTATGTAGGAGGAAATGCAAAATCATTGTCTACAATAATTGTAAAAAATGAAATTATAAATATTGCAACGCAAAATAACGGACCTGTAAAAGCCTTTAAACTAAATGCTGTCAGCAAAATAAAAACGATAAGTAATAATGATATTTTTGCACTAATAGAATTGGACAACGGCAAAAAGCAAAAACAAGAATTTTATGTTGGCAATTCATTTCAAAGCCAAAGTAGTCGTTATTTAAAACTATATGGAAATATTAAAAAAATACAAGTCGTCAATACTAAAGGCGAGGTTAGGAATGTAAACAAATAAGTAAAAAAAATAGATAATGTTTTATTATTACTAAAAAAATTAAACACTAAATGAAAAAGTATATTATTGGCCTGTTAATTATAATCGTAGGTTATTTTATTTTTACAATTTTAAAACCCTCAAATTCACAACCTGCAGCGGTTTCTGTTAATTGTACTGATGCGGCACTTA
>JANOZW010000513.1:0-10045 GCA_031429575.1 Ferruginibacter sp.
TTCTCAACTCTTGGATGGATTCTTTTACGGTAATCTGAAATGGTAGTGCCATGTTGTATATTTATTAGGTAGTCCAAATATAAAACAAAAAAAGATAGTAACCAAATATTGGACTATCTATATTTTATAATTGGTATAAGCACTAGAGCACACTCACATTACTCGTATATTTGTTTCTATGAATACAACTGCATCCATCAACGCATTATTTGCTCGCATACCTCGTAGGCACAACGATGAAAATGTAAAAGAAATAAAAAGCATTGTAGTGGAATATGAAGATATTCTTATAACGATTGAAGCAACAAACCCATTTTACGAAAAAAACATTTCACCTTTTTTTGATGCCGTAGAAGATGTGAATATTTTAATAAAAAAATCTACAGATAACAAAGCTTCTAAAAAAACAAAAGATAATTTTTTTGATGATGCTTCTGTGGCGTTGAAAGATAGTATGGAAGCGTTGTTAGAAATGTGGGGAGATGGGGAAAGGGTAGAATAAACTAGAAAAATATATTTAATTGTACCCATAATATTTTAAATAGGAAAAATTATTTCATATCACTAAAATGCACTTCATTTGTAAAAAATTTAAACATGAAAAAATTTCTTACCCTTATAGCAATAATAACCTGCTTTACAACTAATGCACAAATTACCAAAGACTCTTTGCTAAAAGTAATGACCACCGAGGCTTGCGAAGAATTAAATAAAAAAGATTTAACTAAGATAGATGCTAAAAACCTAGAAGCAGAAATGGGTATGCTATTGGCACCTGCTATGATGGGGCATTTGGAAGATATTGAAAGAATATATGGTGGCGGCATGACAGACCAAGATGCTATGAAAAAAATGGGGATGGATTTGGGTATGCGTTTGGCTACAAAATGTCCAAAATTTATGGAGCTTTCTATGCAAGCTATGAGCAATGGCACTAAACCGTCTGGATCAAAAATTAAAGTAAATGAAGCCCCATCTGATAATGATGATGCTTCTTTAAGCGGTACATTATTGACTGTAAATGCTGGAGATATAACGAGCTTGTCGATTTCTGAAAGTAAAGGAAAAACAACAAAACTTTATTGGTTAGAATATTTTGACAATGCCGATGATTTAAAAACAAACAGCAAAAAGTATTTAAACAAAAAAGTAACGGTAAGTTACACAGAAAAATCAGTATATGATTTTGTAAGAAAAAATTATAAAACGATAAAAGTTATTACTAGTATTGATTTGCAATAATTATTTTAACAATATTATAAAAAAGACTCAACGATTCATCATCATTGAGTCTTTTTTATCTAATCATATCATCATCTTCCTCCTCTTCTTCATTATCATAATAATCATCCTCATCGCTTTCCTCTGGCAAGTTATCTACATCAGCTAGCCTATCTGTTTCGGCAGCATTCAATGCGGCAGCCATTTCAAAATCATCAGCGTTTTCTAGTTCATCCAATTCATCTCCACTTATTTCATCATCTTCTTCAAGCATATCATCATCTTGGTCTAGTTTATCATCACCATCGGTAGAAGCAGAAAATTCCATGTTATCATGGCGCAAATCTGTTTTTATATCATTCTCATTTTTTTTATTATGGGGCATATCATCATTTTTATTACGTGTACAAATAAATTTTAACCGATATTTTTTATTACATGTAATTTACCTAAAATATATTAGTTCTATTTTTTACTTTATATTTTTTTCATAAAAAAATACTTTTATACTTTGGCTATAGGAAAATTTAAATATTAACCAGTTATTTTATTGGTTTATAAATATATTTTTAATATATTGTACAATATTTATATATGTTTTCGTTTTTTTAATGCTAAAAGTAGTGAAACATAATGTTGGTAAGATAGCTTTACAAAGAAAATAAGCTATTAAAAAGCAAAATCACCCCCTTTAGATAGACTTGGCATTTTATGTTTTAAAGTAATGGTATGTGAGGTATATTAGCTTGGATATTGCCTTCGCCCTTCAGTTATAAGAAAGGCGATGAATTTTAGGTACATTAAAAATTTTATTTGCGCATAGCGCTATGCTAAAAACACCCAATACAAATGTGTTAGGTATAAAGTAATATGGAAGCAATTGGCTCTATAACTAAGGCAAAAATATATTAAGTAATATTAATGTGGCAGGGGTAACCAAATTTGATATCATAAAAACAATTGGCAAACAAATGGGAAAATATTTTTCAGAAACAGAAACAGCTTTAGAGAAGATTTGGTTGATAAAAGATGTAATGAATTTGCTTGTTACCAATGGAGGAAATATTGTTGCATGTAGAAATAACTAAGCAATCTTAAAAGATTAGGTAAATTTTAAGTATAATATTTTAGAACATTAAACTTTTTATATCCCCTAAAACCAGGGCAAAACCCGTCCCCCAAAAATTAATAATCTATTTGTTTTTGGGTTTTGCCTATTTTAAACATTCTCGATAAGTTAAAACCAAAGCGTATATCGCCTTTAAAAAAATCACCTGTGGTTTGCGTTACATACGCACGCTCATTCATACCTGTAGCGTTGGAAAAATGCAATTGAAATACATGGCCGCCAGTTTCAATGTCAACCCCTATAGATAAAGGAGCTGTAAAACTATCATCTAATTTTCCAAATGGCTTGTGATAGTCTAACATTAATGCCATACGCTTACTTACTTTATACCTAAGCCCACCGCCAAGGGCAAAAATATTTTGATCATCTGTTAGCACTACAGGAAAATTAGTATGTACAAAAATGGGGCTTAGTTGCATAGAAAATTTAGAATTAAATTTTCTACCAATAACCGTTTGCAAATAATAAGAAGATCTATCTACAACATCTGGCTTCACAGCAGCAAAAGACTCCTCTGTGTGCACAGCATATCCACCAGCCACTACCAACGAAAAAGGAAATTCTTTTGCACCATTCGTTTGTTGTAAAACCCTTGCTTTTGCAAACGCATCTAGCTCTTTTCTAAACGTGCTTCTACCAATGCCAATGGTGAGGTTATTGGTGATTCCATAGTCGAAACTCATACGCATAGATGCTTGGTCTAAGCCAAAAAGTTGTTTTATACCATCACTCACAAATCCAAAACGATGCAGTATCCTAAAATCTAAATTTCCTTTAGCAAGCATTTCGATAGAGTGGGCATTAATAACTCTTGTAGATTTAAAAGCACCTGTTACTTTTTGTGTAACAGGTGTGCTATCTTCTAGACCCATTATCAAAGATTCATTTTGTGCACTCACATTTAAAAAGCAAATGCATAAAAAGCTTAACCCTAAAAATTTGTTTTTCATATAAAAATTTGTACAACTAAAATACAACTAAAGTGATTTAAAAGCGGGTATATTTATAGAAATATCTATTTTTTTATTAATATTGTCTGCCACTACAGCAGGTATTTTAATATTGTAATCCGCTAACAAAACAGGCAAAACCGCTGTAGCACTTGCTATACCATCCTTTACTTTTATAGTTGCAATAGTACTTATTGGTTTTGTTACACCATGCATGGTCAGTGTTCCATTTACTTTTACGGAATGGGTTTTATCTGTGGTAAGTAAAATGCTGTTGCTGTTTTCTATTACCGCTTTTAAAGTAGCTTTAGGATACTTATCACTCTCAACATAGTCTTCATTAAAATGTTCTTGCATTAAGGCTTTTTCAAATTCGAATCCTTTCATTAAAACTGAAAATTCTATTTTACCTGATAATGGTTCCCATACCGCCAATACTTTATTATTGCGGGCGCTAATATTTTCTATATTCGTTTTTGAAAAAAAAGAAATAGTACCAGTTTTCGTAAACAATTTTGTTTGGGCACTTGTACAAACCTGTAAAAAAAATACCAAGGCGCTTGTTATAATACATCTCATAGGTTTCTAACTATTTTATTGTGTCGGCTACAATTACACAACGGTTTAATTCAACATCTGCTAAAAAACCTGTGCAAATTCCTTTTATAAATACAGGCTTGCCAACACTACATTTTTTATAATTTTCTAATTGTGTATTATTCAATAAACAACTTACATTACGCAAACCATTATTACCTATTATTACATTTAATAAGGTATCATGTTCATTGTTCATTTCACTAACAACACCATTTACTACAATTGTTTTGCCCAAAAATTTTTCATTGGCTTTTACTTCATCTCTTTCGTATGCAGCTATAATACTATCTGCAGTAATCACAACTTGTGTTTTTAAACTAGATACATCTGCAGGTTTTCTATTAAATTCTCTGTAACCATATATTGAAGCAATAGCAATAATGATTGTGATAGCAACAAGTGCATATTTTTTAAAAGTTGACACTATAATTATTTTTAGTTGCTATATTTTCCTCCGGCATTTATCCAATCTGTAATTTTTTGTTTATCAGCTGCGGATATTGCACCACTCGGTGGCATCGTACCTGCTACTACAGCCCGAGCATTTATTCTATCTTTTTGTGCAACAATTGTACAGTCTATCGTAAAATTGATTCCATTTTGTGGATTTGCCCCTGCATGGCAGCCTGCAAATGCACAATTGATAGCAAGTATAGCTTTTACATTTGTAAATAGTGCCCCTTGTGGTAAATTACTTACAGTAGCATTGCTTGTGCTTGTACAACCATTTGCATCTATTACGCCTACGGTGTATGAACCTGAGTTTAGTGCATTAAAAATATTAGATGATTGGTAAGTACCTACTGTACCTAATCTATACATCAGTCCTGTACTGCCAGAAGCGTTAACAGTTATTTGACCAACGTTAGAATTAGCCGGAGCACATAATTCACTACCAACAACTGTTGTGTTAATGGTAATAGTAGGGCACGCAGCACTGGTTATAACTATTGTGGCCGAAGAACCTTGACATGTGTTGGCATCTTTAGCTACTATAGTATAATTACCAATAGCTAATGAGGTAAAAATATTGGATGTCTGAAAATTAGTACCGTCCTTACTGTATGTGTATGGAGCTGCGCCACCCGAAGCTATTGCCGTAATAGATCCATTTGTTGCTGTTGGACCAGCAGTTTGAGTTGTAGTTGATGTTATTGTTATTGTAGGGCAAGCCACATTGGATACAGTAAATATTGCTGAACCTGTACACCCATTAACATCTTTTACAGTAATGGTATAGTTACCTACAGCTAAAGCAGCAAATGAACCTGTTGGTTGAAAATTTGTACCATCTTTACTGTACGTAAAACCATTACTACCCGTAGCTGATGCTACAATTGCACCGTTTATTGATGTTGGTGAGGATGCATTGGTAACCGTAGCAGTAACAGTAATTGTAGGACATGCCGTAGCAGTAACCGTAAAAGATTTTGAACTAGTACAACCTGCATCATCTTTTGCTATTATATTGTATGTGCCTGCTGCAAGGCTATTAAAAGTGCCAGTACTTTGAAAAGCACCTCCATTAATGTTATACGTAAACCCTGTGCTTCCGGTAGCTGAAACGGTAATAGACCCATTGGTTGCAGTGCCACCAGAAGTATTGGTTGTAGTACCTGTAATTACAATTGTTTTATCTGCGCATGTAATTGCAGGTGTGTCGGTATTGGGCTTGCTACACGAAATAAAATAAGTAGAAAAGAAAACAAATGCAATGCTGGCTAAGCCAATGAGTAATTTTTTAGACATATAGGTAGTTTTATTTATCTAATCGAAGTAGAAATTATTTTAGTTGCCTCAGCTAAACAAATTTAATAAAATAACTCACTATAATCGTGCCTATTTATTGAATGGTTTATATTTTACTCCCAGTAATAGCGATGTTGAAAATAATTTTACTTGTCCATCTCCCACTCCTTTTAGTGGAATGCTAACGGTAGGCTCTAATTGTATTGCTAACTTTTTAGTAATATTTTTTTCTATACCAGCAGAAAGTAACGCTGTAGAAAATAAATGGTCGTTACCATTATATGTATAGGCTCTAGAATATTCTCTATTATATCTTGTATAAAAATAATTATAATCTTCTGTTTCCATCATGTATGAAGATACACCTGCACCTACATAAACATTAAAAGACTTTTTTTGCAGAAAATAATATTGTAGAAGGATTGGTAACTCATATATTAAACAAGCAGCCTCTACTTTTGTAATGGGCACAGTACTTAAATATGTACCATCTTTTATATTATAATTTTCGGGGCCTGCAGTATATTTTTTCTTACTTGCATAAAACCCTGCCTGCACATTTACTTTTTTACCAATGCTATACCCTATGCTAGCACCGTATTTTGAAGAAAAAGAACTATTGCTAAATGAAAATAGTTTTACAGAACCAATGTCGGCACCTGCTGCACCTAATACATACAATCGAGTGCTTATTTTTGATGTCTTTTCCTTTTCTTTTTTGGATGCTGTATTTTTTGCAACATTAATAGTAACATCTTTTTTTATTTCTGCTATTAAATTCGAATCACTTTTTTGTGGAATAATATTAATATTGCTTTCTCTATTATTGATTTTACTTTCAAATACTACCTCATCTTCTGAAGCATCAGCATTTTTTATTGCTGTTTTTGTTTTTGACTGTTGGTCAATTTTTATGTTATTCTGCAACGCATAACCTTTTCTTCCTTTGCCATTTTTTGTTGTAGAAATATTTGTTGAGTTTAATGATAAAGACGAATTTGTCGAATTATATCTTTTGACACTACTATAAATGTTTTTATTTTGTACAGTAGTAATAGATGCAGCTTTAGCGATACTCGTTACAACATTATCGGGATCATTTGTAAGCCCTTTGGTATCCTCACTAGTATTTATTTGCTGATCACTAGTTGGTATTTGTTTTAATGGTTTTTTATTCGCATCGATTTTTTCAATCTTATTTTCATTGATATTTTTTGCAATTGCTTTATCATTGTTTTTCGAAAATGTAAATAAGCCATAAGTACTAAGCAAAGCAAAGGGTATTAAAATCCAAAACCAAAAAAATGGTTTTCTTTTATCTTCCTTATCCAGTAACGCCTCCATTTTTTTCCATGACTCCTCTTCAAAAACAATGTGATTATTTTCGACTGCCTCTTTTATTTTATTTTCAATATGTTCAAATCGCTTTTCGCTGCTCATACAATTTTATGTTTGTTGTCTGTAACATTTTCTGCACATTAACCCTCGCTTTTGCCAGGTTCGACTTTGAGGTACCTACAGAAATATTTAATTTTTTAGCAATTTCTTCGTGCTTATAACCATCCAATACGTAAAGGTTAAATACAGTTCTATATGTTGGGGATAACTGTTGAACGAGTTCTATAATTTCTTTATAAGACATCATGTCTAGTGATGATTCACTATGATCAGTTAAGGTAAAATGAATGTCATCAATTTCATCCGTTAGGTTATTTTTATAGTTTTTTCTGTAATGATCTATGGCGGTATAAACCATTATCTTTTTTACCCATCCCATTATAGATGCTTCAATATTTTCGTGCCTTGGGGTAAAGTTGTTTATGGTTTTGAATACCTTTAGATAGCCATCATTTACAATTTCAATAGCATCATCTTGGTTATGACAATAACGCATACAAATACCCATAGCAAAACCATAGTAAAGTTTATACAACTCCCTTTGGCTTTCCCTTTTTGCTTTTACACAACCATTAATGATATCTATTAATTGTTGCCTGCTTGGCAAAATAGCTGTTTTATATTGTTATTTATTTTTAAGATTTTAATGCTTTAGTCTACGTAATATCGTAAAAATATCAGCAATGGTTGCTTTTTTTCTGAGAATTACAAACCTATTCTTTAGTGTAAGAGCGCAAACTATATAGAAATAAATTACTTAACTATTTTTTTTAATTTTTTAAAACTTACATCTAGCACTTCGTAATTAAGATTGTTTGGCCAACTATAATGCCACCACTCAGTGTCGAAAGATTTAAAACCATATTGCTCCATAGTAGATTTTAATAGGTTTCTATTTTCTAAAATTAATTGCGATAAATTGGTAAAACTATGGTGAGCCGTATCTGTAAAATTATCAAAGCTCGTACCCATATCTAGTTCTTGTACCGTTGTTAGGTTTACTATGGTTAAGTCAATAGCCAATCCCCTGTTGTGGTTGCTACCATTTTTTGGATTGGCCACATATCGGTCGTCGTGTATTAACTCCCACATTAATTTTGTAGCTGCATATGGCCGATAAGCATCAAAAATTTTTATACCCAATCCTTTTTTTAATAAAGCATTTTGTATGGTAAACAATGCTGTAGCAGGTTCTACACGTAAATAAGTTGTATTGGCTTTTTTATACAGCGTTGTTTTAGTAAAATTATTGGCAGTGCTGTATCTTAAATCTAACACAATGGATGGTATTAATTGCCGTATGTTTACCAATCTTTTTTGCATATTGCTATCTACAGAAAATAGATATTGCTGTTTAGAAGTAATAATATTTGTAGGCTGCGCTGCAAGTATTAAACAGGTCTTTGTAAAAAGAAAAACAAGTACAAGTTTTTTCATAAGCTAAAGCTATAAAAAAATCGAATTACTTTTGCAGAAATACTATTATACTTAATTAGATAATATTTTATTGATTTGTAAACATTTGCAATAAAATCATCTACACTTTCGTTTAAACACTAACTGAACTAAAAACTAAAAAATACAATGAAAAAAATCACATTTTCCTTACTTGCATTCTTGTGTATTGGAATTGCTACGCAAGCACAACGATACTATGGCATTGCCAATAGTAACTACTCGGCTATCAATGGGTTGTATATAAACCCAGCAAACATTTCAGATAACAGAATGTTGATGGATTTACAATTTGCTTCAGCTAACGGAGCGGTAAACCAGAATTATGGTTATATCTCTAGTTTTAAAAATCTTACCAATGCTATAAACAATGGCTCAGATGTAACTTTTACCAGAAGTAGTAAAACAACAAATATTGGCTTTGGTGCGCTTGGTGAGGTAAGAGGTCCATCTTTTATGATGCAAATTGGAAAAAAGCAAGCTATAGGATTGCTCACTCGTGGTAGAGTAGTAGGAAGTGGCACTGGTTTAAACACAGAATATTTTACTTTTATAAATGATGGTATTAGGGGGTTAAAATTAGGTAATGGTACAACCTTTGGTGCAGGCAGCATAAGTGCAACCACCAATGCATTTACAGAAATTGGGCTTGTATATGGTAGAGAAATTTTGAGCGAGGGAAGAAACTTTATTAAAGGAGGAATTGTATTAAAAAGGTACAATGGCATATTATATTCAAGCGCTCGTTTTAATGATTTTACGGTAAAACTAATAGATACCTCTACATCTAAAGTCCAATTTAATGGTTCTATAAAAGCATCATCCAATGCAAAGGATTTTGATTTGGATAATATAAATTTTAATAAAGCATTGTTTGGTGGCGATGGTAGTGGTATTGGTGTTGATATAGGCGCTGTATATGAATTTAGAGATGAAGATCCTGTATCAACAGCTCGCTATGAAAACAAGTATAAATTCAAAATAGGTTTTGCTATACAAGATATTGGATCTATGAAATACAAAGCTTCTTCCACTAATGAAAATTATGAACTTAGTACAATCCCTACGGGTGCAATAATTGATAGAGTGGATACTGCCAGCATTGATTTTGGAAACTTTACAGAATATTTTAGAAATAAACCGGGTTTTATTGCTCCACCAAAAAACAATAATGCAACCAAAGTAAAAGCACCAACTGTAGTTACCATTTACGGCGACTATAAGTTTTCAAAACATGTTTACATAAATGCGTTGTTTACTGGTGGTTTAGTTGGTAATAACACTGCTGGTAATAGAACGCCTTTTCAAGCGGTAGTTACCCCAAGGTTTGAAGGTACATTTTTAGATGCAGGTTTGCCAATTTCTTACAATGGTCTTTCGCAAGATGTAAAAGTAGGCTTGGGCTTACGTTTAGGCATATTTTATATTGGTAGCGATGATTTAATAAGTAGCGCAACTGGCTTAAGCAAATTTACAAGTGCCAATGTGTATGCAGGTTTGCATGCAGCTATACCTTACAGAAAACCAAAATCTAAAAGAGATA
>JANOZW010000514.1:0-2357 GCA_031429575.1 Ferruginibacter sp.
TATTAAATGTAGAGAAAAATCCAAGTAAATGTGAGGCATTATACACAGGCGCTTCATCAAGTAATACTAAATTTTGGTCAGCATTACCACCTCTTACATTAAAACCAGCATTACCTTCTCCTGCCGATTTAAAACCAGGCATAAGTTGTATGCTCTTCATAATATCTCTTTCTCCAAATAATACAGGTAATTTATTTATTTGCACCATATTTAATTTCTCTACACCCATCAATGGTTTTGAAATATTTTCATTTTTCTTTTTGGATGAAACGACTACGGCGTCCAGTTGTGTTTTCTTTGATTGGATACTAACATCAATTCTCGTATTCTTATCTAAAACAACTTCTGTGGTATCGGTTATATAGCCCGAAAAACTAACCGCCATTTTATAAACACCTTCATCGGCATTTATAGAGTAGAAGCCATAAGAATTGGTAACGGTGCTACTAAGTTTTGCTGTAAATAAAAATACACTAGCACCAATAAGGGTTTCACCAGTAGCCGCATCCTTAATAGTTCCGCTTACGCTGTATTTGGTTTTGCTTTGTGCAAAAGACTTTGTAAGACCGATCATTAAAAAGCACAAAAACAAGGTTATTCTATTCTTCATATTTCTTATTTAAATGTAAATGCAATATTATTATGAATAAAAAAGGTTATTCTTTGTATTATACAAAAGCTTGTATTTATTATACAAAGACAAGGATATGACAAGAATAAAATAAATAAGGTTGGGCAATAAATTTCGTTAACAGAAACTTAACATAAAGGATTTTGGGAGAAAAAATTAGAATAAAATATGGGTATATTAAAATGCTGCAGATATTAAATAAAATTTACAGCATTACAATTTTTATAAAATGAATTTATCGTTTTATAACTTTCTCGGAAACAAATTTTTCATAAAAAAAATCTTTAAAATTTGCTCCAATTGGTATCTCCTCTTCTTTTATATAAATAGAATGAGCGTCAACAGAAATAATATGATCTGTGTTTACAATAAATGATTTACTTACTCGGGTAAAATTTTTTTCTGGTAATTGTGCATGAATTGTTTTTATATTCATGGCAGTTAATACTTTTTTTGTTTCGGTTTGTATAATTACATAATCTTTTAAGCCTTCTATAAAAAGTATTTCTTTAAAAAATATTTTCACAAAACGCCTATCTGATTTTATAAAAACGTAGTCATCTTCTATTGTAGCAGTTTCTGGTTCCTCTTTATCATTTTGCAACAATTTTAAATAATTATCTGCTTTGTTTATGGCACGTAGCAAACGCTCTACCCTTACAGGTTTTACCAAATAATCTATTGCATCCAATTCGTAGCTATCTAGCGCATATTGTGGATAAGCCGTTACAAAAATAATAAGCGGTTTGTATATTAAACTTTTGGCAAACTCCAATCCGTTAAGAGAAGCCATTTCAATATCTAAAAACATCAAATCAACCATATTGCCTTTCAAATAATCGTGTGCCTCTATAGCACTGCTAAAACTTTCTAATACCTCTATAGAAGAAACACCTTTTAATATATTTTGCAATCCTGTTCTTGCAAGGGGTTCATCATCTATTATTATACATTTCATAAAAGTAGTTTATTTCATTATTGTATTAAAGTGGTAAGGTTAACTTTATTAAAAACTCTTTATCATCATCCTTTGTTTCAAGGCTAAATCTATCTTCGTACATCAATTCTAACCTGCGCTTAATATTTTGCAAACCAATGCCCCCATTTATCTTTGCTTTTATAGTAGATGGCTTTGAGTTTTGGCAACTAAAATGCAAGTAATTATTTACTACATTAAAATGAAGTGAAATATAGGAAAACCCTATATTATCAACGCTATGTTTAATGGCATTTTCTACAAAATTAATAAATACAAAAGGTGGGATAAAAACAGCAGCAATTTCTCCTTCAGTTGTTATGCTAAATTGAAAATTATCTCTTCTTATTTTTTCTAACTCTAAGAACTGTCTTAAAATTTCAATATCTTTTTTTAATAACACTTTATTTTCATCTGCTTCATATAATTGATAGCGCAGCACATCAGATAATCCCAGTACTACTGCTGAGGCTTTATTTGGATCTACAGTAATTAGTGTATTTAAATTGTTGAGTGTATTAAATAAAAAATGTGGGTTTATTTGGTTTTTTAAATGTAATAACTCTTGTTCTACCTTGCTCTGCTTAAGCTCAGCTAACAGTGCACTATCTTTAACCCACTTTTTAAATATTTGGAGACCTGCCGTAGCTCCAAAAAAAACTATTGGCAGAAAAGTTGAATCAACAAAGCCTTTAAAAGAAAATTTTGGGATTGGCACTACATCAACAATGCTTTGCAAACAATATTTTC
>JANOZW010000515.1:0-4340 GCA_031429575.1 Ferruginibacter sp.
CCCATTTGCTGTATCCTTAAAATTAAGTTTCCATGCAGCTTTGTCATTGGGTATATTTTTATTGGTTATAAAAGCTCTATTTGCCCAACCATCTCTACGCTCAGCAGTATGACCAAGGGTAATTTTTACATCATGCTTATCAGAAAATTTATTTTCATAGGTTAAATAATTATCCCACACCCATTGATAAATAGAATCTTTGGTAAAACCCACATCAGCATCATCATTAAATTGTGCTCCTACTGTACCATTGGCTAAAAAGGTTTTGTAAGCGGGCGTATAATTCCATCCGTTGTTTCTTTCAATATCAATACCAAATTGCGATTTAAAGCTGAGGCCTTTTATTGGCTTATATTCAATCCACCCATTTGTTTGCAATCGATTTCCATAACTTCTATCGTTGGTTGTTTTTAAAGTAGCATAAGGGTTTCCTACATTGCTGACCGCACTTGACAAATTACCAAAACTACCATCTGCATTTACTGCATTAAAAATGGGAGCTGCTATGTAAGCAGTTGTAAACAAACTGTATGGTTTATTATTAGATATGTATTTGGACATACTAATGTTGTTACCAATTTTAATTTTAGGATTAATGGTATAGTCGTGGTTATATCTACCTGTATATCTATTATAATTATTATCTAATAAAGTTCCATTTTCATTAAGATATCCGAGAGAAAGAAAATACCTGTATTTATTTTTTCCACCGCTTAATGATAAATTGTGGTTTTGGAATAAAGCTGTTCTAGTAATGGCATCATACCAAGAAGTAGATCCTGTAATATCACCTAAAGTAACCGCAGGTGCACCTGCCGCTTCGTTAGAATAAGCAGCATACAAACCCGGGCCTGCCATTTTTACTTTATGCACCAATTGTTTTACACCTACTTGAGCGTTGTAATTGATAGAGAATCCAGTTTTGCTACCTGCTTTTGTGGTTATTAAAACAACACCATTAGCTGCTCTTGCACCATAAATAGCAGTGGAAGAAGCATCTTTTAAAATATCAATTGAAAGTATATCAACAGCATTTATATTTCTAATATCATTTGTTATAATTCCATCTACTACATACAAAGGATCTACACCACCTAAAACAGAACCTGTTCCTCTTATTCTTACATTGGGTGCGCTGCCAGGTGCACCACTATTTATTATTTGTACACCAGCTACTTTACCTTGAATGGCTTGTGTAGCCGTAAGAACAGGTATGTTTAAAATATCAGATCCTTTTATAGAAACGGATGAACCTGTTAAATCTTTTTTTGTAGAAGTACCATATCCAATCACTACCACTTGTTCTAAATCTTTTTGTGGTTGCGTTAACTTAATATTTAATACCGTTTGATTTGTAACCAAAATTTCTTGTGTACTATAACCAACAAATGATATTACCAATATGGTATTTTCAGGAACGGAGATTTTAAATTTGCCTTCGCCATCAGTAGTTGTGCCTCTATCTGTACCTTTTATTATAATTGAAACAGCCTGAAGTGGTTCATTTCTTTCATTTGTTATTCTTCCATCAATAGTTACATCTTGCTCATCTTTATTGTTAGATCGAATTGCAATAAGATCATTATCTAATTTGCGATACAACAAATTTGTTCCTGTAAAGATTTTACCCATTACCTCATCGATTGTTGTATTGCTAACCGTTATGCTTACTTTTTGGTATAAATCTTTTATTTTATTGTTGTATAAAAATCTGTAATTACTTTTTTTCTCTATTAAGGAAAGTACTTTATTTACCTCCGTATTTTGTACATCCAACGATATATTTTGCGCATTCACTTCTATTCCCAAAGAAATAAAAAAGCATATTAGTATGAATAATTTTGATCTCATATGTACATATCGTTTTTAAAAAACGATAAAAAAATTATGATGATTTTAAAACCTAATTTATTTTTTTGTGCATTCTACTATAACTTTTTCTGCATAAATCACTTCCATTACTTCCCGTATTTTCCTATTCTTAATTATTTATAAATTATAATTTTATCTTTTTCTGTTATGTAATTAAATTTGTTTGTAAACTGAAGTGCTTTAAGGGCTTGATAAATGGTTTCTTTTTCAAAAGAACCCGTTATCAATTCTTTTTTTAAACTTTCGGTACGAATAACAATTGAAATACCGTACCACCTCTCCATTTTTAATGCTATATCCTCTAAAGACTCATTTCTAAATACCAATTTATTTTCCATCCAAGCAGTTTCTACTATGGAGTTATCAATGGGATAAATCGTAAGATGACTTAATTCAATTATCGGTTTTTCCTTTTCGCTAATTTTCAAATTGTCTTTTAGTGTACTTATTTTTTCCGATTTATTTTGCAGGGTATTAAAAATTAATTTTTCGCTCGGCTTCAACATTATTTTTTCCTGCCTATCGTTAAGGGTAACTTCTACACTTCCATGTATGAGGCTTGTTTCGGTGGTTTTGTCTGTAGGGTACGATTTTACATTAAAAGCAGTGCCTAATACTTTGATATCCATTTTGGCAGTATGAATAACAAATGGTTTTGATGGATTTTTTACCACATCAAAATAAGCTTCTCCTACCAAAGAAACCTCTCTTATTGTAGCACCAAAATTTTCATTGTCGTATGTTAATTTACTACTACTGTTTAGCCACACCGATGTTCCATCTGGCAATTGAATTTTTGAACGAGAACCATTTTTTGTACTTACCTCGCTTTTGGCAATAGGCTGTGTGTTGGTACTTGTACTAAATGTTTTATAATAAAAATTTGAAAAAATAATGGTAATGCATGCAAGGCTTACAAAACCAGCTACAAACCATTTTCTATTTTTTTTCTTTTTGTCAATGTCTTGGTACTTAAGTGACCCTGTTTCAGATTCAATGGTATTGAGATGATACCCTTTACTTTTTAATTTTTCATTGTGTAAATGGAAAGTAGCTTCCAAAAAATCTTCTTCACTTTCTGTAGGAATAGACCAATACTCTGATACAAACTGAGTAGGCATATCAAACTCTGGATGGCTTTTTATTAGCGCTTCCAGCTCCAAGATTTCAGCCTGAGTAGCTTCTCCTGATAATTTGCGGGCCATTAAAGTCCAAATTCTGTCTCTTTGCATATTGTTACATATATTATAGAGACAAAAGAAATAAAAATCCCCTATACAAAGATTAAGAAAAACAAAAAATTATCTTGTATGCGATTTTTTTACAGGTAGATTAAGCACAGAAGCAATTTTTTTAAGTGCAGTAGCTATTTGATTATCGATGGTTTTTACGCTAATAGAAAGCAATTCGCCAATATCTTTATATTTAAGTCTATCTTCTTTTGCTAACTTATAAATTATTTTACATTGAGAAGGCAATTGTTCAATGGCAGTTTCTATTTTACTCACCAACTCCTTGCTTATAATCGAATCTGCCGCATTTAAATCCGCAGAAGCAAAAGTTATATCTACATCATCTAAAGAAAGGGTTTTGATTTTTTGTATTTTTTGTAGTTGTCTTAAAGATGCATTGCGTACGCTAATGTATAAGTACATTTTCAAATTCTCTATCTCCATTAGCTGTTTTCTTCTTGCCCATATTTCTACAAATACATCTGACACTACTTCTTCTGCAGCTTCGTTTGATTTTAAGATAGAATAAGAAAAACTCTTTAACGGTAAGAAAAACAATGAAAATAATTTTTTATATGCTACAGCATCTTCATACTCAGCAATTCTTTGCTGAAGTTCATATATATTTTGAAGATTACTATTTTCGCTCATTTTCATATAAAATAATCGTAATCAAATGTAATCTTTTTTTTACCAATTAAATTTTAATCATCAAAATGCAAACAACAAAGCAGGCTCCGTTGCCACAATATCCTTCATCGCCTCATACAAAACATCTAAATCCTCCTGCGAATTAAATGCTTGTATGCTATAACGTATAAACAGCATATCATTGTGCGGCATTATTGGCACTTCTATTTTATATTTACTAAACAACAATGCTTTTAAAGCCAAAGGGTCGTTTGAGTTTATGGAAATGCTAAACATTTGCCCAATAAAATCTTTTGTAACTGGACTTATTGGATTTGTATGTAGCATATCACAAAAGCGTTTTACATTATGCATTACAATTTCGTTACAAGCAGCTCTTCTTGCGTGCCAATTATTTTCTTGCATAAATTGTATGGAAGAAGGTATGGTTAAAAAAGCGGAGAAATCTCTCGTACCCTGCATTTGGTGATAATCTAGAAATTGCGAATGAGATGGATAAATGGCATCGTAACCCCAGCTAATTACCAATGGGTCAAACAGATGTTGTAATTCTTTTTTTACATATAAGAAAGAACTTCCTTTGGA
>JANOZW010000516.1:0-17818 GCA_031429575.1 Ferruginibacter sp.
ATTTACCAAAATATTATCAATTTGCCTTTCTTAATATACAAGATAAGAAAGTTTAAAATATTATGATTTGGCTGTAAGTGGTAATTTTTATATATTTACAGCCAAATCAAAATTATGGAAAATATCATAGGTCGTCAAAAAGAGATGAAGATATTCTCTGCTGTCCTAAAGGGTAACCGCTCTGAATTTATTGCAGTATATGGTAGAAGAAGGGTAGGAAAAACATTTTTAATACGCAATGCTTTCTCCGCACATTTTGTATTTCAACTTACAGGACTAGCCAATTCTAATACACAAGAGCAACTTGTGAATTTTAATACTGCACTTATAAAAGTAAATAAAAAACCAACAACCTCTATTAAGGAAACTTGGTTTGCTGCATTTGTACAGCTCACAGAATTTTTAGAAAAATCCACCGCAGAAAAAAAAGTAATTTTTATAGATGAACTCCCTTGGTTAGACACGCCCAATTCTCGTTTTATACAGGCATTAGAACATTTTTGGAACAGCTGGGCATCTGCACGCAAAGATATTATTTTAGTAACCTGTGGCTCCGCAGCTTCGTGGATGATAAATAAACTCATTAACAACAAAGGGGGGTTACACAACAGAGTTACAAAACGAATAAAAATCTCACCTTTTACTTTAAATGAGTGTGAACAACTTGTACAATCTAAAAAATCAGTTTTAGATAGATACCAACTTGTGCAATTGTATATGGTACTCGGTGGCATTCCATTTTATTGGGATGAAGTATCAAAAGAATTCAGTGCTGCCCAAAACATTCAAGAAATTTGTTTTAGCGAAGGAGGAATATTACGTACGGAATTTAAAAATCTATTTAGCTCATTGTTTAAAAATGCAGAAAGGCATGTTGCCATTGTACATGCATTGGCAAGAAAAACAAAAGGATTAACGAGAGAAGAAATTATTAAAGGCTCTAAACTCACTGATGGAGGCGGACTGACAAGACTTTTAGACGAATTAGAACAAAGTGGTTTTATAAGAAAGTATAAACCGTTTGAAAAGAAAAGACGAACAAGCCTTTATCAATTAGTAGATTTTTATACTTTATTTTATTTGAGCTATTTAAGTAATAATGAAAATGAAGTGTATGATAAAAACAAATGGTTAAATACATTTGAACTACCAACTTACAAAGCTTGGAGTGGGTATGCATTTGAACAAGTTTGCTTATATCACATAAATGAAATAAAAGAAAGTTTAGGTATAGCAGCAGTAGAAACAAATATATCTAGCTGGCGCAGTACAACATTAAGCAATGGCGCACAAATAGATTTAATTATAGACAGAAGAGATCGTGTAATAAATATTTGTGAAATAAAATATAGCGGTAATAAATTTGTAATAGATAAAAAGTATGATGCAGAATTAAGAAATAAAATTGCCGCATTTAAAAAAGAGACAGGCACTACAAAATCTGTATTTCTTACAATGATAACTAGCTTTGGATTAGAAGAAAATAATTATGCCGCAGGGATAGTACAGAATGAAGTGAATATGGATGCTTTGTTTAGATGACGGTAAACGACAACGAACGAAGGATAATAGACGACATCTAGCCTTCAATAAATTAATCTTACCTATACACATCGAACATTGCACTTAAAAAACTCGCAAACCATCAACTCGCAAACCGAAACCATCCAACCTTCAACCTTCAACTTTGAACTTTAATGCAACCTTCCTATCTTTGCCTATGGCAATAAGAAAATCTCCCACAACAAATAAAGTCAATAAATTTTTTGGCGAAGGACTCACCTTCGATGATGTATTACTTATGCCCGCATACTCGCAGGTGCTCCCAAGAGATGTAAACATTCAAACCATACTCACCAAAAACATCACACTACATGTACCATTGCTAAGCGCAGCCATGGATACCGTAACCGAAGCCACGCTAGCCATTGCATTAGCAAGAGAAGGTGGGCTTGGTATTTTACACAAAAACATGAGCATAGAGCAGCAAGCCGAGCAAGTGCGAAAAGTAAAACGTAGCGAAAATGGTTTGATACTCGACCCCATAACCCTATCACCAGATGCCACAGTGGGCGAAGCTTTGATGCTAATGCGGGAAAATAAAATTGGAGGTATTCCTATTGTGGATGCACAGCATAAATTGGTTGGCATACTTACAAACAGAGATCTGCGTTTTGAAATAAACAGAAAAATAAAAGTAAGTGAGGTAATGACAAAAGACAACCTCATTACTGCACCCGAAGGCACCGATTTAAAAAAGGCCGAACTTATTTTCAAAAAAAATAAAATAGAAAAATTACCAGTAGTAACCAAGCAAGGAAAACTTATTGGTCTTGTTACCTTTGGCGATATTTTAAAATTAAAAAGCCACCCACATGCTGTAAAAGATTCTTACGGGCGCTTGCTTGTGGGGGCAGGTGTAGGCATTACACACGATACCATGCAGCGTGTAGAAGCATTGCACAAAGCAGGTGTAGATGCCATTTGTTTGGATAGTGCACATGGCCATACAAAAGGTGTTATTGACATGTTGAAAGCCATAAAAAAATCGTACAAAACTCTAGATGTAATTGCAGGAAACATAGCCACAGCCGCAGGTGCAAAGGCATTGGCAGATGCTGGTGCCGATGCGGTGAAAGTTGGTATTGGCCCGGGTTCTATTTGTACCACAAGAGTTGTAGCAGGCACTGGCGTACCACAAATTACAGCTGTGATGCAAGCGGCAGCAGCTATCAAAAATAAAAATATTGGCATCATTAGCGATGGTGGCATTCGCTATACTGGCGATATGGTAAAAGCCCTTGCCGCTGGTGCTACATGTGTAATGATGGGCAATGTGTTTGCAGGTACAGAAGAAAGTCCTGGCGAAACTATTATTTATGAAGGCAGAAAATTTAAACAATACCGAGGCATGGGTTCGCTTGGTGCCATGGCGCAAGGCAGCAGCGATCGTTATTTTCAAGATGTAGAAGATGATATAAAGAAATTTGTGCCCGAAGGTATTGAAGGTCGTGTGGCATTTAAAGGAAGTTTAAAAGAAGTAGTACACCAATTTACAGGTGGATTGAAAGCCGGTATGGGTTATTGCGGAGCGGCTAATATAAAGGCTTTGCAAGCAAATGGGCAGTTTGTAAAAATAACCAATGCAGGTATGAAAGAGAGCCATGCGCATGATATTGCTATTACGAAGGAAGCTCCGAATTACAGTAGGTAGTGGCCCCCTAAATCCCCCGAAGGGGGACTTTTGAACTCTGAGAAATTGAAAAGTATTTTAAAATATCGGAGTGTGGCTTCTCTCTTACCTGTCCCGCTTTTTTGCGAGAGAGAGGCGGGAGTGAGGTTCTTTTTGTCCAAGCAAAGAAACAGCTATGGTCATCATCGTTGTGTCACTCACTTCATCGGCATATCTTTTTTCATCTTTTATTATGCACTAGAAGCCTCCCTAAATCCCTCCGAAGGAGGGACTTTAAGTTTCTAATACTTTGTATTATCTTTAAGATACTGAAAAATGTATTTTTCTTTTTTCAAGTAAGCAGAATTAATTTATTAGAATAATATTAAAACATAAAAATTATTAAAGTCATCTATTGCATAATCTAGCAGGCTTCATCCTCCGCCTTTTGGCGGAGAGATAGAGGGGGTCTGATTATGCAATTTTGATTTGCTAAATTTAACTTAAAACATTGTGAAAAAAATAATACTTCGAACTTTCTTCATTTGCATATTTGCACATCTGCAAATTTTCTCATTTGCACAATCTCGGCTTAGAATTTCGTTACTAACCTGCACACCAGGCGAAGAGCTAAACGAAACATTTGGCCACAGTGCAATACGAGTTATAGACAGCAACAGCATTACCGACCATGTGTACAACTACGGCACATTCGATTTTGAAGATAAAAACTTTTATATAAAATTTATAAAAGGCAAGCTCAGGTATTTTGTAAACATAGATCAGTTTCAAGAGTTTGCTTTTTTTTACCAACAATATAATAGAGGCATTACAGAGCAGGTATTAAATTTATCTGAACAAGAAAAAGAAAATATTTATCATGCATTAATAGAAAACGCAAAAGAAGAAAATAAATATTACCAATACGATTTCTTTTTAGATAATTGCACCACAAGGCTTAGAGATATTATAAAAAAATACCACAAACCTACCCCATCTTTACCTGCTGTAATGCCCACTAGTTATACATTTCGCAATGCTATACACCTATACCTTGATGATAATAACCAATATTGGAGCAAACTTGGTATAGATATTTTATTAGGTGCAAGAACCGATGCTGTAATGACAACCGAGCAACAAGAATTTTTGCCAGATAATTTAATGCATGCTTTAGATTCTACCACAAATACAAAGGTTGTTTCTAATTCACAACAACTGTACATTTTTAATCCCACAAAAAATAAAAGTAGTTTTTTTACACCCTTGTTTTTATCATCAGCTATCCTTTTATTTTTTGTACTACTAAGCTTGTTTAAAAATAATTTATCAAGAAAACTATTGAAATTTTTTGATGTGCTCTTATTTGTTTTAGTTGGCGCACTAGGTATTTTATTAATTTTTATGTGGTTTGGTACAGATCATATCATGACAAAAAATAATTATAATTTACTATGGGCATCATCATTATTTATTATGTACGCTTTCATCATAAATAGAAAAACATCGCAATCGAAAAAAATATCATTATTTGTTTGTATTTATTTATTGTTGGTTTTATGTAGTTGGTTTTTTCTACCGCAGTTAATGAACAATGGGTTGTTGCCTATTGTAGCTTTGCTGGCTTGGAGAAGTTTTAGTCATTCCAGAAAATATGAGCTAAACGAGTTTTCAAAGAGCTAACAAGTACTTAAGAATCCATAAACTCAAAACGAAGCATTATTCTTTGAAAATATTTTACAGCAAACACATTTACCTTAAATTACGTATATACAAGTATATTTTATTGCTATCAAAATGTATATGATGGAAAAAACGTAACACGTAAACAAAACTTTAGCAGGATTTTTGCAATATCAATAACTCAACAATATTTCCTTACAGCATTATTGCTTAATTTAGTGTCCTATTACTACCAATGAAGAAAATTTTACTCATACTATTATTTATTACAGCTTTTATTCCTGTTTTTGCTAGGCATGTAATAGGCGGCGAAGTTGTTTACGATTATGTTAGGACAGAAGGGAATTCAAAAGTATATTCTGTAACATTAAGACTATTTAGAGATGGTTTAAATTGTAATGCAGGAAATAATTGTGCAGAACTTCCTACATCATTAACGATTGGAGTATATAATAATGATAATAATATCTTATTTGGAGGATACAGAACCATAGATAGATCATCTTTTATACCAAACCTTCCTGTTATTTTAAAACCGCCCTGCCTTAATACCCAACCTATGTTTAACTACGAAGCAGGTTATTATAATTTTGAAGTAACGCTCCCGAATAATACAAGTGGTTATACCGTTAGTTATCAAACTTGCTGTAGAGTAGATGGCATAACTAATGGAGGAAGCAGTGCAGGTGCTACATACACAGGAGAAATACCTGGAAATGGAATAATAGATAACAGCGCAAAATTTGAAACTGGAATTTCAATAATATGTTATGATAAGCCATTTAAACTAGATTTTAGCGCAACAGACCCTGATGCGGGCGACAATTTAATGTACGAATTTTACAATGCCTATAATGGGGGCAATGCACAAAACTCTGGATATAACACACCTGGCGCACCTCCTTTCGGTTTTATTTCTTACACAAGCCCATATTCAGGATTTAATCCTTTTGGCACTAACGTAACAATAAATCCAACTACAGGTATCATTTCAGGCATAGCGCCTTCTGCTGGTAAATATATAATTGCAGTAAATGTAAAATCATACAGAAACGGCGTTTTCGTTGCCTCCCACAGAAAAGATTTTATTGTAACCGTTGCCCCTTGTGATTTTGCTAGTTCTGAATTAAAACTAACTTATACAAACTGTGATGATAGAGATTTTGTTTTTAAAAATGAAAATAGTTCATTATTAAATCTAACATTCGATTGGAACTTTGGAGATCCTGCTTCGGGTGTCAATAATACATCAACAGAAGAATTTCCTCCACATACATATTCTGCCCCTGGCAATTATACCTTAACACTAATCGTAAACAGAAATACCCCGTGTGCCGATACAGCCACAGCATTGGTAAGAGTGTGGCCAGGCTTCAATCCTGCATTTGCGCCCATACCACCACAGTGTAAAAACACGCCTGTACAATTTACAGATCTAACAACTACAAGTTTTCCTCCTGTAAATTATTGGTATTGGGATTTTGGCGTTCCTACTTTAACGAACGATACAAGTCGGTCACAAAATCCAACATACACCTATACGGACTCGGGTACATACATAGGTACCTTTATTGTAGAAACAGCAAAAGGCTGTAGAGATACACTTAATCCAATTATAAAAATTGTAGATAAACCTGTATTTTTTGTAAGCCATGATACGCTTATTTGTACTGTAGATACTTTACAATTAAACAGCAACGTAAATACTGGCAGTATTGTTTGGAGCCCTACTATTTCATTAATTAATCCGACAAGTTTTAACCCTTTGGTTAGCCCAGATATTACACAGATTTATACCGCCAATTATACCGATCAATTTGGTTGTAAAAATAGTGCCTCCGTAAAAGTAAATGTTGTAAATGAAGTAACACTTTTAGAATTAAATGATACAACCATCTGTAGAACAGATCAGGCAACTCTCAATCTAAATACGGATGCATTGTATTTTGCTTGGACTTCTTTGCCCGCTAGTACCATAACAACACCCACTACAAAGAATCCTGTAATACAACCTACTGATGTATCTACAACGTACTTCGTAAAAGCATCTATCTCTAATAAATGTTTTAAAGAAAAAGATATTATTGTAAAAACAGTACCATATCCTGTACCCGTTGTAAGCACGAATGCACCCATTTGTTTTGGAAAAGATGCGCAATTAAATGCAAGTGGTGGTGCTTTTTACACTTGGTCGCCCACCACTTATTTGAGCAATGCAAATATTGCCAATCCACAAGTAATCAATCCGCTTAAAACGACTACATATACCGTTACAGTAAGAGATACATTGGGATGCCCAAAACCAGTATCAAAACCAATAATAGTAGAGGTTATAAGGATAATAGCAAATGCGGGCCCGTCAGATACTTCTATTGTATTAGACCAACCATTGTTTTTAAATGCTACCAGTAATACAACAACTCCTGTGGATTATTTTTGGACAACACCAAACACTTGGCTAAGCGATATTAATATTAATAACCCCATTGCAAACCCATTAAACAACATTACCTACAAAGTAATTGTTACCAACAGCATTGGTTGCGAAGGCTCGGATACCATTAATGTAAAAGTATTTTTTCTACCACCAGATATTTATGTACCATCTGCATTTACACCTAGCCCAGATGGTAAAAATGATTTATTTAGACCAATAGCACTTGGTATAAAATCGTTGGAATTGTTTAGTGTATATAGCAGATGGGGGCAACTACTTTACAGTACAAACAAAATAAATGCCGGCTGGGATGGAAAATACAAAGGCGTAGCACAAAACCCTGGTACTTATGTATGGCAAGCCAATGCTACCGATTATAAGAATAAAAAAATATTTAGAAAGGGAACGGTGATTTTGATTAGATAGATTTTAGACGTTAGAAGTATAGACATTAGATTTTAGATAACTATATTTGAATTTTTTAATATAATAGTAGCTGTCGATTTAATAACCCTTCTAGCTTCTAGCCAAACCCTACTTTACTTTTATTATGAACAAAACGGTTTTTATTACAGGTGCTACATCAGGTATTGGTAGGGCATGCGCCGAAAAATTTGCAGAAAATAATTTCAATATCATCCTCACAGGAAGGCGGAACGAATTACTTCAACAAGTAAAAAAAGATATCGAAGAAAAATATAAAATAGAGGTTACTACGCTTTGCTTTGATGTGCAAAATAAAGATGCTGTTTTTGCTGCCATAAATAATTTACCAGATGATAAGAAGAACATTGATATACTGATAAACAATGCAGGGCTAGCTTTGGGCAGAGATGCTTTTGATGAAGCAGACATTACAGATTGGGAAACGATGATGAGTACCAATGTAAATGGGTTATTGTATGTAAGCCGAGCATTAATGCCACCCTTAAAAAAATCGAAAGGGCATATTATAAACTTGGGTTCTATTGCAGGCAAGGAAGTGTATGAAAATGGTAATGGATATTGTGCCAGTAAGTTTGCTGTGGATGCTATTTCAAAAGCTATGCGAATAGATTTATTGAAATTTGCAATAAGGGTAACCTCTATAAACCCTGGAGCTGTAGAAACTGAATTTTCTATCGTACGTTTTAAAGGAGATAAAACAAAAGCTGATGCAGCCTATAAAGGTTTTAAACCACTTACCGCAGAAGATATTGCAGATACCATCTTTTATTGTGCTACACTACCTAGCCATGTATGTATAAATGATCTCACCATTACTTGTACCCAACAAGCAAATGCTTCCATTTTTAAAAAAGAAAGCTAAATGGGTGTATTTAAATTTGTAACTACTTTACATTAGAGGTGACACCTCTTTAAAAGTAATTTCTAGTTAAAAGGCTATTACGAGAGGTGTCACCTCTTGCGACATTTTAAATGTACCAGCTAGTTTGGGAAATATTTTGTAAGATTATTTTTTATCATTCTACATGGTTAATATCTTTTAAATTATTGATAATCATTGCTATTTTGTTTTCTATAACATATCTTGGCATTATATCTGTTTACATTTCTATGACTTGTAGTATAAATTCTATCTACAACAAATAGAGTAAGCTACATAAAAGAGAAAAGAGAGGTTATATCTTTACGCCAAGAAAGAAATGAAATCCCTTTCTTAAATGTTCAACTATCCTAATATCCTGTTTTTGAAAGAAAAATCGTTGACTATGAAAAAATTATTATCAATCATCCTGTTTATCCTAGCAGTAGGATTTTGCAACAGCAGCTTCGCTCAGCCAATGGCTACTAAAGTTGCTTTTGATAATCCATCAATCATGTCTCAAGTAGATAGCTTAAAGGTAGCTTTTGAAAAAGAAGGATTTGTTGCGGTTAAAGAAGCAGGTATGGCTATGGAAAGTGAATATGAAATTCCAGTTATCGTTCCTCTTAAAGAAGGAACTTGGTACCGCATCATTTTTATCGGAGATATTACATCAAGATTATACGAAGTAAGAATGTTTGATTGGAACGAGAAGCAAGTGGTTTATCAAAAGAAAATGTGGGGAGATGTTGATGGAAATATTATTAACTACGATTACATACCTCGTTTTTCTGAATATCACATGATAAAGCCAGTACAAGTAAACAAAAAGAAAAAACAAGTTGGTGGTTATTTTATGATTTTCAAAAAAATGATTAAGCCTTAATTCAACCTAAAAAAATATTAAAAAAAACCTTCTGTAATTTTTGCAGAAGGTTTTTTTATGTGGTAGAAATTATTTTTATCCAATAAATATAGTTACTCGGAGGATAATTAAGAAAGTATTGTGTAATCTCACCTGCCATGTAAGCACTATCCATAAACATTTGTACATAGCGTAGGTACTACATAAGTAAAAAATATTTTTAAAATAGTTTTACTACCCTATTGTCAACCCTTCGTGTGCCAATTCCATGGTTTCTACGAAACCTTCATTGGTATCCAACTTTACATTGGTGCCTGTTATTTTAGTAAAGAACGCATTTTGCAATGTCCATTTCATGGTTACTTTGTTGTCTTCATCTAATAGCGAAATAACAACTGTTTGCCGAACGACAGTATTCATTGTTGATTTGTTTAATAAATCTTGAAAAGCTTTTCCATCTTTAAAAATTCCTTTTTTAAGGGTAATATTTGAGAATTTTACAAGGCCAGGCATTTTTTGATTTGAGAATATTGGGCTATCGCCATGTCGATATTCGATTATCTGTGCCTCTACATCTAAACCAGATACTTCTTGAAAAGAGGATACAAGGTTGCCAATTTTTACAGAAAAATAAAATTTGGCTATTGGCCAAACTGAAGCTGATTGTGCACTACCATCATCTGCCATAATATAATTTTTGAGTATAAATGTACATATTTTTAATATATGTAAGTAATGTGTTGCTGTAACACCCAACACTAAGCTAACTAACAAGGCATGTGAGGCTTATTGAAAATTGTTATAAGGAAGATTATGCTGTGTTTATGTACCATTGAGTACGCATGAAAATGTGCATGTATGAAAACGCTTTATGTAAATGAACAAAAATAAAGTAGAGTTAGTAAAATGATAAATATTAAGAGAAATATTTTTTGTAGTGTTTAACCTACAAAACAACTACATATTTATAGTGAAGATGCTAAACCAAAAAAATTAACGACTTAAATTTTTGTGCATTAGATTATTATGCTATACATTTGAAACAGATTTATGCAAATAAAAACTACTGCATGAATTTTTACCAACTGAATGTTTGAGGTTCCCCACTCTTAGATATTGGTGATTTGTTTGTGTGCTGAGGTGTGCATGATGGTGAGGTGTGTGTTTTTTAAGATTCGATTTTATTGTTGTCGTGTGTAATAGAGGAATCAACATTATGGTATTTATTGAATTGCTAAATATTTAGAAAGTGAATTTAGCGAACGTTTCGTGGGGCTCTGAGTTAGGCTGAAAGTGTATTCAAAAAATTATCTATCTTATAGAAATTTAACAAACTTTAAAGAACACAAAAGTTCTGCGATATTTTACAACACCCTATTAAACGAACTAACTAACATATGAGTTTAAGACGTGATTTTTTTCTCGACCAATTTGATTCTAGTTTCAGGACTCACATTGTCGAGTTTTCTAAACGATTAACTGAAATATCACATAAATATGATGTGCTAATTTTTCTTGCAAGAAAAGCTGCCTGTTTAGCTGACTGTCTTGATGAATTAGAATTAACAAATTTTCATTGCATTGTGACATCTAGTAGGATTTTAGACATGAATTTAGATTGGCTAAAATCAAAAAAAATTGCTATTATAGATGATGCGTTAATTAGTGGAACTACAATTAATGAAGCACAACGAAAATTAAGTACGTTTGGTATTAAAAAAGTTGATGTTTATGTTTTGAGTGTAGATGAAAATTGGTGGACAAAGGAATTAGTGAATCCAATGCCATCATATTTTAAACTTAATTCAGAACAAACAGCACTGATATGTGCAAATATTGTAAATGCAATTTCTGTTGTTCCAAGACCATACACTATTGATTATCCGTTATTCAAAAACATAAGAATTAATGAGAAAGATTTCCAAGACATAAGTACTTCCGCTGAATGGTTAGTTTACGAATCTACCTCTTCACATCAAGCAAAACATAATATTTTAAATTTAACAATTGTTCCAAATGAGCCAACACTTTTATCATTTTTTGATGAAGTAGGATTATCGATTCACAATGATTCTATTTTCAAGCTTAGGTTGTATGCCTTGAATATTAAAGAAATATATTGGTGCCAAGTTCTACCGATAGTAATACTCCCTCCAATAACAGAAGAAGAATTAAATAAAATGTTTTTTAGAATTTGCGAGTATTGTAATGACCGGAATATAAATACTTGGTTTCAGCATAATTCTAAAGAAGATTCTTTAAAGGCAAAACTTCGGTTCGTTCAATATTATCTTGGTAGTAGATTAAGCCAACGCTGGTATGAAAATATAATAGAAAGAATAGACAGCAACATTACATTTGAACAAGATTTTAAAAACATTAATTTTCTTTTTCCCCCTCCTATATCTGATATTATAAAAAACGTTTCGGCAACTCAAAAGATAAACTTTGAAGATTTGAATATTCAATTCTTTTATCAAGAAGAAATGGTGGTTGACCAATCTGATGAAAGTAATTTTGATGAATCAGTTGTTCTACACAAATTATCAAAACCATTTCTTGATTTATACCGAGACAAAGAGCTAAAGGCTAGACAACTTGTAAAAGATTATGGCTCCAAAGTATTTGAAAATGAAGAATATAAAAGTACAGTTAATAGATTAAATCAGGGCTTTTCAATAGGTGATTTAAAGGGCTTTTTATCAGGACTATCGAGTCAAATCAATCCACACAAATTGGTATCCTATTTTCTTGACCTTTATATCGACAAAGGTGCAGTCGTTCCAATAACTTATATTAAAGACAATCTTATTTACCGAGCATTTCGACATGGGGAGGATGTCGAATTTTCTGAAAATGAAATTCGGTTATGTGTTTCAATGTTGGAAAAGTTTTCAAAAGAATATGGTGATTCCAGTTTGCCTCATACTATTGTTGAAAAATTACTTGTTTTATTTATAAGAATTGGAATAGAAAAAGATTTTCTTTCAGTTTCTTCAAATCCAATTAGTGATTTCAATACAATAGGAATAAGATATTATTTGCATGGAGCAATTGTTGGCTCCTTTGACAAAAGCATTTATAAAGTAAATTTCAACAACTCTTTAACAAATGTTTTAGAAGAAGCAGGTTACTTGCACAGAGATGAATCTAAAGACTTCTATAAATTATCTGAAAGCCCAAAATCTGGTGTAGATATCAAAGGACTTGGTCAAGCTAACCAGTTGGGGCTAGTAATGGGGAATTTACTAATGCACAAAAAACCAAAAATTAATCTTGATGAATTAATTTTATTATCTACCTGTCCTTATTCAATTGATACAGTTGGTGCTTTAGCTGCTGAGATTTATATTTTTCAAGGATTTTACATTTATCAGAAGCAAATATTTTTTAAAGAGTTTTCACTTAATAGTATTTCCGAATTTTCTAAAATTCGGAAGCAAAATGCTTTCATAGCAATAAATAGTGGAACCTGGAAGTTTGAGAACTTTAGGATTGGAACTCCATGGGCGGCTATAGAAAAGGCATCAAAATCCTTTACCACTGAACTATATAGTGAAGTTTGGAAAAGCTTTTGGCCATCGACAGGAAAGGAAACTAGTAGCAGCAATAGCAACCCGAAAATAATTGAGTTACTTAATAATTTAGCGGAATTACTTTTTTCGACACACTTTAATATTAATTTGATAGAACTCTCCCTTACTAAAAGTTTATCCCAATTTAGAGAGACTAAAGCTAATATTGAATCTCAAGAAATTTTAAGTAAATTAAAACAATATTTGCCTAATTTATACTCTACTCTTAAAAGAGTTTATGATACTGCGATTGAGAAATACAGAAGTAATAATTTAAAGAAAGAAGAACTCTACAAATATGCAATCGAGAAAATAAATGAAAACTTTCAGGCAGGTAGACAACTTTTATCCGAGGTTGATGCTCTAGCTAGTAATTTTGGAAAGTTTGAAAAGACTGCTTACTATGACCATGTTGTTGTCATTGATTTTAAGAATTTTAATATTTCAAAAAGGCAGCTTACTGATACCTTTAATAAAGTTATCAATCAAATAAAAATTGAGGCTAAAAAATCTGATTATACTTATTTGTTTGAAATACCAAATCAATATTCAGCAATCAAAACTGGTATTTGGATTTGCTCTCAAGGTAAACATTCAAGACGATGGTTGCTAAAACTTTGTGCTAAACTCACTGAAGTATTAGACAATTATTCAACTCTCAAATTTACGTTTTTCTTTCATCTTGACACTTTCCGCATTATTAAAAAGATTTCATCAAATCAATACTATGCTCCCTTATTTTGGGATGTTGCTAAAGAACTTTTAAAAAGTAAATTCAAGACACTGCCTGGCCATGAGCTAGTCTATTTTACTAATTCAGAGACAAATAAACCAGCAATCGAAGAAGAAATAAAAAATGAGTTTACTGGATTTATTGAGCATAACCCTATGGGTAAAAAAACAATGGTAATTACTAAACCTTACAATATCACTTTCAAATCGAATCATTTTATAAAATCAAAATTAGAACCAATAAAAAATCTTATGGACATAGGAATTATTACAATTGTAGCAGAAGAATTGGCTGCAGTTACAGACTATTTTAAAGATAATAATAGTTTTTCTGAAAAAAGAGGGACGCAATCGGGAAGAAGATATTATTTTGGCAAAATTAAAGACATAAAAGGGAACGAAGTTAATGTTGTGGCAACTCAAGCTATTGAACAAGGAAACAGGTCAGTAATTTCTGCTTACAATGCTTTATCAGAAGAATTCAACCCCAATATAATAGTGTTATTAGGAATTGGAGGCTCAATTCACAAGGACTTAAATATCTGTGATGTTGCCATTTGTGATACAACTTATTATTATGATAAAAGAGCCGTAACTGAAAATGGAAACCAGCATAGGCTTGATGCCTATAAAATAAATGCTTGGACTAAAGAGTTTGTAAGAAGATACCACCATGAAAACAAATCTGAAGAACCCTCATTTGATGCGTCTGAAAATAGCCCAAATTTAAAGTTCAAAAGTTTTTTTGGTCCTATCGGAACTGGAGAAGCAGTCATAAAATTTAAAGAAGCGGAAGAGCGAGCATGGCTTTTGTCTGTTAATGACAAAACACTTGCAGTAGAAACAGAGGCTGGTGGTGTTGCACAACAATTTTATGAGGACGAATTAGACTACTCTCGAAGAGCAAAAGGAATATTAGTTATTAGAGGCATATCAGATAAAGCAGATGTAGAAAAGAAAAATGAATGGAGACTTGCAGCATCAAAGAATGCGATGAAAGTTCTTGTAGAGATTTTTAAAGCAAGTTACTTGGACTAACAAAACACCGCATGGGAGTGCGTTTTGTGCATCAGCAATACTCAAAACTTCATAAATAAACAAACAATATGAAATTTGTCGGAGGAATACAAAACTTTAAAATTGAAAATAATTCCATCACAATTAAATTGCCCTATTATCATAGAGTAGCAACTGGACTTATTTCTGGAGCAGAAGTTTACCTTTTTCCTAAAATTTTAAAAGTAAAAAATGCAGCGGGATTAGAAACAGAAGTAAAAGAGATTATTATATCTCCTTTTCCACCCTGCGACTGGTTAACCATTTACGAAATGGAATTAGTCATGGAGGACAAGCCGGGTATGATAAATTTAATAACTAGTATTCTTGCAGAGAATGACATTAATATCCACATTCAAGAAAGTCTAATAAATAATGACGAGCAAAATTTTTCTGTAAGTTTAATCGTTGATATAAAAAAATTTCAGAACAAATTTAAACATGATGATAGTAACTCCATGCAAAGTGTTCTTGAAAAGGCTTTTGTTGATAAAGACATTAGCTTGGAAAAATTTCAACCTTGCAAGCAGCTTTACAATAATTCTCAAGATTTTCAAAAATCTTCTAAAAAAACAAATTACATAGACAATATCAAATTGGTGGATTATTATGAAACTCATTAACAACCTGTTGAAATCATTGACAAGCAATTAAGAATAGGCAAAAGACTTATAGAAGATTTATATCCATCTTCTACTAGAAGCAAAGAATTGCAGGGTACAATCTTTTCTGATACTAGTGAGAAACTAATAATAGTTAGATTTTTTAATGTCGACCAACTAGTCGTTTACTTTGACATTCAGCATGAAAATAGATTAGGTGCAATATCACAATACTCCTCTTTAATAAAAAAAATATCAAAGAGTTACAACGTCATAAGTTGTTACAACCGAATTGAAAACGCTAAGAAGACCGCCTATTGGTACGTTTTATTAGACGTTTCACATGATATAAGTGTATTACATAACTTATTTTACGAACTTCGTTCAGCTTCGTACACAATGAGCCTCAATGTTCATAGTTACTCACGAAGTATTGAGGCAATGAATTTACCGGAATTATTTCCAGAGTTTCCGAGTATTGCACATGTGACTATTGAAAACAATCAAAAAGCTAAAGACACAGAGAATGCAACGAAATTTCAAGAGGCGATTAATCAGATTAATATTTTGAAAGAAGATCTTCTTTCAAGGGAGCTTGAATTTAAAGCAACCAAGAGACAATTTTGGATAGTTTTGTTTTTTATAATTTTAATTATTACTTTTTTGCTTACTAAAACTGTAACCTACTCTGATGTAAATAAAGTTTGGCTAATTGTAGTCGCTATAGCAAGCGGTTTATTAACACTAATACATGTTCTCGTTGTATATTTTGAAGCACCAAAAATGTATGACAGAATATTCAAAAAAAGAAACAAAGAGACCAAATAGATGACTTGACGAACCCCTCTAGCGCAGACTTCCCTTGCGCAGATATGCAGCAGAGCAAAAGTGCGGTGGGGTATCTGTGCAGCTATAGCATAAGCAGCTTGCAAAATTGTAATAGGCACAGATACGCTCGGCTCCAAAGCCATGCTGCATATCTGCGCCAGTGTACTTTATTTTTATTGTAGGTTTTGGTTAAAAATATTTATGGTTTACGTTAAGCCTAACTCCACACTACCTAATATCACCCCTTCGGGGTTTTACTACATTTATTTATTTGTGAGCTATATTAATGTCAGCCTTTCAGGCTTTTAAATCCCGAAGGGATGGTATTACTATAGTTAATGTTACAAAATTAAAGCCCTAACCCCGAAGGGGTGATATTAGTGGGATAATACAAATCCTTCGCCTTCGTGTTTGTATCTCCAACCCTCATGCGCACCCATACTTACACTCGTGAGTCGCTGAGGATTGGCGACAAGCCGACCAAATTATAAAAATATAACCATTAATATCTGTTTACTTTATTCTACAAAATAGGTTAGTTTTACTATACTGCATCGGCTGGTTAAAAACCAAGCCTAGGCGAATGCGGGGTAGGAAGCCATGTAACAATACAAACGAAATATACAACTCTATAAAAACATTTTACAAAATTGTAATAGGCACAGATACGCTCGGCTTCAAAGCCACGCTGCATATCTGCGCCAGTGTACTTTATTTTTATTCTAGGTTTTAGTTTAAAATATTTATGGTTCTTTGCTGTTCATTATGAGTACTACTTTAAAGAAAAAATGTAAATTTGTAAAAATACAAAAAATGAATACCGCAGCCATACGACAAGAACTACACAATTACTTAGAAGTAGCAGAGGACAAAAAAGTGAAAGCTATTTATACAATGATGAAAGAAAGTATTCAACAAAGTGCTGTAGATTATTCTGATGAATTTAAAGCAGAATTAGACAGTCGTAACGAAAGCTATAAAAATGGCTCTGCAAAAATGATTACTGCCCAAGAAAGTAAAAAGCGGATACAAAAAATAAACAACTAGTCATATTTTTTATACTCAAAGTTTGGTTGAAAATAGTTATGGTTCTTTTCTACATCTGGGTTTCACCAATTGTAGTTTTTAAATGTTAAGGTTTTTGCTGTTGAAAACCCCGATGAGACAGAAGCCTAACTCCACACTACCTAATATCACCCCTTCGGGGTTTTACTACATTTATTTATTTGTAAGCTATATTAATGTCAGCCTTTCAGGCTTTTAAATCCCGAAGGGATGGTATTACTATAGTTAATGTTATAAAATTAAAGCCCTAACCCCGAAGGGGTGATATTAGCTGGATAATATAGATCCTTAACTTAATGACATTGCCCATTGGGGTTTGTTGTGAAAGTGAAAGACTAAAATAGTTTTTAAAAATAGAAAAAAATACATTTTCTATTACACAATCTCCGCATCAATCTATTGCATAATAAAAGTTGAAAAATGTTTTACTGTTGAGCGTAGCCCGTATAGAAGCGGAAATCCTTTTTTTTGAGGAACGAAAAAAAAGATTGTAGCGG
>JANOZW010000517.1:0-14633 GCA_031429575.1 Ferruginibacter sp.
CGTTCTTTTACATAGCAGACGACAGGGTAGATTTTCGTGAACTCATAAAATTATACGCAGGAGAGTTTAAAGTAAAAGTAGAAATGCGCCAAATAGGTGCACGTCAAGAAGCCGGAAAAGTAGGCGGCATAGGCTCTTGCGGCCGTGAGTTGTGTTGTGCTACATGGCTTACTGATTTTAAAAGTGTAAACACAAATGCGGCTCGTTATCAAAATTTAAGTATCAACCAAACAAAATTAAGCGGCCAATGTGGGCGTTTAAAATGTTGTTTAAATTTTGAGTTGGATACATATATGGATGCGTTACAATTTTTCCCAACAGATGCCGATACATTAGAAACAGCAAAAGGCAGGGCATTTTTGGTAAAGAAAGATATTTTTAAAAATCTGATGTGGTACTCCATGGCAGGTGGTGGCAATCATTATCCTTTATCGCTTGAAACGGTAAAAAAGATAAAAGCACAAAACCGTGATGGCATAAAACCAGAAGAGCTAGAAGTAGCAGAATTAGCCACCAGTAAGCCAAAAGAAATAGAACCAGAATATGCAGATATTGTAGGGCAAATAAGTTTGAAGAGTTTGGAAAAAACCACTCGTAAGCGTAGAGATAAAGAGCGTAGCCAACAACAAAATCAGCAAAGGCCTCAGCAGCAAAACCAACAACAGCGCAGACCACAGCAAGGCGGCGCACAAGGCGGAAACCCAAATGAGCAAAGACCTGCACAACAGCAACGTCCGCCACAAAACAAAGGACCGCAGCAGCAAGGCCCACGCCCGCCACAACAAAACCAAGAAGGCAGACCACCACAAAATAGAAACAACAATAACCGCAACCGACCGCAAGGCCCAAGACCACCACAACAAAACCGTGGCCCACAGCAACCGAGAAAGGATGAAGGTGGAAGTAAAGAATAAAAAATTAGACCATTTTGTTGATATCGGCAAAATGGTTTTTTAAATACAAGTTTAAAATTACTAGAAATAAAATTTATTAAAATCATGTTAGTAGAAAGAACAAAAAAAGAAGTAATTATAAGGTTGCCAGCTTCTGTAGATACTGATGACCTACAAGATTTTCTAAATTATGCTAGATATAAGGAGTTAACTTCATCATTTAGTGTTCCTCAAAAAGTTGTTGATAAAATAGCGAGTGACATAAATGCTAATTGGTGGAAAAAAACAGCCATAAAATTAGCAAGTGAGAATTGTTGTAGATACAAATATTGTATTTAGTGGAATCCTGAAATCTTCCAGTAAAATTGGTAAAATTCTTATTAATGCCAAAACACATTTTCAATTTTATTCTCGTAATTATTTAATAAAGGAAATTAGGAAGCATAAAGTAAAGTTGCTAAAACTTACAAAACTGAACGAAGATTCTCTCAATGAGCTAGAAGGCATTATTACAAAAAATATAACTTTTATCAATGAGGCTTTGTTGCCTCCGTCACTTGTTAAATCTACAGAGATACTTTTAAAAAATATTAATATTAATGATACTCCATTTGTTGCACTTGCAAAACAGTTAGATGCAAAACTTTGGACAGGAGATATGGAGTTGTATAACGGTTTAAAATCAAAACGATTTAAAGATATAATAACAACTGCTGAACTTTCCTATTTATTAGATGAATTAGAAAATGGATAAAATATCATAATTTTAAATTAATTTTATATAAATGCTCACTTTAAACAACATACTAAAAGAAATAAAAGATGTTCCTGTAAACAGATTAGAGGAAGTGTATCAACTTGTACAGTCATTAACTCCTACAATTAAAAAAACAGAAACCAATCACAAAAAGATTTTGTCTTTCGGTGGTGCTTTTAGTGATATGAGTGCCAAAGATTATAAAGAATATGTCGCCAATACAAAAAAAACTAGAACCAAACTTTTTGACCGTAACATTGAAATATGAAACAGTCAATAATTGATACAGACATACTTTCTGAATTTCTTAGAGGTAATGAAAAAGTTATTATAAAGCTAGATGAATATTTGAATGAGTTTAATTTTATCAGTATTTCCATCATTACTTACTATGAAATATTAAATGGGCTTTTGTATAAAGATGCAAAGAAGCAAATGGAACGTTTTGAAGAATTCGTTTCTCTAAATAAAGTAGCCCCACTCACGATTCGTACGGTAAAAATTTCCGCTAAGATACAAGCAGAGTTAAGAAAAAAAGGAACAGAAATTGGCCATACCGACACATTAATTGCAGGAATAGCCATGGCTAGTGGGTTTCAATTGATAACTAATAATACCAATCATTTTAAAAGAATTAAAGGACTAGATATTGCCAATTGGAGCAAATAAATCTTGTGCCTGCCTATCGGCAGACAGGTCTAAAAATCAAACATCTCATGTCTATTAATATAACTAACCTCACCAAAACCTACGGCACACAAAAAGCCGTAAACAATATTTCATTTAATGTAGCCAAAGGAGAAATTGTGGGTTTTCTTGGGCCAAATGGTGCAGGCAAAAGCACTACCATGAAAATGATAACAGGCTACTTAGATGCAGATGCAGGCAGCATCAATGTATCAGGTATTAATGTGAGCAAAGAAAATATTGAGAGCAAGAAAAAGATAGGTTACCTGCCCGAAGCCAACCCATTGTATTTTGAAATGTATGTAAGAGAGTATTTACATTTTGTAGCAGGCGTGCATCAAATAAAAAATGCTACAGAAAGAACAGAAGACATTATAAAAACAGTTGGCCTTTCCCTAGAAGCCAATAAAAAAATTGGGCAACTCAGCAAAGGTTATAAGCAGCGTGTAGGCCTAGCAGCCGCACTCATACATGAGCCCGAAGTTCTAATTTTAGATGAACCAACTAGTGGACTTGACCCAAATCAAATCATAGAAATAAGAAATGTAATAAAGGCGTTATCAAAAGATAAAACGGTTTTATTCTCCTCTCATATTTTGCAAGAAGTAGAAGCTATATGCGATAGGGTAATCATTATCAACAAAGGAAATATTGTTGCAGATGATAGTTTGAAAAATCTGCAGAAAAATAACGGTCAGCAACAATTTGTTTCGGTATCATTTCAAGAAGATGTAAATAAATCTTTATTAGAAAATTTATCCGCAGCCGGAAATATCACAGCAAGTGGAAATTCTTTTCGCATACAGACTACCGATGCAGAAAATTTACGTAAACAATTATTGCAACTAAGTATTGATAACAATTTAAACATTGTTTCATTACAAAACGAAAGTAATAGTTTGGAAGATGTGTTTAGGAGTTTGACTTCTGCTTAAAACATGCACTTGTTTTAAACTTCAAAATATCCGTATTGTACCCGTATTATACCCGTATTTTTTAAATTGGCTTGTGATTTTATCCATATTTTTATTCGTAAATATCCAAAAAGAAGTGTACCAAATCTCTTCCGAAATCAATAAGTAACAATTTCAACATACAAAAGAAAATATTTTTTTGTAAATTTGAAGCATTCAGTTTGCAAAGAGTAATTGGCAGTTTGCAATCCATATTTTGAAAAAAGAAACTACTTTTAATAATCACAGGGTTCAAAAGTCCCCCTGTGGGGGATTTAGGGGGCTAATTAAACAATTAAGAAACATGAGCTACATCGCATCCATCCATGCAAGACAAATTTTAGACAGTAGAGGAAATCCAACAATAGAAGTGGATGTACTTACAGAAAACGAAAGACTAGGCCGTGCTGCTGTACCAAGTGGTGCAAGCACAGGTATACACGAGGCTGCGGAGTTGCGTGATAATAAAAAAAATTACTATGGTGGTAAATCTGTATTAAAAGCAGTAAATAATGTAAACACAACCTTAGCAGAACATTTACTAGGTTGGGATGTGGCAGACCAAACAGGTATAGATGCTATGATGATTGCATTAGATGGTACAAAAAATAAAAGCAAACTCGGCGCAAATGCAATGCTAGCGGTAAGTTTGGCCGTAGCAAAAGCAGCTGCGCTAGAAGCCAACCTTCCTTTATACAGATACATTGGCGGTACAAATGCAAAGATTTTACCAATACCAATGATGAATATTTTAAATGGTGGTGCACATGCAGATAATAAAATAGATTTTCAAGAATTTATGGTAGTACCTGTAGGCGCAAAAACATTTAGCGAAGGCTTACAATGGGGTGTAGAAATTTTTCATGCACTAAAAACGGTATTAAAGAAAAAAGGCTTTAGTACAAACGTAGGTGACGAAGGTGGTTTTGCGCCAAACATACAAAGCAACGAAGAAGCAATAGAAACGGTACTTACGGCCATACAAGCAGCAGGATACAAAACAGGCAGCCAAATAGGAATAGCCATGGATGCAGCCAACAGTGAGTTGTGGAATGCAAAAGAGAAAAAATATATTTTCCATAAAAGTGATGGTAAGAAAATGACGAGTGAGCAGTTGGTAAAATATTGGGAAAGTTGGGTAAAGCAATATCCTATTATATCTATAGAAGATGGAATGGCAGAAGATGATTGGAAAGGTTGGAAAATGATGACGGACTCATTGGGCAAAAAATGCCAAATAGTAGGCGATGATTTATTTGTAACAAATGTAGATAGATTAGAAAGAGGTATTAAAGAAGAGATTGGGAATGCATTGCTCGTAAAAGTGAACCAAATAGGTACACTTACAGAAACCATTAACGCAGTATCTATGGCACAAAATGCAGGATACAATACTATAATGAGTCATAGAAGTGGTGAAACAGAAGATAGTACCATTGCAGATTTAGCAGTAGCATTAAACTGTGGCCAGATAAAAACAGGTTCTGCAAGCCGTAGCGATCGTATGGCTAAGTACAACCAGCTTATACGTATTGAAGAAATGTTGGCTGATAGCGGCATTTATCCTTCTAAGACAGTGAAATTTGGTAAGTAATTATTTTTTATTGCCACGAATGCAAGAATAAATATTTGTGTGTTCGTGGCATTTTTCCTTATATTTGATTATGAACATTCATACATTAAAACCTATTTTAAACTACTTAAAAAACAAGTATGTTATTGTAATATTGGCGTTTGTTGTTTGGATGGCTTTTTTTGATCCAAAGGACATGGGGCTTATTTTATCAAGAACAAGTAAGTTGCAAGAGTTAAAATTTAGTGAAAAGCATTTAAAGACGGAGATATTAGAAACAAGGAAAGAATTAAGTTTATTAAAAACCGATGCTGGTTCTATAGAAAAGTATGCAAGAGAGAAGTTTTATATGAAAAAAGACAACGAGGAGCTGTTTATTGTTAAAACTCCTTAAAAATGACACTTTGTAGAAATTTTTCTAATAATTGCACAATAATGAAATAAAAGTTGCGTTTAATATAACAGATGATATTATTAACGACTCAAAAGATTTTATGATGAATATTACACAGGACGACCTTCTACAGTATTTGTACAAAGAAGGTACAACTGAAAAAACACATCACATACAACAGCTATTAGAAGAAGATACGGACTTGCAAGAAAGATTTGAACAACTAAAAACAGCAAAAGGCCGACTTGATAAAATAAAATTGATATCCCCAGACGAACGTTCGGTGGATAATATTTTTAATTATTCTCAACGAGCAATAGAAGAATTGCACGTTCATGGTTAATCTTAGCAAACTTCAATAACTTATTTGCCCGTATCTTATAATCTACGGGCTTTTTTTATGACAATAACTGAACGCTATAAATTTATCATCGATTATTTTTTAGAGCATTCGCCAGAGGCGGAGACGGAGCTTATTTATGATGACCCTTTTCAGTTATTGGTAGCTGTCATTTTATCTGCACAATGCACTGATAAAAGGGTAAATTTGACCACCCCGGCTATTTTTGCAAAATATCCTGACCCTTTAACAATGAGCCACGCAACAATTGAGGATATTTTTGCGTTAATAAAAAGTATATCTTACCCTAATAACAAAGCAAAGCACCTATTAGGTATGAGCAAGTTATTGATGGAGAAATACAATGGCAAAGTACCGATGACGGTTAATGAATTGATTAAGTTGCCAGGTGTGGGTCGTAAAACAGCCAATGTGGTAACATCTGTAATAGATGAACAACCAAATATGGCAGTGGATACACATGTATTTAGGGTAAGTGCAAGAATTGGATTGACCGTAGGTGCAAAAACACCAAATGCAGCTGAAAAGCAATTAATAAAACATTTGCCTAAAGAGTATGTATTTAGGGCACATCATTGGCTGATTTTGCACGGTAGGTATATTTGTGTAGCAAGATCACCAAAATGCATTAAATGCGGATTACAGAAAGTGTGTAAATTTTTTAAAAAACATGAATTTAACTACTTGAAAAGTCAGCAATAATGCGTTTATTTGTATGAAATTTTAGTTTTAAGTATTGATAATACAACCAATAACTATAGAAATGAAGAAAGTTTTTTTTACTGCGGCTTTAATATCCTGTATGGTTCTGGGCAATAAAAATGCCTCCGCACAACATTATTTCTTTGATGGTGAATACTATGACAACCCGTTTTTGTATGAAGCCGGCATATCGCTAAATGCTATGAATTGCCTTACTGATATGGGTGGACGAAAGGGCATTGGTAAGAAATTTTTGAAAGATTTAAATTTGGGTAAGACTCATATTAGTGGCGGTGTATTTTTTAGTGTTGCCTATAAAAATGCTGTAGCATTAAGGTTGGAAGGTACTTTTGGACAAGTATCTGGAAATGATAATGTACTTGCTGGTGTTACTGATATTGCAAAAGAACGTTTTAATAGAAACTTAAATTTTCGTAGCTATATAACAGATGTAAATGCTATGTTTGAAATACATCCTATGTTTATTTTTGTGGATTGGCCTGCAAAAGATGTAACACCACCAAGAACATCTCCTTATTTATTAGCTGGCATTGGTTATTTTTCTTTTAACCCCCAAACTAGGCTTAACAATAGATGGATAGATCTTCAACCACTTCATACTGAAGGACAAGGATTGGTAGAAACAGGTACCGAAAATTATGCTTTGCAACAATTAAATATACCAATGGGTGCCGGGGTAAAGTACGAATTGTCACCACTTATTAACCTAAGAGGAGAATTGGTTTATCGCAAAACATTTACAGATTACTTAGATGACTTAAGCGATAAATATGCAGATAAAGCTTGGTTTAGAAATCCTGCTAATGGACTTTCTACACAAAAAGCAGACCTTGCGGAAATATTATCTGATAGACAAATTGAAAACAGAACAAGTGCAGGTGGAAAGCGTGGTACTGTTAAAAATAATGATGGTTTTTTTACTATTAACTTAAAAATAAGCGTCGTAATAGGCAGAGAAAGAATTAGAAGATAGAGTACATAATAAGAGACATAAGATATTAGAACGGGCTTCGATTATTTCGAAGCCCGTTCCTTTTAATTTTTAATTTAATCTTTTAGCATCTCCTTCATCTCATCAATTAATTCAGTTTTAGTAAATGGTATGCCCATTATTTTATTATAACCTTTGGCATCTGTAAAATAAACATCTCTTATAATTTTTACCAATTGCCCATTGTTTAACTCCGGTATCAAAACCTTATCAAAGTTTTTAATCATATCGCCCAAGTTTTTAGGAAAAGGTCTAACGTAACGTATATGCGCATGAGATACAGATAAACCTTCTGCTTGCAATTGTGCACAAGCACTTTTTATAGAACCATAAGTACTTCCCCACCCTAGCACCAATAATTTTCCTTTTCCTGCACCACTATCCAATTTTTGTTCAGGAATATATTCAGCTATTTTATCTACTTTTTCTTGCCTAATTTTTACCATCAATTGATGATTCTCTGGTTCGTAACTAATATTACCAGTAATATTTTGTTTTTCCAATCCACCAATACGGTGTTCCATAGCTTGCGTACCTGGTATTACCCATGGGCGTACAAGTTTTTCATCTCTCAAATATGGTTGAAACTTTTCCTCATGATCACCAAGTTGTGTTTTAAACTCCATTTTTATTTCAGGCAAATCTGCACTTTGTGGAAACTTCCATGGCTCTGCACCATTGGCAATATAACCATCGCTAAGAAAAATAACTGGTGTCATGTGTTGTACCGAAATACGCACCGCTTCATACACTGCCGAAAAACAATCGCTCGGTGTACTTGCAGAAACTATCGGCATTGGGCATTCGCCATTTCTACCATAATACGCTTGCATCAAATCGCTTTGTTCTGTTTTGGTTGGCAAGCCAGTGCTTGGTCCACCACGTTGTACATTTATAATGAGTAATGGTATTTCTAACATTACAGCAAGCCCCATGGCTTCTGCTTTTAGTGCCATACCAGGGCCACTTGTAGTTGTTACCCCAAGCGAACCACCATAGCTTGCACCAATGGCAGAGGTTATTGCCGCTATTTCATCTTCTGCCTGAAATGTACGTACACCAAAGGCTTTGTGGCGGCTCAACTCATGCAAAATATCTGATGCGGGTGTAATAGGATACGAACCTAAAAATATAGGCAACCCACTTTTTTGCGAAGCGGCAATTAAACCATAAGACAATGCTTGATTACCCATCATAGAGCGATACGTACCTGGCTCCATTACGGCTTTCGCTACAGAATATCGTGCAGAAAAAGTTTCGGTAGTATCACCAAAATTGTGTCCAGATTGTAATGCTTTTATATTACTCTCTAATATTTCTGGTTTTTTTCCAAATTTTTCTGTAAGAAATGTAATGGTGTTTTCCATACTGCGATTGTACATCCAATATAAAAAACCTAGTACAAACATATTTTTTGCACGGTCTTTTTCTTTGGTACCCATAGTAATATCCTTCAATGCCTCACGGGTCATTTTGGTTACATCCATCTGTATTACCTCGTATCCATCAAGACTATTATCTTCTAACGGGTTTACCCCATCAGGATAATTAGCCAAGCGCAAATTCTTTGCATCAAATCCATCTGTATTGGCAATTATCTTTCCACCTTTTTTTAATCCTTTTAAATTTACTTTTAGTGCTGCTGCGTTCATAGCAACAAGTACATCGCAATCATCACCCGGCGTAAAAATCCTATCGCTACTAAACCTAAGTTGATAACCGCTCACACCCGGCAGCGTACCTATTGGTGCACGTATTTCTGCAGGAAAATCTGGAAAAGTGGCTAAATCTAACCCGAGCATAGCACTATTATTGGTAAATTGTGTACCAGTCAATTGCATACCATCACCACTATCGCCTGCAAATTTTATGACAACTTCTTGTAAAACTTCTTGTGTATCTGCCATGGTTAATTGTTGGAGTTTATTAGTTTGTAAAGGTAGTAAATGCTTTATCAATAAAAAGTTTGAAGTTCGTATTTTCATCTTCGCTATTAGAAATAATTTGAACAAAATATACAAACTAAAGAAATTATCAAAAAAATACTAAATTAATTAGTTGTTTATAAATATTATTTCCTACTTTTGTTTCAACAATTAAATTTACACGCAAAACAAGATACATCACTCAAAAAAAACAAACACATGAGCGCAGCAGACAAAAACAGCAAAATTGAAAATGCAGAAAAAGCAGAAAAGTTTAAGGCCCTTAAACTTACGATGGACAAAATTGATAAAGATTATGGTAAGGGTTCGGTAATGATGATGGGCGATAAAGGAGTAGTGGAGCAAGAAGTTATTTCAACAGGTTCGATAGGATTAGATGTGGCTTTAGGCATTGGCGGTTTACCAAAAGGAAGGGTAATAGAAATTTATGGTCCAGAGTCTAGCGGTAAAACTACACTTGCTATACATGTAATAGCAGAAGCACAAAAGAAAGGTGGTATGTGTGCATTTATAGATGCCGAGCATGCATTTGATAGTAACTATGCTCAAAAATTGGGAGTTGATATCGACAATTTATTAATTTCTCAACCAGATTATGGTGAGCAAGCATTGGAAATTGCAGATCGTTTGATATTGAGTGGTGCATTAGATGTAGTGGTAATTGACTCTGTAGCTGCACTTGTACCAAAGAGTGAATTGGAAGGAGAAATGGGTGATAGTAAAATGGGTTTACATGCTCGTTTGATGAGCCAGGCGTTGAGAAAGCTTACGGCTACTATTAATAAAACAGGTACCGTTTGTATTTTCATAAACCAGTTGAGAGAAAAAATTGGTGTTATGTTTGGTAACCCAGAAACAACAACTGGTGGTAATGCCTTAAAATTTTATGCATCGGTTCGTTTAGACATTCGCCGTTTGGCACAAATAAAAGATGGTGATGAAATAACAGGTAACCACATAAAAGTAAAAGTGGTAAAGAATAAAGTAGCGCCTCCTTTCCGTATTGCAGAGTTTGATATTGTTTATGGCGAAGGTATTTCTAAATCAGGTGAAATTGTGGATATGGGAGTAGAGCTAGGTATTGTACAAAAAAGTGGTAGCTGGTTTAGCTACAATGGCGATAAACTTGGGCAAGGTAGAGAATCTGTAAAACAATTAATGATAGATAATCCTGCTTTGGCCGAAGAAATTGAAAATAAAATACGAGAAAAAATTAAAGAAAATAAAGGAGAGGCTGTTGAAGTTGCTGAATAATATTTTCTTGATGAATGTTGGGGTTAGTAAGTAATAAAAAACCGTCTTTGTGAAAAGGCGGTTTTTTGTGGGTATTATTTTTTGTAAGGAAATGCGTTACGACAATGTCTTAACGGTTTTAGCAATCATCTTTCCATTGTACCAAATTTGTAAGGTATAATCTCCTTTTAAGAAATTATCTGGAGTAAGGGAAAAGTTTAGCTGCTTATCTTCTTGTGCAGGTTCAAAGGAAATTTTACGAGAATAAACTTTCTTTCCTTCCTTTGTTTCAAAAGTACCAGACTCCCAAACGGAGTTTTTTACAACTCTTCCATCGGGCTGTAACACAACTACCATTACTTCAGGCGTAGCTTTTTCAGATATATTTTTTAGGGAAAAAGTTCCAATCATTTTTTCTGCTTCTTCCGAATCATTTGTTTCTTGCTCTTTGTTATTATTATCTACCACAGCAAATAAATGTAATCCCGCAGCTGTGGTAGCTGGGCCATAGCTATTGCTTGAAACGAAACGATCTGTATTTAGTTTAGCTTGCTTTTCAGGAATAGTAGCTGCAGTTACATTATTGCTTTTATTAGAAGACATTATTTGATTAAGCAATGTTTGTAACCTTCTATTTTCTGCCTCTACACCTGTAAAACGATTTTGTAAAATAGCCACTTTTAGTTGTAGCTCTTCTATTTTTAATTTGGCATTGACTAAATTGGCATCATTGCTTTGATCTTTTAATAACGCAGAAATTTCTGTTCTTAACGCATTTACATCATCGAGTTTTATTTGTGCATCTTTATCGGAAGCTATTGCGGGATCTAACTTTAATTTAGTATCAATATCATTTACTGTAGCATTGTAAACTCTTTGTACAGAATCTCTTTCTACCTGCTTTTTTACCGGGATACTAGAAGCTACTTCTGTTTTCTTTGCAGTAGTTCCTTTAATAAAGTATTTGTAAGAAGAGATGGCAAGTACAACTGCCGATATAATGAGCAGTACTATGGAGGCATTTAATAATTTATCGTATTTATCTTCACGCATTTTTAAAATATTAGTTTTAAGTGCGGAAATTCATTAGGTATTAGAACACTAAAGATGCGGCTTTTTTTTTATAAATACAATTTTGCGCTAATTTATTTGTTTACGGCTTGGTTTACATAGGCAGATATCCACCCTACTTGTCCATTTTTTACGAGAAAAAATTGCTTTTTATCTTGTGTTCCCTCAAACTGTCGTACAATTTTTAAGAGTAAACCTGTGCCTGCCATCAATGATTTTTGGTCAAACACTTTATGCACACGTTGTGCTTCTGAACTAATGGCTGTTTTATCAAGTGTTTCGTCAGTTATGTTCTTTAATAAATTTTCTGGTGAAAGGGTTGCATAATTATTGGTCAGCTTATCATTGAATTTTACCAAATCCGCATAAGTAACAGGCACTACAGAGTTTTCTATCAACTCTGGATACAGCAGGGTGGCAACAGACCAAGCAATACCTCCACTAAAAGCAAAATAATCGTTCATATTGTATGCACCACTTTCGTTTACGGCATATACTATTTCTGAATCTGGCTCACCAGCTAAAACCCTAAACAATTGTTTCTTGTAGTTTGTGATTGACTTATCATCATCCACTCTTTTTTCAGTAGCATTGGCAACTGTTTTAGTACCCCAATTCAATAAAAACAACTTTAATTCTTTGGTATTGCCATTTTTAAAATAACCACCTTTTGTATTACCACTACCAATGTCTATTAAAAAAGTATTGTATCTTCTTGCCTCAGGTACAATGCCAAGGTGCGAAAGTTTAGCCTCTCCCATACCATCTATTACATCTACTACTCTTTGTGGTTCTTTAATTAAAAGCCTAAAAGAATCTGCTAAATTTTTTATAAGGTAATTTTTATTTTCTTTTTCTGCTTGGCCTTTTATACCACTACTTACCACCGTATAAATTTTTTCTGGTGGAATACCATAATTGCTAAGTGCTACATTATACATATTGCACAACCCTTTTAGCGTTGCAGAAAAAGAAGCTGGGGTAAAAGAAATAAAATCGGTATTTATAGAAGTGTCTTTAATAGCAGTGAAAGACCTTGTAACAGCAGCATTTTTGCTCAATTGTATGATGCTAAGCTTTACACCTTTAGAGCCTACATCTATACCTGCATATAAATTTAATTTTTTTATTTTAGCAGATACACTTGTTTGGGCAAACATATTAACTGCAATGCTAAGTGATATAAAAAATAAAAACAGTTTTAGTAGTCTTGAAAACATTCAGGTATAATTTATTATAAAAGTACAGTAAAATTTAATGTTGGAACAGTATGTAGAGAAAATGTGCAAATAAATGAAGGGATATTGATGGAATGTGGTTTCGGTTGGCAAGTTTGACTGGATGGGGGCACCCTCCGATCGAAAAAAATATTGCTAATTACATAAATGTGATCAAAAGAATTAGTATTTGATTCATAAAACAAAGTATATAAAACTATTTGTAAATTTAAACCATATTCCTTTTCATTTTTTCAAGAAAAGCTTCTTTGTACGCACGCCCAATTACAATTTCGACACCTGCATTCCTTTTAAGCAAAATAAGATTTGCGTCAATAGAAGAAATATTTGAAATTGGCACAATAAAAGATTTATGTACACGTATAAAACTTTTCGATAATAAATTCTCTTCTATATCTTTCATATTTATAAGCGACAATATTTTTTTTCCATTACAATAAAAAGCCACATAATTTCCCATACCTTCTATATAATCTATTTCCTTTATTTCTAGTTTTATCAACTTACCCTTGCTGTCTCCTTGTACTACTAAAAAATCTTGATCAGCGTAAATATTATTGTTTCCATTGGCTTGTTCAAAAAAGGTTTTCACTTTTTGTGCAGCTTTTAAAAACCTGTCTAAGGGTATTGGTTTTAATAAATAATCTATTACATCTAGTTCAAAACCATCCAGAGCATATTGATTGTATGCAGTTGTAAAAATCACTTTGCATTTTCCATTAATAGCTTTTATTAATTCTAAACCTGTAATGTTTGGCATTTGAATGTCCAAAAAAATTAAATCAATTTTTTCTTTGTTTACAATTTCCAACCCTTCTATTGAGCTAGTAGTAGATGCAACCAAATTTAGATAAGGTGCTTTTTCTACATAAGCAATTAAGATATCTATAGCAGGTTGCTCATCATCTATTATCAAACAGTTTATCATATGTAAAAGTATTAGTTAGTATAATTATCAAAATAAGGAATTACTAATTTTGCGGTAAAAATCGGTTCTTCATATTGTATATCTAATATAAATTCATCTTTATATAGTATTTTCAATCGCTGTTGAATGTTTGCTAACCCAAGATTTGAAGATGGGTTTATTTGTGCCCTATCTTTTTTATTTTTAGTAGAAAATGTAATTGTTTTTTTAAGTGTCTCTATGGTACAACTTATAATAGCAGGATTGTTTAAGTCTTGCAAATCTCCGTGCTTAAACACATTTTCTACTAAGGTTATAAACAGCATTGGTGCTATAAATTTATTAGCAGCATCACCATCTACATTCAATTTTATTTGCAATGTATTTGCAAAACGAAATGAGTTTATTTTTATTAAATTCTCAATATGTTTTATCTCATCTTCTAGGTGTGCTAGCCCATTGGTAGTTGAAAAGTCCGTAAGTGAGTACCGCATAATTTGCGAAAGCATCATAATTGTTTCTGCAACTTCAGGTTGCTTTTGAAATGTTTTTGAATACAAAAAATTAAGGCTATTGTATAAAAAATGAGGATTAATTTGTGCTCTAAGAAAATTATTTTCTGATTGTAACAATTCTTTTTGAAGACTGAGTGTTTTTGCCTCCAAAGATGCATTTTTATTGCTTAAAGCTGTTTGAGCTACATCATTTTCTTTTTTCTTTATAGCTGCGTTTCTTAAAGACCAATATGTAATTGCAATAGCTGCTATTAAAAAATAATAAATTGAGCCCAGAAAAAGTTTTAAAAATGCAAATGGTGCAAAATTGTATTTGGTTTTATTTTTAAAAGCTTGGTATTGGGTATAATTCATCCATATCATTAATAAAAAAAAGACCCCGAAAAAGATC
>JANOZW010000518.1:0-6761 GCA_031429575.1 Ferruginibacter sp.
CGGCAGGAGTAATGCCCGCAAAGCCTTTGGCAAAATTGCTGCCAAGTACTTTTTCGCAGCCACCATTGCCTACAGTGCCGCATACTTGCTTTACTAGCTTGCTTTGGTAGCCAAGCTCTGTGCCTAGTGCCGCTATGCTTATGGCAAGGCCTGCAAGGGAGAGCAAGCCAAATATATTTATTAACGCATTTGTATAAATAAAAATAGAACCTATAAATAATGCAAGCCCTACAATAATAAAAGCGGTAGCTAGGTATTTATTTTTTTGTGCTAGTTTTTCTGCTACATCGTTTTCATCATTTTGCCAAGTAGCATCTTTTGCAGCGTACAGTGCAATACCGCTCCAATTTTGGGTTATGCTTTTTTCTTTGTCCCACACGCTTGCATCGTTTACCAAATGTAGGTACTCATTGCCAGGTTGTTTTATATGTGCAAGCAGTGGGTAGTTAAACTCGTGTATGTATGAAGCATCTGCCTGCACAGCATCGTACGCCATGCCACCGCTTTCTAAAAAATCGGTAATGGCCGTCATGGCAGGATAATCGGGGTGTGTAGTTATTGCTTATTTTGTATAAGCTGCATTTGTTTTTATGCCTGTGGCAGTAAGCCATTGTAGGGCTATTGCAGATAATTCGGTGCTGGTAGTTGGTTGTTTATTTTTCAAGAAAAAATAATTTATTTTATTGCTGTCAGTTTTCTATGCTTAAAAGTATTGTGTTATTTTCCATCTATTTTGTTAATTAGCTTTTAAGGCTAGTTAAAGTTTTGCAAAGTATATATATGCTAATGCACTGCATGCCATGTGTGATAACAAACCTATATTGCTACAAATAAATTGTATAATGTTAAAATGTTTTTTTGCCATATTGAGGTGGGGACTCTTAAACAAAAAACCTAGAATATAAACTGTACATGTTTTTACAATTAGAAATTATGACAGAATGGGGGCTGTTACAATTTTATCATAAAACAGAAATGTTTTTTCAAATGTATAGTGCGTTTTTTCTAATAATGAATATTTTATGTTTTTATTTGAAAGTTTTACTTACTTTGTTGAAAATTAAACTTTCAAACAATGGAAAAAGAAATAGAAAAAGAATTGAAAATTATTGGTGGTAATATTCGTAAAAAAAGAGAAGCATTAAAGCTAGAACCAAAAGCGGTAGCACAATTAATGGAATTAACACCACAAGCTTATGGAAATATAGAAAATGGTAAAACAAATATACAGTTTGGGCATATTTATAAAATTGCAAAAATATTTAAAATAGCATATGCAGAAATTTTGGATGTAAAAACACAAACAAATATTTATAACACAGCAAATAATGCTACAGATAATTATTGTGTTATAAATAATGGTGAAATGCGAGTACAAACAGATAAAGAAATGCTAACAGAGCATGGCAATGCAATAAAAGAAATGAGGCAAGAGATAAAATTATTGAAGGGCTTGAAAAAATGAGCTTCATATTTTTAAAAATTTTACACAAGAAAGTCTTGCATCGGAAGCAGGTATATAGCCCATGCAAGTAAGCCGCATAGAGCGTGGCATTATAAATACTAATATTTCTCAAATATTAAATTTAGCAAAAGCATTGGGTATAAATGCAAAGGAGCTATTTGATTTTTGACGCTCATATTTGCTACAAAATTGGAAGTTGTTAAAGCTGTTTATTGCTTGGCTTATTTAACTTCTAATTTTTTGTATATTGCAATATAAATGTAATGCCATGGCACAAGTAATAGATAAAAAAAATACAAAGAAATTAGAAATACCTACAACTGAGAAAAAAAGTATAAAAGCAAAAACTACATTTAAAGAAGAATGGGAGAAAGCGATTCCTATTGAAGATGCAAGAAAGCATTTACTTAAAACAGTGAGGGATTTATGGCAGAGATAAGATTTTCACCTTTACTATTAAACAAGCTTGATGAACTCATAAAAACACTTTTTAATGAAGCCTATTTTGGTTTCTTTGAGAGTTCTGAAGATTATGTCAATAATTTAATTGATTTCATTTACTCTATTCCTTCGTTAAAATATAAACCGACTATAGATAACCAATTTGGTACGTTTTATTGTAAATATAAACACAATAGCAAAACAACTTGGTACATTACTTTCGATATTGAAGAGGAATTTTATATTATGCAAAATATTATAAACAATCATTCAGCAGATTATCCGATACTTTTTCCTTAATTCTTTTGTCTGGGCGTGGTTTTCACCCTTACAGATTAAAGTATAAAAGTTGTAATTGTAAGATTCCTTTTACGCCTCACTGCCGAAACAAAAAATATTTTCCTCACCAAAGTAAAATATAAATACTACATTACTTTTATAAAAATAATATCAAATGAAAACTTTTACACTCCAGCAAATAAATGAGAAACTTAACGGCGTAATAGTTGGTAACACAACAAAAACAATAACTGGCCCTGAGCAAATGGAACTAGCTACCAATGAACAAATAACTTTTATCGGTCATAAAAAATATGCAAAACTTTGGGAAGCCTCTAAAGCTTGCGCAGCTGTAATAAATGCAGACATAGACTTGGAACCAGGAGAAAATAAAGCATTGATAAAAGTAAAAAATGCTGATATAGCCATGGCAGAATTGTTAGAATTATTTGTGCCTGATGCTCCGGTTTTTGAGACCGATATTGATGCTCGTGCAACCATACATGCTACTGCTACTATTGGGGAAGGTTGTAAAATAGGTGCTGGTTGCTATGTTGGTAAAAATGTAAAGCTTGGAAAAAATGTAATCTTGTACCCTAATTGTACAATAATGGATGATACTATCATTGGCAACAATACAACAATATGGTCTGGTACTGTGGTAAGGGAGCGATGTATCATTGGTGATTATTGTATTCTTCACCCCAATGTAACAATTGGTGCAGATGGCTTTGGTTTTAGACCTTCGCCAGATGGGAGGGGGCTTATAAAAATACAACATATAGGAAATGTAATAATTGGAAATGCAGTAGAAATAGGCGCAAACAGTTGTGTAGATAGGGGAAAGTTTAGCTCAACGATTGTGGGAGATGGATGCAAGATTGATAACTTAGTGCAAATAGGGCACAATAGTAAAATGGGACGTAGCTGTATAATGGCTGGAGCTAGTGGTTTAGCAGGTTCTGTAACGTTAGGCGATGGTGTTATTATAGGTGGTGGATCTTGCATATCTGATCATGTAACATTGGGAAATGGTGTACAAGTGGGTGGTGGCTCTGGTGTAATGAGTGATTTTACAGACGGTAAAAAAATATTGGGTTACCCTGCAGTAGAAGCAAGAGATATGCTGAAACAGTGGGTGGCATTGAGAAATCTAGCAAAATAGGGAATGTTTTATTTGTTGTTTAACCAATGCAATTCAACATCTTCAGGCAGTTTCATTCGCTCTGCAATTTTTTTATAGCGAGCAGATAAATTACACAAATAATCCTGTGCTTTTGCCATACCATCTTGTAAGCCAGTTAAGGTTTCTACTTTCCAAAGTTTTACAAGATGGTCTATAATATTTGCATAATCCAATGCTGTGTATATTCCTATTTTTTGGGTAATGGCAGAAAAATCTGCAAACATATTGGGCTTTTTTGAACCTTCTCCCATAGAAATAGAAGGCATTACAATTTGCTTACGCATCATTTGCTCAAAAGATTTTAATGCACCGCTTGGGTCTATTTCAAAAATTTTAGACATAAAAGATTTATACGCTTTTTCGTGCCTAGCTTCATCGCCTGCTATGGTTTTACAAATACGGGATAGTGTATTATCTCCAGCTTTATCTGCTAATTTCCCTGTATTTGTGTGAGATATTTTTGTAGCTCTTTCTTGAAACGAAGTGTACACAAGTGTTTGATAAGGATCGTTATTGGTATTGGCATTAAAGCCATTGGAAATTAAACGATGAATGGTTTGCTCCACCGCCTTCATATCGCAACGGCCAGTGAGGTATAAATATTTATTCAGTAAATCTCCATGTCTATTTTCTTCTGCTGTCCAAGCCCTGCTCCAGCGTACCCATCCATTTGTGCTAGTGAGGTCTCTCTCTTCATTTACAACCAAATTAAAATACGTTTGATAACTAGGTAACGCTTCTTCAGTAATCATATTACCTACCAAAGAAGTAATAACAGTATCTGGAATACAATCTGTACGTTCTCTCAATTGTTTTACTTCTTCATATACATCTGCTTTACTAAAATCGGGTAAAAAATCAGTAGGTTGCCAGCAATCATCTGGGTTTAATAAATCATTATCTACCGTTTCTGCAACAAAATCTTTTAACATAGACATTACTTCCATATTCTTTGCAATTTCATTGCTATCGTCAAGTTGCATTTTTAATTATTTTATGGATTGTTTTTTGTAGTCTGTAAAGATACAATTTGTAATTTTATAAAGCATAGATAACAAAAATGAATAATTTGAATAAAGATGAGTTAGCAATATGTATGGTTTAATATAAAATATTGTCATCCACCCAAAACCTTCACCAATTGCTCTTTATACGTAATAGACACCTCCATTTCGCTGCCATCTACTAGCGTAACAAAGCCTCCAGCACTTTTGCTATATGACTTTACAAAATTAATATTTACAATAAATGAGCGATGTATGCGTACGAAAGGAAAGGTTAATAATTCATCGAAATGTTTTAAAAATTTGCAAATCATTTTGCTACTTCCATCTTTTAAATAAACATTTGTAAAATTTCCGTTGGCTTGTAGCTTTATAATGTTTTCTGTTTTAATTACATCAAAGCCTTGTAAGGTTGGTAAAATAATTTGTTGTTTTTCGGGCGTACTTTTTAAATTGTCTAATAATATTTTGGTACGATTGAAATCTTCTTTTTTTAAAATGGATAGCTGCACTTTATGTACTGCGGCAATTAACTCTGTAATATCAATGGGTTTTAAAATATAATATGCAGCACTAAGGTTTAATGCCCTTAAAGAATACTCGGAATATGCAGTAATAAAAATGGTTTCAAAGGCTTGTGGTTGGCAGGCTTCCAATACATCAAAGGCATTGCCAAAGGGCATTTCTACATCTAAAAATACCAGCTCGGGTTGTAGCTCTTTTATCATTGGCACCGCTTCTTTAATGTGCTGTGCTTGCCCAACTACCTCCACAATAGGGCAATATTTTTTTAAATAGTTCTCCAGCACATCTCTGGCTATTAATTCATCATCTACAATTACAGCTTTAATTTTCATTTGTATTTTTTGTTATAATTGGAATAGTTAATGAAACCTTTACGCCATGAGCAGGTAGGGCTTTATCTTCTACCACACAGGTAATATTATGATGGTACAATTCGTTTAATATTTTTATTCTTTCAAGCGTATTGCTAATACCTCTTCCTTTTTGTTTTTGCTGATTAACAGTTTTATTCTTTTTACTTTCTGCAATACCTGCACCATTGTCCTCAATGATTACTTTTATAGTATTGTTGGTTTGTAAAAAACTCAATTGCAATAAACCTTTTTCATCTTTATAACGTAGGCCATGCCAAATAGCATTTTCTAAGTAAGGTTGTATAAGCATACCTGGTATAAATAATTCTTCGTTGGCATAAAGCTTATCATCTATATCAATGTTAAAATCAAACTTATCTGTAAAACGACTTTTTTCTAAGTCTAAATAATTTTGTAACAATTCTATTTCTTTATTAAACAATACAAAATCATCTTTGCTATTTTCCATTACCCGGCGCATGAGGGTAGAAAATTTGGTAAGATATTGGTTAGCCGCTAGCTCATTATTATTGGCAATAAATTGATTGATGCTATTTAGGCTATTAAAAATAAAATGAGGATTCATTTCTCTGCGCAATGATTGCAATGCTATTTGTTTGTTTTTTATTCTAGCTTTTTTTAATAAGTAAAGAATGACGCCAATAAATGATACCAATGTAATTAGGGAACCTATCAACCAATAATTAAACCTGTTTTTTCTTTTAATTAAATCATCTTTTAATGCTTTTTCTTCTTGTAATGCTTTTAATTTTTCTTCGGTTTCTTGTATTATTTTATTATCTATTAACGAACTGTCTTTGCCTACAAGCTCGGGTAATAGCATTAAAAATTCTTTGTACAATGCCAAGCTCAAATCTTTCTTCCCCTCTGTTCTGTAAAGACTATCCAATTTTTCTATACTTCTTTTAGCTTCAAGTGTATGCCCGTTTTTTATGGATATATTGTAAGATTCTTTTAGTAAGTCAACCGCAGTAATGGTTTCCTTTTTTTGTAAGTATATTTCTGCTAGTTGGTTGGTTTCATTGGCTTTTGTTTCGGTAGAAAGTTTTACAAAAGGTTCACTAAGTAATTCTTTTTTGGTGGAAATAGCATTGGCAAAATCTTTGTTTTGTACATAGAGGTCCGTTATTTTTTGATTGAATGCTCTTGCTTGAAGAGGAATAGTTTTAGAAATGTTATACGCATTTGAAAAATTAGTAATAGCCGTATTAGTTTGATTGGTATTTACCCCTAATGTGGCTAGTTGATTGTAATTCGAAATTAATTCGGTAGTATCTTTAATTTTAAGGTTAAGCGATATATTGTCTTGTAAATCTTTTTCCTGTGTAATAATCGTTCTTCCTTTACCAAGCCTATTTGCATCATTTGTGTTTAAACGAGTAGTATTTGTATCACCAATTTTTGAGCTGCTATTTTCTGCTTCTTTATAATTTTTTAATGCTTCATCAGGCTTTTTTAATTCCTCTTGCACTTTAGCTAAACCTCTG
>JANOZW010000519.1:0-8834 GCA_031429575.1 Ferruginibacter sp.
TTATCAGGCGCTGTTATTACGCCTACAATATTGCAACCAGCTTGCACTAATTTATCAAGTGATGCTACGGCAAACTCTGGTGTGCCCATGAAAACTATACGAAGAGATGTGAATGGTTGAAGGTTCAAAGTTGAAGGTTGAAAGTTGTTGAATAATTTTTAAGGGTATAATAATATGCAAATCTATTACTTTATCTTATACCTAATCTATTACTTAATCTTCGAGCCATCCCTCTCCACGCAGTGGAGAGGGATGGGGTGAGGGAGGTGAGGCTTAATCTTTATACAGCAAATATTTTTTTCTTATTGCTTTAAATTTTATCAAATCCTTTTCCCAACTTTTCTTTATTTCTTTTTCTGTTTTTCCAGCTTTTATTTGTTTCATCAGTACATCATTACCAGCTAGTTTATTAAAAAAATTATTGGCTAGAAAAAAACTATCTTTTTGTGGAAATAATTTATACGCTTCTATCAAATATTTTAATTGAATTTTTCCATTCAAATTTTTCAAAACATTTTCTTTTGTGTCACTTAAATTCCAACCATAACACAATTGGTTGAAACACTTGCTGCTCTTGGCTCCTTCGTTTGGCATTGGTGTAAAACTGTATAAATTCTTTGGCAAACTTGGGTGACCAAATATTTGAAATGGCCTATCTGTCCCCCTGCCTTCGCTAAGCACTGTGCCTTCAAAAAAACAAGTGCTAGGGTACAAATAAATAGATTGCATTTCTCTCAAATTTGGAGATGGATTTATGGGTAAAATATATTTTGTATTATGATCGTAATTTTTGCATTTGATAACTTGTACGTGAAAAGGCGTGTCTGACGTTGGCTTTGTAGTAATATTATAACTATTTATTTTATTCGCATTTTCCGATAACCATTTTTCTCCCGCAAGCATAAGGGTGTATTCGCCCATAGTCATACCATACACAATGGGTATGGGTTGCATGCCTATAAAACTTTTAAATTTTTTATCCAACACTGGTCCATCTACATAAAAACCATTTGGGTTTGGTCTATCTAAAACAAGCAATGGTTTGTGGTTTTCTAAACATGCTTCCAATACATATTCCAAAGAAGATATAAATGTATAAAACCGTACACCCACATCCTGTATATCGAAAACAACAACGTCCACATCTTTAAAATCTTCTTTAGTAGGTTTCTTATGGTTGCCATATAAACTAATTACTGGCAAGCCTGATTTTGTATCAATACCATCTTTTACATGCTCGCCAGCATCTGCCACGCCTCTAAAACCATGCTCTGGGCCAAATATTTTCACGATTTTTATGCCGCTTTTCACCAATGTATCTACCAAATGAGTATTACCCACTACACTTGTTTGGTTGGCAAAAACCGCTACAGACTTACCTTTTAGCATTGGAAGATATACTTCTATGCGTTCTGCACCAGTAATTACTTTAGCCGCTTGGCTAAAACCACTAACAGAAAATAGTGCCGCAAAAAATGTAAATAAAATAACTTTTTTCATAATAGCCCCAAAGTTGCACAATATTTTTAAATGAAAGAGATTCTTATTAATTAAATTGCACCTTAAATCAGATTTTAGACACAAGATATTAGGCTTAAGACAAGTTTGAGAAAAATTTTAACTTCTAAAATTCGAATAACAATTTAACATAACAACAATAAAACAATTAATTTATGGCAGAGGTTAAAAGCGGTGATACTGTAAAAGTACATTACACTGGTAAGCTTACAAACGGTGAGCAATTCGATTCTTCGGTAGGGCGTGAACCATTAGAGTTTACGGTAGGTGCTGGTATGATGATTGCAGGTTTTGATGCAGCCATGCCGGGTATGAAAGTAGGCGATAAAAAAACAGTAAACATAGCCGCAAAAGATGGTTATGGTGAAACAGATGAAACAGCTATTATCGAATTTCCAAAAGAAAATGTACCAGCTGATATGAAATTGGAAATAGGACAACAACTCACGCTTAGTAATGAGCAAGGTCAGCCTTTTCCGGTAGTAGTAAAAGAACTAAGAGAAGAAATCATTATTTTAGATGCCAATCATTTTTTAGCAGGTAAAGAATTGGTATTTGATATAGAGTTGGTGGAGATAGGAGAGTGATGAAAAATGAATAATAAGTAATGAATAATGAATAATGAATAATGCCCACGTTTTATGCGTGGGTTGTAGGAACTCGCCTGTGGCGAGTTCTTTGCATTTTGAATTCGCCGTAGGCGAATTCCTACGGGCATAAATATTCTTTTTTTCAAAACGCATTCCTTAATTTCACCCCCACAAACAATACCAACATGATACAAGTAAATAAAGAAGCACTCATAGATCGTTTTATGCGCTATGTGCAAATAGATACACAGAGCGATCCTGAGAGCAATAGTTTTCCGACAACAGAAAAGCAAAAAGACCTCAGTAAAATGTTGGAAGCAGAATTGAAGGCGATGGGTTTGAGTAATGTGGAGTTAGATGAATTTGGATATGTGTATGCAACGCTACCCAGCAATAGCGATAAACAAAATATTCCTGCCATTTGTTTTTGCAGCCATGTGGATACTGCGCCAGATTGTAGTGGCACAAATGTGAAACCAATTTTACATAAAAATTATGATGGAAAGGATATTGTTTTGCCAGATGATAATACACAAATACTTGGCGTTGCAAAATCGCCTTACTTGAAAAATCATATTGGCGGCGATATTATTACTGCAAGTGGAAATACATTATTGGGTGCCGATGATAAGAGTGGAGTATCTGTTATAATGCAGGCTGCACAGTATTTAATGGATAACCCAAGTATAAAACATGGCGATATAAAAATTGTATTTACGCCAGATGAAGAAGTAGGAAAAGGCGTGGCAAAAATTGATATGCTAAAAGTAGGCGCACAATTTGGTTATACGCTTGATGGTGGCGAAGCAGGCTCATTAGAAGATGAATCTTTTAGTGCAGATGCTGCAAGTATTGTGGTGCATGGTGTGATAGCCCACCCGGGTTATGCAAAAAATAAATTGGTGAATGCTATAAAAATTGCTGGTGAAATTTTAGACGCATTGCCAAAAACAGAATGGTGTCCGGAGACTACAGAAAAGCGTGAGGGCTTTGTGCACCCTGTTTCTGTAAATGGTATTTCAGAAAAAGCTACTGTTGGTTTTATTGTAAGAGATTATACAAGAGATGGTTTAGTGAGCCACCATGCACGATTAAAAAGTATTGCAGAAACGGTAGTAGCACGACACAAAGGTGCTACAATGGAATATTTACAAACGGAGCAGTACAGAAATATGAAAGAGGTTTTGGATGAACATCCACAAGTGGTGGCCAATGCCGCAGAAGCCATCAAACGCAGCGGCTTGGCGGTTATACAAGAAAATATTAGAGGCGGCACAGATGGCAGCCGACTAAGTTATATGGGATTGCCTTGCCCAAATATTTTTACGGGTATGCAAAACATACATGGCAAGCAAGAGTGGATTGGCGTAAACGATATGCTAAAAGCTGCGGAAACCATTGTGCATTTGTGTATGATTTGGGAGGAGGAGAGTTAGCAGTTAGCAGTTAGCAGTTAGCAGTTGGCAGTGGGCAGTGGGCAGTGGGCAGTTAATTTATTTGAATATGTAATTTGATAAATAAATTTTAATTATGAAAAAGTTTTTTTCTTTATTGTTTATTTTTTTAGTTGCGACTTCGCATTTACAAGCACAAGATGCTACTGCGGTTATTAGTACCATGCGTATGGGTATTTTTAAATTAAAATCTACTGTAGCTGAGATTGAAAAAGCGATGGGGCAAAAAATAAAGGTCAAACATAAAGAGGGTAATTATTTTGATACAGCAAAAATAATGTACAACCAAGCCAATTATATTTTGAGTTTTACCAAACGATATAACGAAAATGTATCTGCACCTGAGGTATGGGAATTGTACGCTGTAAGCTCCGTTAATACTACATTAAAAACAAAAAGTGGTATGGGAATAAACAATACCAAAGCCGAAATTTTATCTACTTACGATAAAAATGATATGACAATTACCAACGATTGGGACTACAAAGAAAAAGGCAATGCAAAAGATAAAATACAGTTTGTTACACTTAGTGATTATGAAGCAGGAACAACACTTGTTTTTAAAACAGAGGATAGGGTAGTGAAATCTATAGAGGTGAGGTTGTATGAGGGAGATTAAAAGAGCAGTCTATTTAAAATATTAAATAGACTGCACCAAATTATTTTAATCCCCACCACCACATCCGCCACCACAACCACCTCCATCGCTTCCCCCATCACTTCCACCGTTGCCATCGCTACCATCAGATGAATCATCCCATCCTCCATTAGCGCCACCTCCACCTGCATCGCCTTCGCCAAAGCCGCCAAATTCAGGATATGAATCAGTAGAGCCAGGGTCAGAATCGTCAAAAGAGCTGTACAATGCTACATCCGATGAATAAGAAGTATTACTGTAATACAAATTTTCACTAGCTTTTTTCTCTCTTGCTTTTTGCACATTATCCATTACCTTTTCTTTATCATATTTGGTAACATCCCAAACATTTGCCGGAGGTAATTTGCCAAATTCTTTTATGTACAATTCAATGGTGCTTAAATATTGTGCATGGTATCTTTCTGTTTGCTCTTCTAGCGGTATCAATTCTGGATGATGATTCAAATTGTATTCAATAATTTCTTTGCAAAAAATACCATAAGCTTGTGTAAATAAAATATGTTCATGCCATACTTTATCTATAGCTTGGGACGGTGTTACATGAAAATCGCTTATAACAGCTAAGTACAAAAATTTCTTATACTCATTCACTGCTTTTAGTGCATAGCTTGTTGAGCAATTATGTTTTCTAGAAATTTTATCTGCAAAGGCTTTGGTGGAGGCATCTGTGCCACCAAACATTTCAGTAATTTTATTCCACATGTTGGGCGGTACAATATGCTCAAAATGATAACCTTTAATGCGAAGCCATAATTCCTTTTTAGTCATAAAAATTAATTAATAAATTTTGGTAAAGTTGATTAGATGGTAAGTTAATACCTTATTTTTAATGTACAAATTTTCGCAGAGCTGTCATCTTTTATTTGATACTTTTAATTTTAATGGCTGCAATGAAAGGTGACACCTCTAAAATTTGAATTACATCTAAATTATGACAAAGAAAATTGTACTCATTATTGGCGCAGGGCATTTGGCTTATCGGCTAAAAAAATTCTTATCTACCCAGGGCTACGAAATATTGCACAGCAACCTTGAGCAAATAAATGCTACAACAGATTCTGTTTCGCTAATTGAAAACCTAGATGCATATATAAAAAAAATAGATCTTTCCTCATTAGCTATGGTGTATTTGTTAGAAGATAAAGATGAAAACAATTTACAATTAATAATTTCACTCATTTCTTTGGTTACAGATATTCCAATAACGGCTTCATTGTTTAACGAAAACTTAATACCGCATTTACAAAAAGACCATATCAATTTAAAAATACTAAACCCTGCAAAGATTGCTGCACCTGCATTTGTAGAGCAATTGTATGTACAAGTAAATACAGAAGCTGTCTATGCCAAGGTATTGTTGGAAAGTAAAGGACAGGTAAAAAAAAGTTTCTCTCTCATCCAGAAATTATTGATAGGTTTTGTTGTCATGTTATTATGCGCTGTAACGTTCTTTCACTTTTATGAAAAGCTAGCATGGATAGATGCATTTTATTTTGTAATTGTAACAGCAGCTTCTGTTGGTTATGGCGATATTAATTTTGCTACAGGTTCTACTGTTACTAAAATTGTTGTTATTTTTCTTATTCTCTGCTCCACTATTTCTATTTGGATGATTTTTTCTTTAACCATCGATGTTTTTTTGAAACGAAGAATACAGTTAGAGCTTGGAAGAAAAAAATACACTTTAAAAAATCATGTAATCGTTTGTGGGCTTGGCCGTCTTGGATATTTTATAGTACAAGAATTGTTGCAAAAAGATGAAAAAGTAATTGTGATTGAACAAAACGAAAATTCCAATCACATAGACTATTTTAGGCAGCTTGGTGCAGAAGTTTACCTTGGAGATGCCCGTCTGCCAAAAGTAATGAGAGATGTAAATGTGTTGCAAGCTAAAGCCTTGATATCGGTCATCAACAACGATTCGCTTAATTTAGAAATTGGTTTAAATGCCCGCTCTCATCAACCAGATGTAAAATTAATTTTAAGAATATTTGATGATCAGATGGCAGATAAAATAAAGGACTATTTAAAAATTTATCATTCACTGAGTGCATCGGCCATAGCCGATGATAAGTTTTATGAGATGTTGAAATATAATAATTGAATATTATTTCAATACTTAATTTAGTGACGGGGGCTCCACCTACCCATCAAACTTATTTCAACGCCTCACCAATTTTTTTTCTAAATTCTTCTTTGCTCAAAGCATTCAATTCAAAATTATTCATCCAACCTGTAAGCATTTCATTTTCGTTAATAGTAAGGTTATTGAAAAAATAAGCCATCTCTATTCGCTCACCCTTTTGTGTAGTAGCATACAGTGCTTTGGTAAGCACCCATGCAGTGCTTCCACCCTTCATGCCGGCATGTTTCAGCCATGTTTTATTAGCGGGGTTTTCCATAATGCTTTCTAGCACACCCGAAATTACAGCGTACGTTTCATCATCAAAAAAAGCCCTGTTATTTAAAATGCTACAAATACGCACATATTCTTTGGTGGTAGATGCTGGTAATTTATCGCTCCATACTTTTTGCATTTTCATGCTAAGATCTTGCGGTCTAAATTTTGATTTTAATAATGTATCATACGCAAGTGCTTTATGCATATCGTATATGTAACGGCAATATTGTTGTTCTGTAAGTTTACCAATACCTTTTATTACATCTGCCTCACTTTTCTTTCTTGGGTTTTGGTACATAAATAAAGATGCTACCATTGGGTAAATAGCACTATGCTTTTTTAAGCCTAACAATTGAATATTGTTTTTAATATTATCTAATCCTAATAACTCCATTAAAAATTCTGTGTTGGCATTGCTGCTAAATATAATCATACCCCTAGCAATATCAAACAATTGTACACTATCTTGTATAATATGCCCTTTACTTCTTTCGTATGAAACCCAATTGGGGTGTGCGTCTCCGTCAGTATTTGGTAAATAATATCGCTCCAATTCCTTCAGCGCCACCATATCGGTTTCTGCAATGGTATTTTTAGCTACTTGCTTTGCAAACTCAATTGCTACCAATATTTTTACCGTACTAGCCAATGGCATCATTTTATCTTCATTCAATTTTGCCAACACGGTATCATTCTGCATTAAGTACAACGATGCCCTACTTTTATTTTCTTTAATAAAATTGAGTAAGGAGTCAGCAGGCTTTTGTGCATTTGCAGAAAAAATAGATGAAACTATAACCCACATTATTAGATGTAACTTCTTCATATATTTTGGTTAGTAAAGCGATGGAATAAATGAAATTGACTTTGCATTAAAAACATTATTAATTATTCACTATAAATTATTAATTAAAACGCATTCTTCCACATCATACTCTCTACAGGTACATCTGGCTGCCCGCTGTATTTTGCATTCTTCTTTTGATTGTATTTTACTTCTATTTCACCGTCCACAGGAAAATAAATAAGCTGCCCTATCGGCATACCTTTATACACTCGTACTGGTTGCTTCACAGAAATCTCTAATGTCCAATGCCCGCAAAAACCAACATCGCCTTTGCCAGCAGTGGCGTGTATATCAATACCCAAGCGGCCTGTAGAAGATTTTCCTTCAAGGAATGGCACATGCGCATGTGTTTCGGTGTATTCTTCGGTAACGCCTAGGTAAAACATATGCGGCAATAATAAAATACCTTCTTCGGGTATTTCAAAATGCTTTATGCGATTGTGTTTTTTTGCATCTAGCTCCGCATGCTCATATGTAGCCAAGTTTTTTCCAAGGTGTACATCATAGCTATTGCTACCTAGATCTTTTCTATCATAAGGAACAACTTTTATGGTTCCTTTTTCCATTTCTTCTAAAATTCTAGTGTCGCTTAATATCATATGTTATTTTTTTATGTGCTTCGCACATGTTGTTTATTTTTTTACGAACAAAGAAGCAGCTATGGTCATCTTCATTGGCGTCGCACATTTCATCTGAATACCATTATTCATCTTTTTTTGAATTACTCGATTTACATTATTTCAAAAATTTATCTATTTCTGCACCTATTTTTTCGAAGAAAAAACCTTTGTGTCTTAGCGACTTTGTGGCTAAAACCATTTTTGCGAAGCAAAAAACAAAACCCCGCCTTTCCTTTTCAAAAAACGCCTTACCGACTTCTCGGCAAATACTCTTGTTTGAAAAAAAAGCAATTCCTTTGCAGTAAGAAAAAAAAATGCCATGCCACTTATATACTCAAATCAAATAAATCCCGCCACAAAAATAGGCGTTTGGCATATTACAGAAGAAGAAAATTTTTTCTTGCAAAAAGTAACCCTACAACGTAGCATTACACACCCGCATAAACGCTTGCAACACCTTGCAGGTAGGTACTTGTTGCTCGATTTGTTTCCTGACTTTCCTTTATCACTAATACAAATTGCAGATACCCGAAAACCCTTTTTAGCAGACGAAGCCTTTCATTTTTCCATTTCGCATTGTGGAGACTATGCTGCAGCCATTGTAAGCACCCAAAATAGAGTAGGGGTGGATATTGAAATACCACACCCAAAAGTGGAAAGAATACAGCATAAATTTATAACAGAGACGGAAAAAAATGTTTTAGATAAAATAAATGCCAACGATTACAACATACTAACCATGGCAT
>JANOZW010000520.1:0-4028 GCA_031429575.1 Ferruginibacter sp.
AAATCTCACTGGGCTAAATGATATGGGCAGTATCATTCAATCAAAATTCAATGGTCCTGAACTATTAACAGGTGGTGCTGTTGGAATTGAGGATTCAATTATCACTCTATCTTTTTTATTATTTATCGGAATAGCACTTTATTATCTTGCAAAAAAAGAAGGCAAAATTATCAAAAGTAAACTGTTTAAAAGATGAATTTAAAGGATGCGTTTTTAGGTCTTGAAAAATATTTCTCACCAAAGATTATTGGTGAAGTAAATGACCAATATATTAAAGTTGTAAAAATAAAAGGGCAAGAAGTGCCTTGGCATATTCACGAAAATGAAGATGAATTATTCTACATTGCAAAAGGTACACTTGTAATGGAAATTGAAAATCAACCCGTCTTAAAATTAAAAAAAGGTGATTTGTTTGTTGTAAATAAAGGAAGAAATCACAGAGTTTCCTCAGAAGAGGAATGTTTAATTATGCTTATTGAATCTAAAACCACTGAACATACAGGTAAAATAAAATCGTCTATAACAAAATCAGTAGGGGAACAAATTTATTAACGCCATAAAATATTTATTTGTCACTCCTGATGCATTTAATAAAAACAATAATGCTAAAAAAGTAAATAAAATTTTAAAAAAAGAGGCGATTAAAATAGGCTATACTTATATTGACTTATACAAAGTTTTTAGTGATAAAAATGATAAACTTAAAATTAAGTATGCAGATAAAGATGGATTGCATATTAAGCAAAAAGAATATACAAAGTTGGTTAGAAAATTAAAAACTTCAAATAAATTTCGTTATTTTTAGTTAAACTTACAACACTAGTTTTTATGAACATTAGCTAAGCAAACTTTTAAAATATCATGAATTAATCAATCATTAATGTAATAACAAATAAGAGAATTTCAATTTATTAAATACTTCATAAAATAAAAAAATATCATGAAAAAAATCGTATTACTTATTTCTATCTTTTCGTTTAATATTTCTTATGGCAATACCCTGCCTCAAAAAAACGAAGAATCATACACTGTAGTTTTGAATAAAATTGAAGCAAACTATAGAACTTTAAGAGATAACTATAGCTCAAATAATGGGGACAGTTTAAAATATGCTTATGCAGAATTTGTTAACCAATTTAATTATAGATTTGAAAGATGGGTAAATGGAAATCATGTTTCTTTAAAAATAAAAAAAGATGTAGCTGCAGCTACATATGTAAGTGATGCATTAGATATTTTAGGTAGTGATGGTTGGGAATTAATTAGTACTGTTAAAGTAGAGTTTACAAATGGATATGGTGTATATTATTATTTTAAAAAAAGAATATTTTAATTAATAACTTATCAATTTCTAACTTAACAAATTGGTTTGTTTTATATACCAATATTTTTTTCACATTGCAAAACTGTTTATGTATCAAGTTTTTATTTTACAAATGCTAAAGTAAAAAAGAACTTCAGAGAAACATTTAATAAAAATGATGATGCTAAGTAAGTAAATAACATTTGAAAAAAGAAGCTACTAAAGTAGGCTATACTTTCGTTGAATTATACAAAGTTTTTAGTGATAAAAAAGGTAAACTTAAAATTGAGTATGTAGTCAAAGATAGATTACATATTAATCAAAGGGGATATAAAAAATGGGTTAGTATATAAAAAAACGGCTCTACTATAATTTTTGTTTAATTAAATCCACCACACTAATTACTCCTTTGCCAAACATATGTTCAGCCCACATTTTGGTTTCCATTAATTTATCGAGCACTAAAAACAAAGCCAACCCTTCTTCTTGAGACCACCACTTTCCACCACGCCGTACTCCTATCAAGGAATTCTCTTTTGATAAGTTTCCGCCTTTCCTATGAATAAGCCAAGCATACATACTATATTGTCCTGCACCTTCCATACTAAGAAAAAAATTATCAATTTGGGCTAATACTTTTTTATTCTCCGTAAAATATTTTTCTTGCCTTATTTCTAACATCATTAATGCCCTATTAATTATAGCTTTTTGACTACCTGTATCAACTTCATTTATTGCTTTATAAAAAAGAGCAACTTCTTCTCTAAAAAATTTCTTGTATGTAGAATCATTAATAAAATAATCTTGAATAATATCATCAGAAAACTTAGCATCAAAGGAGTAATCTTTTTCATAAGCAGTCATTCTTGCTCCAAAGTTTTGCATTTGTTGTGTATGCGAAAACTCATGCAAAAAAACACCAGTAAGCATTTTATCTATGCCAAGTTCTTTGCTTTTTACGCCTACTGCTTTCCAAAAGCTAGGTAGTGGCATTACAAAAAATGATTTTGTATGCGTACTATCTATCGGTGATGCAAAAGACATTAACCCAATGGGTACTTTCTCATTATTTGGCAGTGTGATTTCGCCATTATGTTGTGTCATTTTCCATGACAATTTCTTTCCTAATAATTTTGGTCCATCAATTTTTTGCCCTTTGGGTATTGTGACGATTGAAGTAGAGTAAATATTTTTATCATCAAAAAAAACAAACTCTACAGTGTAAAAAGTATTGAGAGCATATATTTTATCAGATACAAGTTCCCATGCATTAAACCACTTGTCAACTTTATGCAATTGTGATTTTTTGTAAAGAACTGAATTCTTATGCTGTGCAGAAGCATAATTACTAAAATTAAGCATGAGAAAAAAGCCAAGTGGATAAAACTTGGCTTTACTAAAAATTGCTACAAAAAGTTTACACAGTAACATGAATAAAATTTTAATCCTTTAAAAGTATAATTTATTTACCATTAATTTTACTTGTAGTACTAAATGAATTAAATCATTTCTATTTTATATCATCCCCACATGGCTCCTTAGAAATTGAAAGAAAATTTACTTTTGTAACTGGCGGATTAGAAGAAACTGCTAGGAATTGGTAACAATTTGGATTATTTAAATTATCGCTAATTTTCTTAACATTAACATAAATGGTAGCAATATTATTATTTGTAATGGTGGAAATAGCACAATTATCATAATACGACACTACATTGCTATAATGCAATCCTGTTTGCACATCTTCCCAATCCGCATCACCAATTGCTTGATTACTTAATAATTGAAAAATTACTCTATCACAATCATAGCGAATAACTTTTGCTGCAATTAAATTACAGACTGCTGGTTTACATTTTTTACACGAACTTATTGCAAATAAAACAGCAACGAGGCACAATAATAGATTAATTTTTTTCATAACTATATACTTTATAATTAAGACAACATTAGTGTAGCATTCGTTGCCTGATATTTTACATTTTAAAGACTTTATTTTTTATTGCAGATAACAAAACTAATGCACCAATAATTATTACATCCTGAATAAAATGTATAAACCATGCCCAAAAGAAGGCATTTGTTTCATCCAGTGATTTGGCTAATACTAGTCCTAATATTCCTGCCATAATTGTACCCAGCAAACCACTTGGAATACCTACGAAATGTGGCAGTCCGAATAAAATAGCAGAAATAATATAAACAGTCATTGGTGATAATAATCCTTTAATGGCGATACAATTCCCATTCTATAAATCATTTCTTCAGCAAATGAATTTGTAAAAGAAAAAAGTAAAACCCATAAAATACCACTTTGGAATATTGCCCAATCCAGTTGCAATTGTTTCAGTTGAAAATACATAAATATTCCTGTTATCAAACTTATAAAAAATGTCAATGAAAGCCCTGTCTTTATCCAGCTATCTTTGGCATTTATACCAAACAATTTCATTTCTAGTGAAGGAGCATTAATATTAACAAATGTAAAATAGTTGAAGAAATTTGCTTTGTTTAAAAAATAAGTAGTTGCTATAGAAATAAAAGTAACTACTAAAAGTAAGGTTTGATAATTTGCTTGAAAGTTAACATACTCATTTTTTGAAACAGTAAATAACTTTGTTGTTTTGAGGTAGGTGGAAGACAATAAAATTATTGCTGTATATATAACAACAAGAATTATGGGCAAAACAATTTTTGTTTTTTCCATTATATTTATGTCTTTTGC
>JANOZW010000521.1:0-3245 GCA_031429575.1 Ferruginibacter sp.
TGGTGGGGACACCAACAGATAAGAAAATTTCTTTACATTACTTCACCTGCACTTTCCCCACCGCCAACTTCTTTCCTTCTGCATCAAAAATTATTACAAAATAATCGCCTCTGCTGGCTGCTTGTAAGTTTACAGGTAGTAGCGTATAAAAACCTGAAATGGCAAATTCTTTTTTATAAACTAATGCGCCCTTAGCATCATAAACAGAAATATTTCTTTTGGTATTTGTGTTGCTGCTGTTGTAATACGACACATTAAACCTGCCATCGTTTGGTGTAGGAAAAATAAATAGTTTATCGCTTTCAGATGCAGTAATGGTAATGGTAGCAGAGGTATTGCTGCATTGTAAACCACTTGGAAATGTTTCTTTAATGCTGGCATAATAATCGCCTACTTGGTTTATGGCTACTGGATACGTATTTGCTGTAACGCTTAGTGGGGCAGTGTTGTAAAACCAATTTGTGGTAATGCTGCCAGCATTGGATGAGGTGCTGGTAGCCTTTATGATGGTAGTTTGCGGAGGCAATAAAGTGGTAAATGGTGCGGCAGATAAGGTTATGGTTGGTAATTGTTTTACCGTAAGTATGGCTGCGTTGGAAATAGTAGGGGTGCTACAAGATGCATTTGTTAATAGACAACGGTAGTGATTATTGCTAGCGCTGGTTGTTAGGTTTGTAGCTGTATAACTTGCATTATTTGCGCCACTAATATTGCTAAACGATGTGCCATTATTGGTACTTACTTGCCATTGGTAATTTATAGGTTGTGCACTTGTACCAGCTACAGTAAAAGTGGCTTGTGTGCCTGCGCATTTTTCTGCATCGGTTGGTTGTGTAGAAATTACTATGCCGGTATTTACAGTAAGTGTAGCACAGCTTGTTGTTGTGCTTCCACCACAAGAGCTTGAGGAAACTACACAACGATAATATACCGTTGTTAAAACATTATTTACAGTAAGGCATGAGCTTGTGGCTCCTGTAATATTTGCCCAAGATCCCGAACATCCAATCGAATTTGTTTGCCATTGGTATGATAAATTACTACTGGTAGCGGTTACACAAAAGGTATTGGATTGGCCTGCGCAAATAGCTGTACTTGCAGGTTGTGTAGTAATGTTTATTCCAGTATTTACAGTAAGTGTAGCACCAGTAGAATTTGAGGCGCCACATAGAGAACTCGCTTGGCAACGGTATTGATTTCCATTTAATGTATTGGTTACTGTTGGTAAGATCAGCGTTGTATTGGTAGCGCCAATAATATCAGCCCAAGAAGTGCCGCCATTTGTACTTACTTGCCATTGAAAATTTGTGGCCGTGGCAGCAGTAATTGTAAAGCTAACATTTGCTCCTTCGCAAACAGTTTGACTTAAAGGAGCTGTCGTTATTACAGGACTTGCACCAGGATTTATTACAAAAGATACCGTTGTGGATTGGGTAGTGGCACCATTGGCAGAGCCTTGTAAATTGATATTGTAAGAGCCCGATGTTAGTATATTTGTATTGTTTAGTGTTACAATTGTACTACTGCCAGACGCAATTGGATTTGTACTAAAAGTTATACTGGCACCTGCAGGAACTCCCGAAATCACAGAGAGAGTAATAGGATTTGCAAACCCGTTTACTGCATTTGTACTTAGCGTAACAGACATACTTGCGGGTGCAACGCATGTAGCAGTAGCAGCAGTAGTATTGTTAAAACTAAAACCTCCTACGTTTAGCGTTGGCAAAAATACAGCACTGCCAGTAGATAATGTTCTTGCGCTATCATCGTATAAAACAGTGGTAGGTGTAAACGATAAATCGTACGATAATAAATTTCCACTGATGGGTGCGCCGAGTCCATTGCCTGCATAAGATAAATTACCTGCACCCCAATCAAAAAAGCTTAGAGTTGTATCTTGTGTTGGTAAATTACCTTTTACATGCAACACCACAGGGCCTCTGTAATAAGTAACATTTGAACTTGTAGTTTGTATTTGTGATGCCACTTGTACAACTAGTTTGTTTGCTTGCGGACTGTTCCAATTAATCGTATTTATTGGGTTCCCTTTGCCACCCACAGCTACCGTTGCATTGCCGGAGCCACCCACATAATCATTAAAAAATACAGCAATATCTCTGTTCAAAATTGTATTGAAATAATTTTTTAATGAATCAGCATTTGCAGATTTTCCTGCTAAGTTTGTTTGGTAATTGGTAAGTGCTTGAAAAAATTTGGTATCGCCAGCAATGGCTCTTAGCATAGAAACAACCATGGCACCTCTTGAATACACTGCACCACCATAAGCACTGCTCCATATAAGATTGGATGTGGCTATATTGCTATTGGGTATCCATGCACTTACGGTGGAGCTTAGTGCAGAGTTTTTAATACTGTTTCTTATGCTGAAAGGGTTTTGTCCTAATGCTGGCACTAGCTCTGCTGCTAATGCTTCTCCATAATTTGCAAAACCTTCTGCAAGCCACAAATCGTTCCAAGTAGAAAAGGTTACATTATCTCCAAACCATTGGTGCATGAGCTCGTGCGCAAGCGTGCTTGTACTGGTGAGTGCACCAGTAGCCATACCAGAAAAAGTTTGATGCTCCATACCGCCTGCACCAAGCAGGCCATCGTAGTAGCCATGCTTTTCATTTTTAAAAGGATAGTCGCCTATTTTGCTACTGAAAGCTGGTAATACCAAATTCATTCTATCCATTGAAAAAAGAGCATTGGTAATAGTTGTAGCAGTTTTTCCTTTAAGCAAATTATACACCACTTGTACGTCAGTACCGCTAATATTTACGGAACGATAAAATCTATCAAACTTTGCAACAGAAACAAAAACCAAGTATGATGCAATGGGATAACGATTTTTAAATGTGAAGCTGCGATTGGTTCCGTTGATGGTAGAATCAATCATTTTTCCATTGCAAGCCACCCAAAAAGTATCGGCAGGTGTGGTAGCAGCCCAAGGCACATTTACGGTAATATCCATCGAATCTATTTTGTCTTGCATATCATGTTTGCAAGGCCACCAATCTCTGTCTTCATAAGATTCGGAAAGTGTAGTAATGTAATTGCCCGCAGTGGAGCTGCTAGCTTTTTGATACCCCTGTGCTGCACCTGAAACCGCTGGTGGCGTGCCTTGGTAAAAAATGATAAGCGAATCAATAAAATTATTCGTAAGCGTAACACCAAGATTGATGGTAACGATATTGCTTACATGATTAATGTTTATAGTAGGTAAAAGTAGATTCCGAAATTTA
>JANOZW010000522.1:0-3995 GCA_031429575.1 Ferruginibacter sp.
TAGATGCATCTCTTTCTGCAAGAAAAACCGAGTTTGCAAAATTTGCCAATTATGATTTTGATAACCCAACATCCAACTACAGCACACAAGTAAAAACAATTTTTGATGGCACGCTTGATGACAATGGTGATGCAAACATAAAACCCGATTTTCAAATTGATGGTTCTGCACCGGGCATGCTTACGGCCAATTTGCTTACAAAAGTTTTTGAACCAGGTGGAAGTTTTAGCATAGATAATATGAGCATACAATACAGCCCATACAAATCGTATGCAGGTATAAAAATGCCTGAAGGACAAAAGCCATTTAATTTTTTACTCACAGGTAAAAGCCATAATGTAGAAATTGTAGATGTGGATGCAAAAGGAAATTTGCAACAAGGTAGCCAAGCCATGGAAGTGCAGTTTTATAAAATACAATGGCGTTGGTGGTGGGATGCAGGCAGTGATAATTTTAGCAACTTCACACAAGATGAGTACAATAAATTAATAAAGAAAGAAGACATAACACTGAGCAATGGCAAGGGTTTATGGAGTTTTAAAACAGGTAGTACAGAGTGGGGACGTTACCTTGTATTGGTAAAAGATAAATTGAGTGGGCATATAACAGGTAGCACTTTTTATGTAGATGAACCAGGTTGGCAAAGTAGAAGTGGTGAAGATGCTGATCAGTCTGCGGCAAGCATGCTTTCGTTTAGTGCAGAAAAAGAAAAGTATAATGTTGGTGATGAAATAAAACTTACGATACCTTCTGCAAAAGGAGGAAGAATGCTTGTAAGTTTAGAAAGTGGCAGCAAGGTTATAAAAACTTTTTGGCAAGAAACCACACAAGGGCAAACGGTAATAAAGTTTAAAGCAGAGCCTACTATGGCGCCTAATATTTATGCCACCATAAGTTTGTTGCAGCCACATGCACAAACCGTGAATGACTTGCCCATACGCATGTACGGTGCTATCCCCATTTTTGTAGAAGATAAAAATACCATACTTGCGCCACAAATAAATATGGATGCAAGTGTGCGACCAGAAACAAATGTATCGGTAAAAGTGAGTGAGAAAAATGGCAAAGAAATGACGTACTGTATAGCCGTGGTAGATGATGGTTTGCTAGACCTTACTCGTTTTAAAACACCAGACCCACATGCGGCATTTTATGCAAGAGAAGCATTGGGTGTAAAAAGTTTTGATATGTTTGACCAAGTGATAGGCGCATGGGGCGGCGATTTGGAAAGAATACTTACAATAGGTGGTGATGAAGATGCAGGGCCTGTGAAAGAAAAAAAAGCCAACCGCTTTAAGCCTGTGGTAAAATATATTGGGCCATTTACATTGCGTAGCGGACAAACACAAACGCAAACTTTTATGATGCCAAATTATATCGGCTCTGTAAGAACCATGGTGGTAGCGGCTCACAGCGGCACGTATGGTTTTGCTGAAAAAACAGTAACGGTAAAAAAGCCTTTGATGGTATTGGCTACCATGCCTCGTGTATTGTCTCCGGGTGAAACTATAAAACTACCCGTTACTGTTTTTGCTCTGGAAAATAATATCAAAAATGTAACTGTAAAAATGGAGCCTAATAATTTCTTAGAGATTGTTGGCGCACCTACGCAAACATTAACGTTTGATAAAGTAGGAGAGCAATTGGCTTACTTTGATGTGCTTGTAAAAAATGCGGTGGGCATAGGTAAAATGAAAGTGAGTGCAAGTGGTAGCGGCGAAAATGCAACAGATGAAATAGAATTGGATGTACGCAATCCCAACCCTACCATTACCAATGTGCAACAAATAACGTTGCAACCGGGTGAGAAATGGGATGCCGCTGTATCGCCTATTGGTATTGCATCTGCGGGTACATCTGTTATGGAAATTTCTAGTATTCCATCTATGAATTTGCAAAAGCGCTTAAGTTATTTAATTGAATATCCGCATGGTTGTATTGAGCAAACAACGTCATCGGTTTTTCCACAATTGGTCTTGAATCAATTAACAGATTTATCCGATTTTCAAAAAGCCAATATTGATAGAAATATAAAAACGGCCATTTCAAAAATAAATAATTTTCAAAGAGCAGATGGTGGTTTTGGATATTGGCAGGGCGCAAATGAAAGCGATGATTGGGGCAGTACTTATGCAGGACATTTTTTAATAGAAGCACAAAACAATGGTTATGTAGTGAGCGATAATTTGCTTAACCAATGGAAAAATTATCAAAAAGGAAAAGCAAATGCATGGGCACCGAGCACCACAAATTTTTATGGTGGCGACTTAGCGCAAGCATACAGGCTCTACACTTTGGCCTTATCTAAATCTGCTGAAATGGGCGCTATGAATAGGTTGCGTGAGTTTAAGTATTTATCACCCGAAGCAAAATGGAAACTAGCAGCGTCTTACAAACTTGCAGGGCAAGATAATATTGCGGTAGATTTAATTGCAGGCTTGCCTACTACATTTACACAAAGAGCCACAGCAGGTTTTACGTATGGTTCAGATTTGAGGGATCAAGCAATCGTATTAGAAACACTCACCCTACTTGGAAGAAAACAACAAGCCGCTGCTGTACTTACAGAAGTAGCAGCAAAACTTTCGGAAGATAGTTGGTACAGCACACAAACCACTGCGTATAGTTTAATAGCTATTGCAAAGTATTGTGGCAAGAATGCAAGCGGTGCAAAAATATTAGCAAGTACAAACCTTGCAGGCAAAGCAGAAAACATCAATGCAAGTTCTTATGTAAAGCAATTGCCTATTGCATTAAAAGATGGTAGTAATGCTGCTTCTATTACAAACAGTGGTAGTAATATTTTGTATGTAAAAATTATTACGCAAGGCCAACCACTCACAGGCGATACTTTAAAAACCGCCAACAGTTCTGCCGCATTAAGTATGAGTATATCTTATATTTCGCAAAATGGAAGTGCAGTAGATATTTCTAAATTGCAACAAGGCACAGATTTTATTGCAAAAGTTACCATCAAAAATACAAGCAGTAAATACCAATCACAAATGGCGTTGTCACAAATTTTTCCAAGCGGATGGGAAATTTTAAATCCACGCATGATGGATGGAGAAGGCGCTTTTAAATCATCATCAAGCGAGTATCAAGATGTACGTGATGACAGGGTTTACAGCTATTTTGGCATAAGGCAAAATGAAACGCTTACGTATTATGTGCAGTTGAATGCATCCTACCCGGGCCGATATTTTTTAGCAGCTACCGATTGTAGAGCCATGTACGATAATACCATTTCGGCTGCTAGTGGTGGAAGATGGGTGGAGGTAGTGAGTGGAAAGTAAGGTTGGTTGAAAGTTGTTGAAGGTTGTTTAAAATAGTTGAAGGTTCAAATTTGAAAGTTTTTGCGTTTGATGATTTTTATAATTATCAGTCGCTTTTAAATTTTTTCTTGTGGCTGTGAACTTTGTACCTATAATAGACATTTGTTGCGGCTATACGTTGCAATCTTTTTGTTCGTTCCTCACAAAAAGGATTTTCACTTCTATCCGCCAGCCTTACATCAGTTAAATATCTATTTAGCTTTTATCGACAAATAGATTACGTTTTGTTAAAAATGAATTGATTAAATTGGTCAATAATATCCTTAATTTTAAACGTATTTATTGTAAATTTGATATATGGAAACTTTACTTATAAAAGAAAATGTTGGGGCTATTGCTGTTAGAAAACTTCGCAAAGAAAAGTTAGCAATGGGTATTCCTTTTATGATAAATGTAAAAGGACTTCCTGAATATCAATCTTATCTTGAATACCCTGATGGTTCTATTTCACTAGTAAGATTGGAGCCAGCAAAAAGAGATTTTATTGAAATAAAAAAATTATCTGACATTGAAATTTCAATTTTGTTGGAAGAAAATAATTTAATCAAATAAAATGCCCGAACTGCATATTATTACACGTTCAAATGGTGCAGGCAAGTCATCTATTGGCACTGTTTTTTTTCCAATAAATATTCAAGAAAATTGTATAGTTTTTGATGG
>JANOZW010000523.1:0-10965 GCA_031429575.1 Ferruginibacter sp.
TAAAGCTATTTGAAAATCATTTGTGTCAAACTTTGGTAGAAATTTTCTACTAGAAACAACAACTGCGTTTATATCAAATCCATTAATTTCATTCATAGTTTTGTCAATAGAATTTAAAAGTTGTTCACACGCACCTTCCAAATCTACTCCCTTTAACTCTACATAATAAGCAATTGAGGGTTTATTTTTTAAGAAGCTATAGTCTTGTTTATTTTTATCAAATAGAAATAAATAATCACAACTTCTTTCACCCTCTACTTTATTAAAAACACAATCATCCATTTTTACAACATCACAAACCAAATCATATTCCTCATGTTTAAAAGAGATTTCCTTATTTTGTTCTTCTTTACGAATTAAAGAACCTTTCTCAATTTTTGAACATTCGACTAATGATTTCATTTTACAATATCCAATTCAATGTCAAAAACTTTATTAAATTCTGTGTTCAATATTTTACTTACTTCGTCAATTTTCCCTGTTTTAATTAACCCTTCTTTTCCTATTATATTTTCGCAAGTTCCATCTGTGTGTAGCATATAAGCCGAAACTTCTTTAGGATTTATCCAATATTTTGAAGGCGTTATTTTATCAACTTCCTCAAAGTGTATTTTATCCTCCATATTGCCTGTGTTATGAGCAAACATCAAATTACTCATTGTCATTAAGATATATGGACTATGAGTTGTAATCAAAATTTGATTTCCAGCATTTACACAATCACTAGCTAAATAATTAATCAAATGCATTTGAACAATAGGAAATAAGCTTAATTCAGGTTCTTCAATAAGTAAAATTTTATTTTTATTTCTAATATCTTTATAATATTTATTAACTAAAACTATTGGTATTGTTGACTTATAGCCACTTGCTCCATTATACAAACTAAAAAAATCATCTTCTTTATTTTTTCTAATATATCCCCTGCCATCAACATTTTTATATGTTATGTTAAGCGGTTCTATTGAAGTTTCTTCACTAAAATTTCTAGCTATTAAATCTAAATTTGCAAATTGATTAAACAAAGAATCAGAAATATTCTGAATACTATTCTTACCCAGTGAAAATAAAGACTGTAAACCTCTCTCTGTTGGAATATAGAAAGGATTTTGCATTACGTTTGAAACATCATTTTGAAAAAAGGAAGTAGGTGCATTCCAATTAGTCAATTCCTTTTTGTCATTCGGCTTTAATTTATCAAGCTCAATTAAAAGTTCTTGGAATTTTTTACTTAAGGGAACTAATCTAATTTTAGTAGCTATGTGTTTGCTAATAAATTGATTCCCATTTTTATCAAATGACGGGATGCTAATATCAATATTGATTTTTACATCAATCGAATAATCTACATTTTGATAAAAAATCTCACTTCCATTTTTACAAAACTCTAATAAACCCCAAGATACAAGCCCTTCATAAAAGTGGCTTCCATCTCCTACTACATTTAAATCAATATTATTTGAATTAAAACTTGTTTTTACAATATAAGAAAAATACCTACAAACAGCCAAGACTTTAGCCACAGTACTCTTTCCTGTAGCTTGCTCACCAATAATAACATTGAACTTTTTTAAATCAAGTTCAACATCTTTTATTGGTCCAAAATTCCGTATGATTAATTTCTCACTCAAAAAGTAAACAATTTATTTATAACTACGTTGTGTTGGTTTAACTATTTCAAAACTCAAATCTTCCTTATGCAATTCCCAACCAGCATTCCCTTTATTTTCCCATGCAGATACAAAAGCAAAGTTTACATCATCACGTTTAGCTTCACCATCATCTGTTTGGCTTTCTTCTCTAAAATGCCCACCGCAACTTTCATTTCTTGTTAGTGCATCTAAACACATCAACTCGCCCAACTCTATAAAATCAGCTACCCTGCCCGCTTTATCAAGCTCAGGGTTCATTTCATTTATTTCACCAGGCACACGCACATCGCTCCAAAATTCTTTTTTCAAAGCCTGTATATCAGCAATAGCACCTTTCAATCCTTCTTCGCTACGAGCCATACCGCATTTATCCCACATTATTAAACCAAGGCGCTTGTGAAAACTCTCTACCGATTTTGTACCCTTAATGTTCATCAAGGTATTTATTCTTTCAGCCACTGCATTTTCTGTATCTATAAACGCTTGTTGGTTGGTATCTATTACCGGGTTTCTAATTTCGCCTGCCAAATAATTTCCCAATGTATATGGGATCACAAAATAACCATCTGCCAAACCTTGCATCAATGCCGATGCTCCCAAACGATTCGCACCATGGTCGCTAAAGTTTGCTTCGCCTAAAGCGTACAATCCTTTTATAGAAGTTTGCAATTCATAATCCACCCACAAACCACCCATGGTATAATGTACCGCAGGGTAAATGCGCATTGGCATGCTGTAAGGGTCTTCACCCGTAATCTTAGCATACATGTCAAATAAATTACCATATTTTTCTGCCACCACGGTTTTACCAATCGCAATAATTTCTGCTTCGGGTACATTCGTCAAACCCTTCTTACCCACTTCTATTTTTCCGTATCTTTTTATGGCATCTGCAAAATCTAAAAACACCGCCATCTTTGTTGTACCTACGCCGTAACCTGCATCGCAACGCTCTTTGGCTGCTCTGCTAGCCACATCTCTCGGCACTAAGTTTCCAAATGCAGGGTATCTTCTTTCTAAATAATAATCTCTTTCTTCCTCAGGTATTTCATGCCCTTTACGGTTATCACCCTGTTTTTTTGGCACCCATATTCTACCATCATTTCTCAAACTTTCACTCATGAGTGTTAGCTTACTTTGGTGATCACCACTCACAGGTATGCAGGTAGGATGTATCTGTGTAAAACATGGATTTGCAAAATACGCCCCTTGCTTATGTGCTCTCCAAGCCGCTGTCACATTGCTTCCCATGGCATTGGTACTCAAATAAAATACGTTACCATATCCACCTGTGCAAAGCAAAACCGCATGCGCACCATGTCTTTCTAATTCTCCCGTTACCAAATTTCTTGCTATAATTCCTTTCGCCACGCCATCTATCAATACTACATCATGCATTTCGTGGCGGCGATACATCGTTACATTTCCCAGCGCCACTTGTCTTTCCAATGCACTATATGCACCCAATAATAATTGTTGCCCTGTTTGCCCTGCAGCATAAAACGTACGCTGCACCTGCGTTCCACCAAAACTTCGGTTGCTCAATAAGCCACCATATTCTCTAGCAAATGGTACACCTTGCGCCACGCATTGGTCAATGATAGATGTACTCACTTCCGCCAAGCGATGCACATTAGCTTCACGAGCTCTGTAGTCACCACCCTTCACCGTATCATAAAATAAACGGAAAACCGAGTCTCCATCATTTTGATAATTCTTTGCAGCATTTATACCACCTTGCGCAGCTATGCTATGTGCACGGCGTGGACTATCTTGAAAACAAAATGCCTTCACTTTATAACCTAGCTCACCCAAAGATGCAGCCGCCGAAGCACCTGCAAGCCCTGTGCCTACTACAATTACTTCTAGTTTTCTTTTGTTAGATGGGTTTACAAGTTGCACATGCCCTTTGTAATCTTCCCACTTTTTCTCCATTTCGCCTTGCGGAATTTTTGAATTCATAAACGTTTTTTTACCTCACCCCCGCCTCTCATTTTTGAGAGGAGCTTGGTTCGTGAAATTTTAAAATCTATTTTTTAATCAAACTTTTATTTTTTTCTGTCGGACAATTCCAACACTTCGTGTTGTTATTGTCCGAGCAAAGACAACAGCTATGTGCAGCGACATTGGCGACGCTCCGTTCATCTGTATATCTTTATTCATCTTTTATCGAAGCGTAAAACCTCACCCCCGCCTCTCCAAGGGAGAGGAGCCAGTCGCTAATTCTTTAAAGAGCTTTTATTTAGCAAACTAAATAAATTTCAATCTTCGCTTACATCTTCGCAAAGTCCCTCCTTCGAAGGGATTTAGGGAGGTTCATCCGCTTCAATCTTCGCTAAAAAGTCCCCCTTCGGGGGATTTAGGGGGCTTTTACTTCACCCACCCAAAATGCATTGCCACCGGCATACTAGCAAACAACAATGATATACCTACGGAATAAACCACCCCTATCGTTTTAATCATTGGCGTATATCTTTTATGATTTATACCAAATGTTTGAAACGCACTTTGAAACCCATGCAACAAATGCCAGCATAACGATACGCAACCTAACACATAAAACAATACAATTATTGGTGAGTAACTACCCGTAAAAACATTCAACATTTCTTGATACAAATTATGCACAGGTTGGTTGTTATATTCAGGCGTAAGAGAAAGTGTTGTTTTACCTAACTCATGAATATTAGCCATACCACCAAAACGACTTGGCACCCAAAAATGATAAAAATGTAAAATCAAGAATATTAAAATTAACGTACCAAGCAATCCCATGGTTTTACTGTACCATTTACTTTTACCATCGCCTTTTGTTACAGCGTATTTTATTGGACGAGCATTGTGATTTTGTCTCCACAAAGTTAAACCTTGGTAGATGTGCAACAATAAAAAAGCCATTAAGCCAATTTCCATGGTACGTACAATAAGATTGCTACCCATAAAATGACCCCAATGGTTAAAGGTTTCTCCACCATCGTTAAAGAAAATCATGGCATTTATTCCAGCATGTACAATGAGAAATGTAATAAGAAATAATCCTGTAGCCCCCATTAAAAATTTCTTACCTATAGAAGAAATGAAAAACTGTTTCCAAGTCATAAAGCGAATATTGTTGATTAAAATTTGGTACTACAAAAATACGGCAGGAAATGGCAAGTTGGCAATTTATTTTAAAACTTTGGTAAGCAACTTTTATTGCACAACTTTGCAACTAAATTATTGCAAATTGAAACAGTACAATTTATCAGAAATACAATCTTGGGACAGATTTTACCGTGGCAATTTTATTAACTCATTGTCTGGTTTTAAATCTGTAAGCCTCATAGGTACATGCAATGCGGCAGGGCAAGCAAACCTTGCTATTTTTAGTAATATTGTGCATATTGGTGCAGATCCTGCATTGATAGGTTTTATAAATCGACCATTGGCTGCCGCTCCGCATACCATTGCAAACATAGAAGCCGTGGGAGATTACACGATAAATCATATACAAGAATCATTTGTAGAAAAAGCCCACCAAACCAGTGCAAAATATGCAGCGGACATCAATGAATTTAAAGCAGTAGGGTTAACAGAAATATATAAAGGTAATTGCAAAGCACCCTTTGTAGGAGAAAGCAACATTCAATATTCCATGAAATTAGTAGAAATAATACCCATAAAACACAATGCTACTTTTTTGGTAATTGGTGCAGTGCAAAATGTTTATTTGGATGAAGAAATTATACAACCAGATGGATTTATTGTCCTAGAAAAAGCAGGCAGCATAACATCTTTAGGAATAGATGGATATTATGAAACCAAGCAGCTTGCAAGATTTGATTACGCAAAACCATAAAAGTTATTTCTTAAACATAAAATAAACTGCTCCTAATAGCAAACTAAAACTCACTAAATATTTCCAATGAAAAGGTTCTTTTAAATAAAATATGGCGAATACAGAAAACACCACAAGCGTTATTACTTCCTGTGTCATTTTTAATTGAAAGCCAGTAAAACCATTTTCGTAGCCAAGTTTATTGGCAGGCACCATAAGACAGTATTCAAAAAAAGCAATACCCCAACTTATCAATACCAATTTCCAAATGGGCAGTGTGGTGTTTTTTAAATTGCCATACCAAGCAAAAGTCATAAATATATTAGAGGCAGTAAGCAATAAAATGGTGCGAAGCATGGCTACAATTTTTTAATATTGTTAATGATAATTTTCACTTCAAAATCTTCTCCCCTATTTTTTTGTGCTTGTATTTTACGCACAATATCCATTCCTTTTACTACCCTGCCAAAAGCCGCAAACCCAAGTGTATCATAATTGCCTTTGTTACCAGCATCAAACTGAGTTTCATCGCCAATACAAATAAAAAACTCTGTACTGGCAGTGCCAACAGTTGTGCGTGCAAGTGACAATGTGCCGTTTGTATGTGTGAGCCCTGTTTGCCTTGTGCTTTCATGCTCTACTCCCTTTATATTTTTTTCAAGCGGCCAAATACCTCCTTGTATCACACCATAATTAATATCCATTGTCAAGTATTAATTTTTTAATAATCTATATAATGTTGTGTTTTTGTAAAACCCAGAATCAATATAAGAAATAAATGCAGCCACGGTTTTAGGTCCTTTTGTCGGATACAATTCAGCTTCTATATCACCATAATTTGTATCGATAAGTATATGTGGATTGTCAAATTTCTTTTGTGTACAAGAAATGATTTGTAAAAACAAGAATGCAAAAAGTAATTTTTTCATACAATAAAAATACGATTGATTATAAAATGATAACGTATTTATTTTTCTGTTATTTTTACAATATGAACTTTCGTACCTGCATTTTTCTTTTCGTATTTTTTATACAAAGTATTTCTGTATGCATGGGGCAAACAAAAGAAGATGCAAAAAAGTGGGCAAAACAACTCAGAGAAACACCTTCAGATACTGCTATACCCGCTAACAATGTTTGGCTACAATGGCAAGATAAAGATATTAGCTATTGCAAAAACGCCCTATTGCTTTTAAAAACAGAAGTAGGTAGTAACCCAACAAAAAATATTGAAATAAAAATTGGAATACTAGAAATTCTTGTTGCGTGTTTAATAGACCAGCAGGACAACCCAACAAATTTTGGGCTAAACGTTTTACAACGAGCTACAGAAACGGCCGATGAGCATCTCATTACAGCCTCTTGTAGGGCTTTGGGCATTTATTATTTAAAAAATAACCAGCAAGATAAAGGACTTTTTTATATGCTAAAAAGTATATCATTGTTAGAAAAATTGAACTATTCTATATCTTTAATCTGCAACCAAAAATTGTTTACATCTAGTTATTTATATAGCACTAGAAATTATGAAAATTGTATTTCATTTTGCCAAGATATACTAAATACAAAAGCGCTAAAAATTGACCCTATAAATTTAATATCGGTTTACAATAATATTGGTTTGTCTTATGCTGCTACCACTAAATATGATTCCGCTATTACTGCTTTTAAAAATGCTATAGCTATTGCAGAAAAAAATAACATAGGTGTGTGGGTAGCTATTGCAAGCGGCAATATTGGCAATGTTTTAAAATTACAAAACAAATGGGAAGAGGCTATTTTGTATTGGCAAAAAGATTTAGACACTTGCATAAAATATTTGGAATGGAAAGAAGCTTCCATTGTATCTGCCTATATGAGTGAATATTATTTTGAAAAAGGCGAAAGAGAAAAAGCATTTCAAAAGATAAATGAAGCGGAAAGGTTTGCATTTGAGCCAAATTCAAAAAGTAATTTTATAAAAATTAATAAAATAAAAGCGTATTTTTTTGAGCAAACAAAGCAATACGATTCTGCCATATTTTATTTAAAAGCTTACCATACCTTAGATAATGCAGAAACCGAAAATGTAACAAAAACTCGTTTTCAACAAATGAGGTTACTATTAGATTTTGATAATAGTGCTAGTGAATACAAACTCATACAAAAAGAAAAACAAGCAGAAGTTATAAAAAGAAATTTTTTATTGATAGCCTTATTAATAGCACTCCTCACCGGTTGGCTTTTTATAAATAGACAACGCTTACGATTTAAAATAGCCACACAAAGAAAATTAATAGCCGAAAATGAAATGGCTTCTGCAAAGGCACAATTGCAGCTATTTACCCAAACACTTATTGAAAAAAATGAGCAGATAGAGCAATTAAATCATAAGCTAGATACCCTACAACAAACCAATAGCGAGGAATTATTTAACCAAACGATTTTAACGGAAGATGATTGGAACCGTTTTAAAGCATTGTTTGAAAAAGTGCATCCCAAATTTTTCGAAAAGCTAACACAGCTAGCACCAGAAATAACTGCAGCAGAAATTAGGCTTGCTGCTCTTATAAAACTAAACCTCGATAACAAACAAATGGCCTCTATGCAGGGCATTAGTGTGAGCAGCATACGAGGTAATAAAACCCGTCTTCGCCAACGGTTAAATATTACCGTGGAAGATGATATGGATGGGTTTGTAAAAAATATTTAATATCATTTATAAATATTGGATGATATAAAATTCATCAAGAATGTAATTTCGATTATTAAATGATGTTTGATAATGGCTAAAGCCGAAATACATTTTGGGCTAAAGCCCATTTACCTTTTTCCAATTTGTCTCCGTCCTGAAGGACGGAGCTATTCAAACCGTTTTTTATTTATCCTGTTTTATCAATTATTTTAATTGAATAAATCCTTTTTTTATCAGTTGCCTCGGGCTTTATCAATTGCCTCAAGCTTTATCAATTGCCTCAAGCTTTATCAATTGCCTCAAGCTTCATGAATTGCCTCAAGCTTCATGAATTGCCTCGGGCTTTATGAATTGCCTCGGGCTTCAGCCCGAGGACAAAAAACTGCAGATCACTTTTGGGCTTTAGCCCATTTTCTGCTTCGGCTTTAGCCAAAATCAATCTTGATATAAACAAATGCCAAACTGTACAACAAAGACCCTTCTAATTTTTCCATCCAATACAAAATTTATCTAAACCAACCATAGCTTTTCAACCATCCCATAATATCTTTTAAATAAATTTTACCTAATAAAATTAAAATCAACTATTTAGTAAAATACACTAGCAACTTGCAGCGTTTTTGCAGCGCCCCTTGCAGCGTGTTTGCAGCAGCATTTACCTAATTTTTGTGTTTTGCAAGCGTACTATTGTGTACAAATACAAACCAAAATATTTTTAACAATGAAACAAAGCACAACTCTCCTACTTGCCCTTGTGTGTTTTTTTGCCATAGCCTACGCAGATACACATACAGGTGCATACAAACTGCCAAGTACTCATTATGCCAGCTACAAAACCAATTGCTATCAGCAAAATAATTTAAGTAATACCCAACCTTTCGACATGCTTTACCAGTACAACGATAGCCTACAATACAGTACCTACGCAGTAACCAATGGTTGGGGATACAGCATTTACCACAGGTACAAATTACTCGTAACCCAACCCAACATACCGGCCATAGCAGGCAGTAAACCATTTTATACAGAAGCTGATGCAAAAAAAATTGCACACTTAGCTACTACCAAAGTAGCCAAAGGGCAAATGCCACCCACACTTTCTGTACAAGAAATAACAGCACTAATAAACATTAACAAATAAAAAATAACCGTTAACGCTTTACAATTATGAAAAAGAAAAACGTACTACATTATGCCATTATAATCTTTGCCATGCTATTTACCCATAATGCTTTTAGCCAAAATATGCTACTCCTAAAAACCAGCGGCAAAGTTGTAATAGGCGATACTGCACAAATAACCACCCCAGGCAATTACAGCCTGTATGTGCAAAACGGTATATTAACGGAAAGGGTAAAAGTATCTTTAAAATCGGGGGCGGAATGGGCGGATGAAGCCTTTACCAAAACGCCTACTGCTGCAATGGTGCGCCAAAGTATAGATAGTGCCAGCCATCTATACCAAATGCCTTCGGCAAATGCACTTGTAAAAAATGGCTACGAACTAAAAGAAATGGATGCTAAAATACTACAACAAGTAGAATGGCTTTGGCAGCACGTTATTGCATTAAAAGCAGAAAATGAATTGTTGCAAAAAGAAATAAAACAATTAAAAAGTAAATAGGCCTTTTCAGCATTTGGATACCGAAAACTTATTTATTTATTTTATTAAAAATTAAAATGAAACGAATACTACAACTTATATACATATTACCCTTTATAGCATTATTAGGTATTGGCTTACCCACTTATGCACAATCGGGTACAGCAGCACCCGATGGCATCGTAGCACCCCGCCTTACTACCACCCAACGCAATGCCATTGCCAGCCCTAGTACCGGGCAGCTCATTTACAATACTGATAAGGGTTGTTTTAATATATACACCCAAGCAAGTGTATGGCAAAGCCTCTGTGCTTTTGATAGACCACTTAGCAATACTTGGACAAGAAAAGCAGATTTGCCAAATGGCGATAGAAGAGATGGGGTTGGGTTTAGTATAGGCTCAAAAGGCTATATAGGGCTTGGAGCAAATTTTAACGCAGGGCGTTTAAGTGATTTTTGGGAGTACGACCCTATTGCCGATGCTTATACGCAAAAAGCTGATTTCCCCGATGGGGTAAGAGCATTTGCTGTTGGGTTTGCTATTGGTAACAAAGGCTATGTAGGAACAGGTTTTGATGATAATATTATCTATAAAAAAGATTTTTGGGAATATAACCCTGCCGGCAACGTATGGACACAAAAAGCAGACTTTGGGGGAACCGCAAGGATATTATCAGTAGGGTTTGCCATTGGCAATAAAGGATATATAGGTACAGGGTTGGATGTATCAAATAATAATACTAATGACTTTTGGGAATATGACCCTACCAGCAACCAATGGACACAAAAGGCAAACTTAGGTACTGCAGATTCTACTAAAAGAAGAGAAGCCTTTGGCTTGAGCATAGGCAACAAGGGTTATATAGGTGGGGGATTTTTTGTTGGTAATACCACCACTAAAATGGTGCCTAATGATTTTTGGGAATATGACCCTGCAAGCAACCAATGGACTGAAAAAGCCAACATACCCAATACACTTGTTGCAAACTTTAAGCTAATCAGAAGACCAATGGCTTTTTCTATATTGGATAAGGGCTTTATCTGTGGTGGCTATCATGCTAATGGTGCCCCAGGAGGGGGATTAGAAAGAAATTCGGCTCAAGAATACAACCCCCTTACCAACCAATGGACCCGTATTGCCGATTTTGGAGGAGGTATTAGGCACTCAGGTGTAGCCTTTACCATTGCTAATAAAGGTTATGTAGGGTTTGGTGTTCGT
>JANOZW010000524.1:0-1840 GCA_031429575.1 Ferruginibacter sp.
CAAAGACGATACCACTGGTAAGCTATTAAGTTATTTGGTGAGCGATTTTGTGAAGGGGATGAATGAGCGCTAGGAGAGGGGAATAGCTTCAAAATTTGTACACCTTGATTTCGTTTATAATAAACTTGTAGTGTTACAACAATATTTTAAGCGCCCTTTGATTTATACAGAAAACCATTTTACTCTACTCTAAGGCATTACAAACCTGCTATCTGCTGTTCTTGGTACGAAAAATCCTTTTATGCAATTGGGGTTTCGTATGCATATTTGTATATGGTTCTTTTCATGAAAACCTGCACCATCATATAATGGTTTACCTTCTATAAACACACCTCTTACAGAATCAAACGGGGTTAGATTTTTTAGCGTTCTTTGTTTATGTAAATTTTCTATAACTGCACGATCAAGATTGCGTAAAAGTAAATCTTTAGAGTTGCCAACGGTTTTATTTACTGGCATAGTTAATCCTAAACTAGTAAATGAATCAGATAAATTAGAATGAGATTCTGATATAAGTTTTAAGTATTCTGTATCTAATAAATCTAAGCAGTGTCCCATGTCAATTGCAGCACCAAGTACAGATGGTTGTTTTATTTTTCTTCTACTAAGATTTTGTAATTCTTTGGCAAATTCAAGTGCCCTTTGTTGATTATTCTCCCAGAAATAAACACCATTACCTAGCCAATCATATAAATTTTCGCTAGCAATTAAAGGCATTTTGCCTTTTACAATTTCATCTCTAATAGATTTGTCGCAGCCATGAAAGCCAATAAGAAGACCTGCCTTGCTGGGATACATTTTACGCAGTTAAATATTTTCTTTTTAAATTTCCTTTTGGAGTAAGAAATCCTAAATCAGTCAAAAGTTTGCGTGCAGCTTCTTTGGAAGAACGAACTTCTTCCCCTTGCTTCTTTAATATAGCTTTAAATTCTTTCAATTCTTTATCTGACATACATGCAAATTAATAAAAATTATAGAATAATAGTAAAAATCCCCTAAATCTTGGGTAATACTAATTTTGTATGAATATGTAAAATTATGCTAATCAAAGTTTAAAGGCTATGGTTATACAAAAGATTTCAATAATTTTCAGCCTCAACCTTCAACTTTCAACCATCACCCCTTTTGTGCATAGCATGTGAAAACAATCCCACAAACTCGTTTTTAGTTTTAACCAAATTCCTGTATGTTTGCTCCCCCACTTAAAAAAATAAGATACTGTGCGTTTAAAGAGTCTAGAAATTAAAGGATTTAAGAGTTTTGCAGATAAAACCGTACTCAATTTTGATGAAGGTATTACTGGTGTTATTGGCCCAAATGGATGCGGAAAAAGCAATATTATTGACAGCATTCGCTGGGTTATTGGCGAGCATAAAATAAGCAACCTTCGTAGTGAAAACCTCGAGAGTTTGGTTTTTAACGGCAGCAAAACCCGCAATGCCAGTGGTCTTGCAGAAGTGAGCCTTACTTTTGAAAATACAAAAAACCTTCTCCCTACAGAGTTTAATACCGTAACCGTTACCCGTAAATATTACAAAAGTGGGGAGAGTGAGTACCGCTTAAATGATGTAGCCTGCAGGCTAAAAGATATTCATAACTTGTTTATGGATACTGGTATTAGTACCGATAGCTATGCCATTATTGAGCTAGGCATGGTAGATGATATTATTAAGGATAAGGAAAATAGCCGTCGCAAAATGCTAGAGCAAGCGGCTGGTATTACCATATATAAGACCCGGAAGAAGGAAGCAAAGCTAAAACTAGATGCTACCGAGCAAGACCTTGCTCGTATTGAAGATTTATTGTTTGAAATAAACAACCAACTTAAAAGCTTAGAAAA
>JANOZW010000525.1:0-1836 GCA_031429575.1 Ferruginibacter sp.
GGATGTACCAAAATCTAACTTATATACACTACTTGGGCAAGGGAGTGTTTCTTTATTTTTTATGATTACAAGTTTTCTTTTTGTAAGCAAAATATTAAATGCTAAAGAAGGCTATTTTAATTTGAAACAGTTTTTTATATCTCGATTATACAGATTAACACCATTGTATTTATTTACTATTATTCTTTTAATTGTAATTGTAATGTCTGTTACAAATTGGCACTTAAATGTACCTTGGTTAACATTTTTAAATTCAATTGTGGCATGGTTTCTATTTTCCATCTTTGGCAACCCATCTATAAACAATTCAGACTTTACCACATTTGTAAATGCAGGTGTGGTGTGGTCTTTACCATACGAGTGGTTGTTTTATTTTTTTATACCTATACTTTATATGTTAGTATGGAGAAGAAAAATTTCTATTGTATTTATCTTGCTTAGTGTTGGGTTTTTAACTTTCTTTTTCATCAAATATGGCTTTATTTGGTATCATATTGTCTGCTTTATTGGCGGTGCTATTGCGCCAATTTTAATTAAATATTTTCCTTTTTATAAAAAATTGAATAACTATTTAGCGAGTCTCATTATTTTAATTTGTTTATTTTTTATTGGTAAATTTGATAGTTCGCATAAACTTGTTTGCATTATTTTATTATCGCTTGTATTTACTTTAATTGCCTTAGGTAATGATATTTTTGGATTATTAAAAAGTAAAAGTTTACAACTACTTGGAGAAATATGTTACAGTACATATTTATTGCATGGCATTATATTATTTACCTTATTTCATTTTGTGTTGAAGGAAGGAAATGTAAAACAATATTCATCGCTTCAATATTGTTTGGTAATATTTTTAATAACACCATTGGTAGTTGTTATCAGTTATGTTGCTTTTAAGTATATAGAAGAGCCATTTATGAAAAAAGCTAAAATGCATTTTAGTAAAGCTAATTTACCGGTAAAAAGTAAGAATCTACATGCCTCAAAGTATATTACATTGTAAATTTTATCATGAATAAACGTGGCGTAATTTTAATCTTTGATGTTTTTATAAATGCTCTGTTACCAATTTTAATAGGCGTATTTATTTACAGGACATCTTTTGTAAATGAATATCCCCTAATAAAAAGTTATATTCCGGATGCTTTGTGGGCTTATGCTTTAGCATCGTCTATCTTTATTATTTGGAATAGGGACATGAATTATTTTTGGCTTTTCATAGTTATTCTTTTTTTTGTAGTATTTGAAATTCTTCAATATCTTCACTTTGCAAAAGGCACTGGCGATATGTGGGATGTATTAATCTACCTCATAGCTACTTTTACAGCCATCATTATAAACAAATTTGTAAAATTATATTTTTACAAAACCAACACTACATTATGAAAACAATACACAAACACTATTTGTCTGCGCTTGCTTTTTTAATTTTTGGAGTAATCGCTTTTGCCTGTACAACCGTAAAAGAGCCTTCGCAAACACAAGAAAGAAGATATTCTAACAAGAATGAACCTGTGTATAAAAAGAGGAAATAGATAAGAAAAAATTTTGAGAAAATTTATATTTCTTAAAAGCTAAGAAAAAAAATACTGTTAAGCAAAACAGAAATTGTGGTTGGTTACCAACTAAAATATAGGATTGAGGTGCGAAAAATTATGGTAGCATTTTGCAAAAAATGGCGAAGGTCTAATCAATATCCATAAAGAATTTGAAACGCAGCTTTAATGAAAATTTTCTAAAATTTTGGGCAGCGAGTAGCATCCCTACTACTATTGTATTTGTCTAAATATTTTTGAAAGGTTAAAGAAATTTCGAACCCTCCTCTACCTCTACTAG
>JANOZW010000526.1:0-5473 GCA_031429575.1 Ferruginibacter sp.
GCAATACAAATATCTGACGGTGGTTCTAAGCAATTAAAACCATTTTTTGAAAAGCATATAGACAAAGAAGCAAACATAAGAACAGATAAATGGAGAGGATATATTCCATTAAAAAAGGAGTATAAAAAATTGACTCAAGTGGAAAGTAATCCAAAGAAAAACTTTAGATTATTTCATAGGCAAGTGATGATGCTTAAAGCTTGGTTAAGAGGAATACATCATAGTGTAAAAAATCTGCAACCTTACTTAGACGAGTTTTGTTACAGATTTAATAGAATAAAATCATTCGAAGGCATTTTTCATAATCTAACTTGTAGAATGGTTAAGCATGAACCCGTTTTTTTAACACAACTAAAAATGGAGTAGCTAAGCGTCTACTTCTATAAGTCTATATTGTCGTTTGGGCAGTATTTTTTTCCACAAAACCAAGCACAATAACCATTACAGGCTTTTCGTTAAGCATAAAGTAAAGTGTAAATTATATTTTTTGTAATTTTGTACTTACCACTAATTATTGTAATGAGAAAAATTATACTATTATTTGCTTTCTTATCTGCACTTCATTTCTATTCTTTTGCGCAACAATCTGTTGCTAGACAATGGAATGAAGCAATGCTATCAGCCATAAGAGAAGATTTGGCTAGGCCTCCCGTACAAGCAAGGAATCTATATCATGTATCTATAGCTATGTATGATGCATGGGCTGCATATGATGGGCTAGCTAAAACATATTTGCTTGGTAAAACAGTTGGGGGCATTTATTATCCATTTATTGGAATTGCACCTGTAGCTCCTGCTAGTGTGGAATCTTATAGAAATAAAGCCATCAGTTTTGCTGCGTACAGGCTTCTTGTACAACGTTATGCACTTTCTCCAAATGCTACTGCATCTTTAAATAGATTTAATACATTGATGCTTGCATTGGGCTATGATAAAAATTATACCTCTACCAATTACACCAACAATGACCCAGCCGATTTGGGTAATTACATCGCACAAAAAATAATAGAAATGGGGCTGGCAGATGGTGCAAGGCAAGCGCAAAATTATCAATACCTTGATTATTTGCCTGTAAATCCTGCACTGTTTATGACGACTAGTAGCAACACTACTATGACAGATCCAAACAGATGGCAACCCTTAAATATTGCTGGGGCATTTGATCAAAATGGAAATCCAATACCTGCATTACAACGATTCGTTTGCCCAGAGTGGGGTAGGGTATTGCCTTTTGCTATGCCAACATCTTCTGCCGTTCATTATACAAGGTTTGGTACAGACTTTCCTGTTTATTACGATCCTGGTGTACCGCCAATGTTAGACACCGTAAATGTGTCAAACCAATCATCGCAATATTATAAATGGGGGCATAGTATGGTAGCGGCTTGGTCATCACACTTAGACCCAAATGATGGTGTAATGTGGGATATTTCTCCAAAGGCTATAGGTAATATAACGAGCTACCCTACTACACTTGCAGGGCAACAAAGCTTTTATAATTTTACAAATGGTGGAGATATTGGTACTGGATACACGATAAATCCAATAACAGGCATGCCTTATACCGCACAATTTGTAAAGCGTGGAGAATATACAAGGATGGTATCTCAGTATTGGGCGGATGGCCCAACATCTGAAACACCGCCAGGGCATTGGTTTGTATTGCTTAATAATGTAGGAGATTATCCTGGGTTTCAAAAAAAATATGAGGGAGTAGGTGCTGTTTTATCAAATCTAGAATGGGATGTAAAAACATATTTTACACTAGGTGGGGCTGTGCACGATGCAGCCATTGCATGCTGGAGTATAAAAGGATGGTACGATACGCCAAGGCCAGTATCTTCTATTCGTAGAATGGCATTGTATGGTCAGTGTAGTAATAATTTATTGCCGTCTTATCATCCGGCCGGGTTAACACTTATGCCAGGTTTTGTAGAATTGGTACTTGCGGGAGATCCACTTGCAGGAGTAGGAAATATAAACGTAAATAAAATAAAAATAAAAGCATGGCGTGGTTTTAGTTTTATTGTAAACCCTTATGATGATGTAGCAGGTGTGGGTTGGATATTGGCCGAAAATTGGATGCCTTACCAGCGAAGTAATTTTGTAACACCACCATTTGCTGGTTATTTATCTGGGCACTCTACATATTCACGTGCAGGTGCGCAAACACTTACCATGCTTACGGGTAGCCCGTATTTTCCTGGTGGCTTAGCGGAATATGTTATACCTGCCAATAGTTTTTTTACCGGTTTTGAAGCTGGCCCTTCTACAGAAATAAGATTGCAATGGGCTTCGTATAAAGATGCCTCAGACCAAGCAAGCTTATCAAGAATATGGGGTGGTATTCATCCACCATTTGATGATATACCCGGCAGGCTAATAGGCGAGCAAGTTGGCATAGGAGCACATAACAAAGCCAAAACTTATTTTACTGGTACAGCACTGCCTGTAGATTTATTGTTTTTTACTGCAAAAGAAAAGCAATGTAGTGTAGAGCTGAGTTGGGCTACAGTATCTGAGCAATCATCAAAATCATTTACGATTTTACGTAGCGAAGATGGTATAAACTTTAATACTAAAATAGCAGAAATAAAAGCAGCGGGTAATAGTACAACCATACAAAGCTATCTGGTAAAAGACAACAACCCATTAGCTAAAAATTATTATAAGCTAATACAAACAGATATGGATGGTATTACAAAGCATTATTCAATAAAATATGTAGCCTTAAATAATTGCGATAAACAAAGTGATTATGTGGATAATATTTATCCAAACCCAGTGCAAAACAATATGCAAATTATTATTAGGAACAATACCAAAAACGAACATGCACAGATAGTTATTTCAGATATATTGGGGCATGTATTAACTACTAAAATGTATACGTTAGCAGCAGGTGTAAATAATGTAAATCTTAATATGCAAACCTTTAGCAAAGGAACATATTTTGTAAAAGTTATGTTGAGCAGCGGTAAATTATCCGTACAAAAAATTGTGAAGTAATGGCTTCGCTTTAAAATAAAAAGCAAACAAAGAGACAATTCCCCAAAAGCTCTTTGCTTGCAACTTTGAATAGCGATTTATCAATTTAAAAAATACAGCTCCCACTCATTGGGTAGCTGTATGTATGTTCACCCCTATAATAAACCGCCTTTATTCAATTTTCAAAAAAGCCTTTTCGTAAGAAACGCTTGTTTCGTTTATTCTTAAATGGTATTGGCCATTTTGTAAAGTAGAAATATCTATTTGAAAAATATTTTTACCTTTTAGTAATTGTATGTTTTTTTGTGATACAAGCTTGCCAGTTGCATCTACAATACTTACTGTTGCCTTTGTGTTTGCAGTACTTGTTGCCTGCACATTTACATTGTCTTTAGCGGGATTAGGAAATACCAATAACTCATTTGTCTTTTTTAAATTAATCGGTATTATTTTGCTGTATTCAAAACTACCATCAATATCTATACTTTTTAGTCTATAGTAAATTGTAGTTGCCGCTAATGCAGTTGCAGCTAATTTATCGTTATATGAATAATTTGCTAATGAGCTGGAATTTCCAAGCGCATTTACTTTGCCAATTGCATCAAAGTTTTTGCCATCTGCACTTCGCTCTATTTCAAAATGGCTACTGTTTTGCTCTTGTGTGGTTTGCCAATTAAGTTTTGTTTCATTGTCTAATAATAAGGCTGTAAAATTTGTTAGTTTTACTGGCAAAATAGAAATACTCATTGCAGAAATTTCTACAGGAGTTAGTGCTCTATTGTAAATTCTAAACTCATCTAATTTTCCATGCAAGCCATTATACTGTGGTGGACTAAAACTATTAAAAAACATAGAACCAAACCTTGCAGGAAAGGAATATACTGGCGTAGCTACCCCTGTAGCTGCTGTATTATTTAAAGTGCCATTTATATAAATTTTATTATTGCCACTTTCTTTTACAGCAGTTATAAGATGCCATGTGGCAAGCGATAAAGCTCCATTGGTACTGCCAACGCTGCCGTTCCTAAAATTAAATTGTATCTGAGGGTATCCGTTTGAAGTCCAGAAAAATACACCAGGCCCTGCATAATTTAAATTATTATCGTACAAACCACAAGTGTGAATGTAAGGGGAGTTGATATACATTAAAAAACTAATGGTAAAATCTTGAGCGCTTGTAAAATTAACATTGCTATTGAGCGCATGAGTTCCATATTGTGCAACTACCGATGTTGGATTAGCAAATTCCATGGCAGAATTGACTGCTCCATTTTTGTTAGCAGTAGCGGTACTAGCATTATTTGTACCCGTAATATTAAAAGGACCTGCGTCAGTGTAGTTGCCATTCATACGCCAATAGGCTACGAGGCCAGCGGTTGGTATTTGGCAAAACGCAATTGTATTTATTGCTAAGCTTAGTGCGAAAAGTAATGTTGATTTCATGTGTTGTGTATTTTAGGGTTATAAAATGTTTGTGTTAATTGCTCATAAATGTTTTTGCCATTTCATTGCCTAGCATCGTAGCTTCGGTTCTATTTCTTACGCCAAGTTTTATGTAAATATTTTTGCAATGTTTTTTTACGGTATCCATACCTATACCTAAAGCTTCTGCTATTTCTTTGTACAATAGTCCTGTTGTTAAAAGATTAAATACAGCTAGTTCTCTCGGGGTAAGTACATCCAATTTGTTAGTTATCATAAACATGTTAAAAATATTTACTACTTGATTACCAAACAAGTACAGCTTTGTGTACTAATTGGTTGTTTGTTTACACTACAAATTTGTGTGAATATTATTACAGGGCTGGAGGGGGAAATCACCCTTTTTGGTAGGGTGATTTAACGGTGGTATTAAAACAAGATGTTTGAAGAAAATTGAAAATTAGAAGAGTTTTAAGAATTAGGTAGCTTATGGTATTTACTTTGTAATACTGTAAATAGTACCAGTGTTAGTGGATGTTCTGCTAATACTATATTTTATTTCTTTGGCTCTTTGTTCTATATTTTTTAAGCCATAGCCTTTACCTTCATCTTGTATGCCTATACCATTATCTGCAATGGTAAAAAGCAAACGATTTTTACCTTTTTGTACAGTAATATTTAGCTCTGTAGCTTGCGAATATTTAAGCGCATTGTTTATGATTTCTTTTAAAATAAGATATAGATGCGATTTTTCTTTGTTGAGCAACTCTAGGGAAGCTACTGAAGAATCAATGTTTATATGGAGTTCGGTATTGCCAATTTTAAGCAAAGGTTTATAAATAATGGCTAGTTTATTTATTAGATCATGCACCGTAAGTTTTTCTTCATTTAATTGCCATATCATTTCCCGCACTTGCTTAATAGATTGTGTAATGCCTTCTTCTAAACTAGCCATGTACTCAGGGTTTTTCTTAGCCTGATACGCATATACCTTTAGACCAGTGAGGCTACTTCCTAGTTCATCGTGTAAATCACTTGCCAATGCATTTTTTATTTTTTGCTC
>JANOZW010000527.1:0-16856 GCA_031429575.1 Ferruginibacter sp.
GTTCTCAACTCTTGGATGGATTCTTTTACGGTAATCTGAAATGGTAGTGCCATGTTGTATATTTATTAGGTAGTCCAAATATAAAACAAAAAAAGATAGTAACCAAATATTGGACTATCTATATTTTATAATTGGTATAACTTGAAGTTTGTAATAAATTTTGAACTGCAAAATTTGGGTTTATTCCAGCGCTTGTATCAAATCATTTTTTAAATCTTCTACAAATTCAATGCCTATAGAAATTCGTATTAAATTATCTGGACTTATCGGATGGTTACCTTCTGCACTGCGCCTATGCTCTACCAAACTTTCTACACCGCCAAGGCTGGTAGCATGTTTAAATATTAAAAGCTTGCTTGCAAAGTTTAATGCATCTTGTTTATCTCCTTTTACCAAAATAGAAATAATGCTCCCAAAACCATTTGTCATTTGCTGTTTTGCAATAGTATGGTTTGTATGCGATGGTAAGCCAGGGTAAAATACTTTTTCAATTTGTAGGTGTGTGTGTAAAAAAATTGCAATAGTAAAAGCATTGCTGCATTGCATGGTAACCCGAAGTGGCAAAGTAGCAAGGCTTCTGTTGAGCAACCAACAATCAAAAGGAGAGGGCACAGCACCAGCTGTTTTTTGGTATGCTCTAATATTGTTGCTGATATCATTGTTGTGATTGGTACATATGATGCCACCCAAAATATCAGAATGTCCACTAAAAAATTTTGTAGAAGAGTGCATTACAAAATCCACATCCATTTGAAGCGGTTTTTGTAATAATGGTGTAGCAAAAGTATTATCACAAGCGGTAAGTATATTATTTGTTTTCGCTAATGCTACAATTGCTTTTATATCTGCTATTTTTAATTGTGGGTTAGATGGTGTTTCCATCCAAATTAATTTTGTACTGCTATTGATGCATTTTTCTATACTGTTTACATCGGTCATATCCACTTCATCAAAATCCACATGCCATCTTTTAAAAAATTTATCTAGCAAACTTCTGGTACCATGGTAACAATCATCAGGAATAATTATGTGACTGTTTGGCTCTAATATATTTTCGAACAACGCATTTACCGCTGCCAAGCCAGACGAAAATGCAATGGCTGTTGTAGCATCTTCAATAGCAGCAATTTTATTTTCTACAGCATCTCTGTTTGGGTTGCCACTTCTTGTATAATTATAGGCGCCAAGGGTACCATCATTTTTTCTTTCAAATGTGGTAGATAAATGTATGGGTAGTATTACATCGCTTAATCCTTCTTCATTATGTTGCCCAGCATGCACTGCTATGGTTTGTATATGTTGTTTATTGTTATTCATTATTGGGTAATTTTTATTTTGCTAATGTACTAATGTTTTAATCTTAACAGAAAATGATAAGTTAAATAGAATTGTAGTTGTCTTATTTTATATAAGAAAGAATATCAGCTAAACTAACAGGCGCTTTTTTATCATCTACTTCCACCACAATTAAATAACCTTTTGTAGCACCTGTATTTTGCACAGCTTTCGCAAGAAGTAGTTGGTCGCTAATATCTAGTATGCCTGTTTTATTATTCCATATTTCTTTTGTGCAAAGGCAGCCTGCGGTTGGCGTGTATGGGTAAAAGCTGTTGTTTTTATAATAAGCAATATCAATGGTAGTGCCGTGCGCAATGATTTCGGTACGACCTGCTTTACCTGCGTAAAATGTGCCATACATGGGTTGGTAGTTTTTAAAATTATCAGGTAATAATTTTTTATAATCATCGAAGCTCCATGTGGTATCTATCTTTTTGCCATCAATGATGATGCCATCGTACTCGTGTGGCATAGCTAGTTGTAAGTTTGTAGTAGGCCCAATAAAATAATTGCTAGAGGTATCAAAACCCGTAATGCGAAAAATACCTTGCGGTGTATTGCCATTGCTAATGTAGCTAGGCATATTGCTATTGCTGCGAGCAAGTTGGCCTACGGTAAAATATTTTCCATCTGCATTTTTTACAAAACTACCATCGGTATTGCGTACCATGGCTATGCCAGGGTAGTTTCTATTCTTTCGTTGAAAACTAACTACAAGCATTTGTCCTTGCAAATAATTTTTTGCAAAAAAAGTTTTTATAGATGGGGTAATGTTTTTTTTATTAAAACTTTTTAATTGATTGCTAAGTTCGAATAGAATAGCATTGTCTGTATCTTTTTTTAATTCAGTTTCTGTTTGTGTCAACATCATTTTTACTTCAGAAGCAGAAGCTGTAGGTAGCAAATAATTTACCGCCATGGCCATAAGCTTATAATCATTTGTTGAGGTTACAAAAATATTTTTTATTTGCGCAGCATATTTTTTTGGATAGTCACTATTTATCAGATTGATAAATGCTTTTTTGCAATCGTTGCTGCTATTGTTTATCTTTTTTGCAATGGCATCTATGCTAGCATTTACTGCTGGCGTTTTATATTGTAGAAGGGCAATGTTGTAAAAGGCACTGTTATAAATCTCTTCATTTTCTGTAATAAAAGGTAGGGCTAATGTCTTATTAATACTCACTACTACTTTATTATAAAAAGCAGTTCGTTTTTCTTCTGTAGCATCTTTAAAAAAGTCAATTGTTTTTTGTGCATGGGCAAAAAATGGAATGCATAAAATAATTACACAGAATAATATGCTTGTTTTTTTATTGAACATACAAATTTAAAAAAGATACAGCTTTATTATAAGTATCAATCAGACTTGCTCCTTGGTATGCATGATTTTCGGTAGGATAAAGTACATACTGTCTAGTAACTCCTTTTTGTGCTAACGCTGCAATAAGCCTTGTGGATTGTGTAGGACGCACCAACGAATCTGCACCACCATGAAAAATAATGGTCGGTGGGCTTTCTAAACTTACATAGTTTAATGGGCTTGATGAACTATAAATAGCAGGGAACAATGCAGGCGTACCAAATGGATTGCCTGTAACTACAAATGCAATACTAGTATTTGTAACCAATGTAGATGCAGGGTTAGTGTACATATCTGCCATATCTGTAGGGCCATATAAATCTACTACTGCTTTTATTTTGGGTGAGGCATTTTTGTAGGCTTGTAACATTGCCAAATGAGCACCAGCACTTGCACCAAGCAACACAAATTTATCGGAAATAAGATACTCCGCCCTTTTACTATTTATAAAATCAGTAACAGTTTTTATATCTAACTCTTGTGCCGGAAACGGAATGGAATTTGCCAAAGAAGTAAGTCTATAATTTACATTGAAAAATGCATAGTCTGGTAAGCGAGCTTTTAGTGTATCTACATAAACACTCATATCGCTTTTGTCACCAAGGCTCCAGCCGCCTCCATGTATTACTATCATTACCTTAGTAGAACTAGTGGTTCTATTGGCAGGTAAAAACACATCCATTTTTTGTAACGCATCTGTGCCGTATGCTACATTGGTAAGTGTGCTAGCAGTAATCGCAACAGGTGTTACCACAGCTGCAATAGGATCAACTTTACTTTTTTGGCAAGAGAATAATACTATTAATATGATTAAAATAGAGAATACATTGCGTTTCATAATGAGCTATATTATTTGACTAAAGGTATAAAAATAGTGCGAATGATATTTAATATTATTATTAAAATTGTTAATTTATTTTATTAACATGTTTCGTTTTAGCATAAGCCAATAGACGATAACATTATACAGTGAAACAATTGTAATTAACAGAACTGATACACTTGGTAGTAATGTTGAGCTATAAAAATCATCCGTAAATATCATTTTTAAAATAAAAAAACTTCCAATAAAAAATAACAAATTAATAAATGAAAATATAGCACCAACTATCTTTCCTTTTATCATCATCTTTTTAGATAATTTGTATTCATTAGTATTTGCATTAAACAAATCAATACAACTCCTAGTGAATAATGCGACAGTAAATAAAAAAGAAAATGTTATTGAAAAAAAACCTATATATGTTTCAAAAGAATGATTTCTTTCACTAAAAAAATGAATCAAGTAAAATAAGGCTAAGAAACCAAATAGACTAAAATTTAAAATATATCCAATTCTAAATATTTTTAGACTTTTCATATTTATGGTTTTAGATCTAACTTTATCTGCAATTCCTCAAACTGCTTATCATCTATCGTGCTCGGCGCATCTATCATTACATCTCTACCACTATTATTTTTTGGAAAGGCAATAAAATCTCTAATACTTTCGCTACCGCCGAGTATGCTGCACAATCTATCAAAACCAAATGCAATACCACCATGCGGCGGAGCACCGTACTCAAAAGCCCCCAATAAAAAACCAAATTTATGTTGCTGTTCTTCCTCACTCATACCAAGTGCGGCAAACATTTTTTGCTGTAATTCTTTTTGAAAAATACGAATACTGCCACCACCAATTTCATTACCATTTAGCACCATATCGTATGCATTGGCTTTTATGTTGGCATAAGGGTGTTTAAGATATTCAGCAGCGTTTTCTATTTTCGGATTGTTGTTTATCATGGTATCTATATCGCTCGGCTTTGGCGATGTAAACGGATGATGCCTTGCTACCCAACGATTGTCTTCTTCGGCATATTCAAACAATGGAAAATCCATTACCCAAAGCAATTTAAAATTATCTGCCTTGCGCAAGCCTAAGGTTGTACCCATGTGCATACGTAGGTCGCTAGCGGCTTTGCGTGTGCGCTCTTCTGCGCCTGCTACTATCAAAATTAAATCGCCAGCTACAGCATGGCATGTAGATGCAATATTTTTTAATTGTTCTTCTGTATAAAATTTATCTATACTGCTTTTAAAAGTGCCATCATTATTGCATTTAATAAATGCCAAACCTTTCATACCTATTTGCGGGCGCTTTACCCATTCTACCAATTCATCAGTTTGCTTGCGACTGTAGTCACTACAATTTGGAATACAAATTGCAACAACTGTTTCAGCGTCGTTAAACACAGCAAAGTCACCTGCTATTACATTTGAAATATCTTTTTTGGTAGTGAAAGTATGCGAAGGAAATTTTAAATTGTTCAATTGTATGCCAAAACGAATATCCGGCTTATCGTTTCCATAAGTCCACATGGCTTCTTCCCAAGTCATTCTTTCAATGACTTCGATATAGTCTATATTTTTTACATCTTTAAAAATACGACGCACCAATCCTTCAAACATTTGTAAAATATCATCTTGCTCCACAAAGCACATTTCACAATCTATTTGTGTAAACTCGGGTTGCCTATCTGCACGAAGATCTTCATCTCTAAAACATTTTACAATTTGGTAGTAGCGGTCGTACCCACTCACCATAAGCAATTGCTTAAATGTTTGTGGCGATTGTGGGAGTGCATAAAATTGTCCTGCATTCATGCGGCTCGGCACTACAAAATCTCTAGCACCTTCGGGTGTACTTTTTATAAGAAAAGGCGTTTCAATATCCATGAAATTATTTTCATGCAAATAATTTCTGGTGCTTCTGCCTACGGCATAGCGAAGTTCTAAATTCTTTTTTACCGCATTTCTTCTAAGGTCTAAAAAACGATATTTCATGCGCAACTCATCGCCACCATCGGTATCATCTTGTATGGTAAATGGCGGCGTGATAGATTTATTTAAAATAGAAAAACTGTTTACTTCTATTTCTATTTCGCCTGTAGGAATATTTAGATTTTTATTGCTACGCTCGCTTACTTTACCTTTTACTTGCAGCACAAATTCACGGCCAAGCGGATTAGCATCTAGATACGTATTCAAACTTTCGTTAAACAACAATTGGGTGATGCCATATCTATCCCTCAAATCTACAAAGGTAATGCTGCCAAATTTACGAACAGTTTGTACCCAACCAGCAAGGGTAACTTCGGTATTTATATCGGCCATTCTTAGCTGGCCACAGGTGTGCGAACGAAACATAAAGTGAGTGATTTTGCTGCGAAGATAAGGCTATAGTCGTTTTTGGAGAAATCGTATCTGCAGTTGAGTTGTAAATGCAGTATTGATAGGTATTTGGGGCTGTCGGCTTCAACCCGTATTTCAGCTTCTGTCCGGTCTCCTTCGCTGTTCCGTACGTATATGTATGCGTATGCCAAGCGGCACGCATACATATACGTACATCGCTCAGTCCACCGCAGCTGGTGGGGCTATAAATCTTTTTTCAGCTTTTATTGAAGCGGAGATTAAAAAGTATTATGTTCAAATCATAGGTTAAGCCTGAAAGGCTGGTATTAATATAGACTTCAATCAATTTTATAATGCAGAAATCCCGAAGGGATGACATTATAACTAATACCACCCCTTCGGGGTTTATTAAAAATGCTTTATTTATCCTATATTAATTGCATCCCTTCGGGATTAAAAGTGGAAACATAAAATACTTTTCATAATATAGCTTTCTCAATTCCCTTCCACAATCCTCACCTCTTCATCACTCAACCCATACAATGCATATACCATTTTATCAATAGCTGCATCGGTAGCATCTATTTCATTTTTTATAGCAACGGCTTTTTGTTTTTCTTGCTCAAAGAAAGATAACCACTCACTTTCTTGCGCTAGCGATAGTTTAATCTTTTGCTTGCTTAGCTCTTTACTAAAATCGGCAAACGAAAGGTTATACCATTTTTCTAACTTGGTATTTATATTTATTGTTTCAAATTTTGCTTGTAGTAATTTTATGAATGTTTTTGTAGCTTCTTGTAAGGTTGAGTTTTTTGAAAGCATTATGTTAGCTTTTTCAATAAATACTTGTTGCGAATTGGCATTAATATTTTTTATTGGCAATTTTTTACATTGTCCAATTTTAGCTTTTGGAAAAACATCATCAAACTCTGCAAATTTAAAACTGAAATAATATCCCATCAATTTTGAATTTAAAATAGCCAACACATATTTTAAATCATATTTATCATCTAACTTTTTGCATATGTGAGCAGAATTTTTTATGGTGTAAATTTGATCTGTGTAAGCCACAATCAGTCTATCTTTTGCAGGTATCTCTCTTATGATTAATCTTTCTCCTTCAAAATACTCTTTTTTTCTAGGTTCTGCCAACCAAATTCCATAACTCAAATATTTGCCATCCCATTTTACTAAATAGTTAGATATTTCACTGCCAGTTATGTGAGGTAAAAATGTATTGTCTTTTTTAAAATCACCGTTAAATTTATTTTCTAGTCGTTCTGAATCTGATTGTTTGGGTTTTCCTTTTCCATTTTGATATTCTTTAATTCCACCTGCCATATCTGTTATACTTTCAAGTGAAATTGTATCTAATTCAATTTTCTGTAAAAGTTCTCTAGAACTATCATTTGTAAAAATGTCAATTAAGTGCTTATCATTTTTGTAAAAAGTATCTTGGTTTGTATTTTGTAAAAAAACTATTTCATTATTTTTCACTTCTGAAATCATTACATCTTTGGTTCTAATATTGTTTTTAGAAATATTAAATATTACTGTATCAACAGTAGCTTCAGCAAATACACCAATTGGTGTATTTACAATCTCAACTAATTGAAAATTTTCAAGAATAAATTTTCTAATGCCCGCAAGTAGTAAATTATTCATCCAAGCATTGGGTATAATATAGCTCGCAATTCCATTTAACTTTAATAATTTATTTGCAGCTTCAATGAAAAGCAAATAGGTGTCTATCTGATAAATGGCAGTTTTATAATTCTGATAGTAATAATCTTTCTGTAAGGCTATAAAGTTTTCACCTTTAGCATTCACATACGGCGGATTACCAATCACTACATCAAACCCGCTATAATTAATAGTAGCATTATAACTGTATATATGTTGAGGGTCGGTGAGGAGTTTGGTAACAATGGGCTTAAGCCCATTGTTAGGAAGCCCGTCATCAGAATGCCCGTCACAAGAGAGCCCATCATACGAATGTATTAATGCCTCGCCCCATGTTTCACTGTGTTTGTAATGATTTGTTTCAATATATTCTTTTATATCTAACAACATGGTATCATTCTCAATTAATATCCAATGATACTTTTGTGCCCATACTTTATTTTCATTTTTTTGTATTCCAAGTTTTCTATTTAAACTGAACGAAGTTCCGCCTTTTAGTTTTCTTATTTTTTCATCTAAATCGCTTTCATCTACGGCAGCTATTATGAGATGCACATGGTCTGGCAATATATTTAAAGAAATAATTTCTAATGAATGTTTTTCTATTAACTCATTTATACTTTCCCCAACATAATTTCTTTCGGAAGCATTTAAAATAAATGGCTGTAAGTTTTTTATAAAGTATGGCGAATTAAATTGAACCATCCTTTCTGATATTCTAGAATTGTGTGTAACAAAGGTTACAAAATACAATTCTTTTGCTCTTTTCTTAAACACCTGAGGAAACTCCTTCTCCCAAATAAATGCTTTATCGCCAGCCACCGCTGCATCATCTATTAAACTATTACCGCATTTAATATTGTTGTTTAGGCTATTTAGTTTTCTGCCCTTACGTGCAGTACGCAGCCACAGACTTAGTTTGGCTATCTCTACACTTTCTTCATTTATGTCCACACCAAACAAGTTGTTTTCTAAAATGCTGTTCTCCACATCAAATACAATACTACTGCCAGTTATATTGGCTTCTAGCTCGCTTATAAATTTATGTTCGGCTATTAAAAATTCTAACGCTTGGTTTAAAAAAGCACCACTACCACATGCAGGGTCTATGATGGTAATTTGTAATAACCAGTCTCTGTATGTATGCAGATTTTCTAATAATAATTTTAAGGCTTTCTTTTTTTGGAGCGGGTGGTAATCTGCTTCTTCTATTTTTAACTCCGCTTTTTTATTTTTGCAAAGTGTACCTACTGTATTTTCTACTATGTATTTTGTAATGTATTTTGGGGTGTAAAAAACGCCATCTTTTTTGCGTTTACTTTTTTCTGCAATGGGCTCGTGTGTTTTAACAATGGGCTTAAGCCCATTGTTAAGAAGCACACTCTCAAATTCTTCTATTTCTGTAAGCGAATGCTCAAAAATATGCCCCAATATATTTACATCTATTTCGCTATTGTAATCGTAATTGCTAAGGCTTAGCGTGGCTTCATATAAAATAGCATCGTCAATTATAATATTATCAAGCACATCATCTGGCGCAAACAAACCACCATTGTATGCAAAAATATCGTGCTGCTTTCCTTTGTGCCCTGTGTTTAAGTAACCAAAGTACAATTTAAACCTTCCGTATAGCGGCTGGTAGGCATCCATATCTTTTAGCGAATTCCACTGCTCCAATATTTTGCGCACACTGTTTGGCGGCACGAGCATTCTATCTTCAGCAAAAAATAAAAACAAAAATCGGTCTAGTAGCTTTTGTGTTTTTTTAAAGAGTAATAATTTGTCTGTATTCGGATTTAGGTCTGCAATATTATTAAAGAGTGCTTTTCTAAAACCACTATATTCTTTGTATAAACGTTTGGTTACATTTTCTTCTACGGTTACACTTTCTACTTTTATAGTAGCAGCTAGGTTTTTAAAAATGTTTTCTTTGCCAAGGCAGAGAAAAAGTAGTTTAAAATTTTCAAAATTTAGTTTAAACAAATCCCATTCTAAAAACTCAATAGCATTGTCAATATAAAACCGCAGTTTTTGAAAATTAGAGGTAATAACATATTTGCAATTTTCTTGATTATTTTTATACCCAAAAGCCTGTATTTCTATTTGGTTTAGGTTTATAGTATCCGTGCCTTTTAGTTCAATAATCGCTAAAACTTTTTCTCCATCCACAATAGCACCATCAGCCTTCTTACTATCTTTTATATTTTTCAGTTCGGTTTTAAGGTTAAAATCAGGCTCAGGGTTTATAGTATAGCCCAATATTTTTACAAACAGCTCTCTTAAAAACCCTTCTTGAAATTCTTCTTCCTTACTAGCAATAATATTTTTCTGTATGGTGGCATTTAAAAAATAGCTTCTGTACAAAGCATATTGCTGCTCCAAAAGCGGCTTATCTTGCTCCGCTAAATATTTATTAAGTACTGATGTTTGAAATAATGGCATAAGTAATTTTGGCTGCTATTTATTAATGGTGAAGATACAAAATTGAATGTCATTTATTAATGCAAAATTTTTATTTTTGAACAATGAATTACACCCTCCAAAAACTCCCCTCCTCCATGCACTACATTATGCTAGATGCAAAGCTGGTAACAAAACTTACAAAGGATAATAACAAAAGAGTAATCTGCACCATCAACAAAACAGAAAAATTGCATTGTGCTATTATGCCCAAAAAAGATGGGGGACATTTTGTAATGATTGGCTCAAGTATTTGCAAAAAATTAAAACTAAAAGTAGAAGCGGAGATAGAGGTAAGTTTTGTAATAGACAAATCCGAATACCAATTTGATATGCCCGAAGAACTAAAAGAAGTATTGGATACAGATGATGAAGCCAATAAAATTTTTCATGCCCTTACAGCAGGCAACCAACGTGGGCTTATTTATTTGCTCAGCCTTGTAAAAAGCAGCGATAAAAAAATAGAACGTGCACTCAAAATTGCGGAAAGTATAAAAATGGGGATTACAAAACAGCAGTTGGTTTTGAAGAAATAATTTTTTTACAAAAAATAAATTTAGCCACAAAGTCGCTAAGGCACAAAGGAAAAATGCATAGCATTTTTTCTGCTTCGTGCCTTTGAGCCTTAGTGGCAAGCAATATTTTCGCAGCGAAGTGGAGAAAAATTATACTTATTGTCTTTAATCATGCATAATAAAAGATGAATAATGGTATGCAGATGAAGTGAGTGACTTACAACCCTGCCCGACTGCGTCATTCAGGCGGGGATGTTGCCCATAGCTGCTTCTTTGCTCGTCAACAAAGAAAACCATTCATAAAAAAAACATTTTAATTATATCCTGAATCTTAAATTTGCACACCACAAATAAACATTCTTTTGGATAATACTATATTACTAAAAGCCTTTACGCATATGTGCCAAGCCAAAGCTATGGCTGCAATATATGAGGCTAACAGAACAATTTGCAAATATGTACACAGCACCAGCCTTGGGCATGAGGCTATACAATTGGCTACGGCGTATAATTTATTGCCATGCGATTATGTGAGCCCGTATTACAGAGATGAAAGCATGATGCTGGGAATGAATTTTGCACCGTACACAATGATGCTGCAATTGCTTGCCAAAGGCGAAGATGTTTTTACTGGCGGTCGTTCGTATTACAATCATCCAAATTATAGGGGAGAAGATAAGCCTACGATTATTCATCAAAGTAGTGCTACTGGTATGCAGGCTATTCCTACAACTGGCGTAGCGCAAGGGTTGAAGTACATGAAGCAGTTAAGCAGTGGGCAGTGGGCAGTGGGCAGTGGGCAAACGCAAACTGCCAACTGCCAACTGCCAATTGCCATCTGTTCGCTAGGCGATGCATCCGTAACCGAAGGTGAAGTAAGCGAGGCGTTTCAATTTGCGGCCTTACATCAATTGCCAATAATATTTTTGGTGCAGGATAATGATTGGGGTATTAGTGTAACATCGGCAGAAGCAAGAACGAGCAATGCCTACGAATTTATAAAAGGATTTACAGGTATAAAAAGAATAAGCATAAATGGTGCAGATTTTATAGAGAGTTTTGAAACGATGCAAGATGTGATAGCTGATGTACGTGAAAATTGTTGTCCATATTTAGTGCATGCAACAGTGCCGTTGCTTGGGCATCATACAAGTGGTGTGCGAAAAGATTTTTATAGAACAGAAGAAGATTTACAAAAGCATAATGCGGATAATCCATTTGTGCATTTACGAAAAGTATTATTGCAAAATAGTATTTCTGAAAATGAATTGCTGCAAATAGAAAATGATGCATACAGTTTTATAAAAAATGAATTTGATAAAGCCGTAGCATCACCAGAGCCAGATGCTACAACAGTTTCTAACCATGTTTTTGCACCCACAAATATTATAGAAGAAAAAGGAGAACGCTCACCAGCAGGTAACGAAAAAGTATTGATGGTGGATGCAGCATTGTTTGCCATAAGAGAAATAATGGAAGATTGTCCAGAAGCCGTTTTATATGGACAAGACGTAGGACGCAGGCTTGGCGGGGTTTTTAGAGAAGCGGCTACATTAGCAGAGCAATTTGGCGACCATAGAGTTTTTAATACTGCTATACAAGAAGCATATATTATTGGCAGCACTGTTGGTATGAGTGCTGTTGGTGTAAAGCCCATTGTAGAAGTGCAATTTGCAGATTATATTTATCCGGGGCTTAACCAATTGGTAACAGAAATTTCTAAAAGTTGTTATCTCACTTGTGGGAAGTTTCCTATACAAACGCTCATACGTGTACCCATAGGTGCGTACGGCGGCGGCGGTCCGTACCATAGCGGCAGTGTAGAGAGTACATTGCTTACTATTAAAGGTATAAAAATTGTTTACCCAAGTTGTGCCGCCGATATAAAAGGCTTGCTGAAAGCGGCTTTCCATGACCCTAACCCAGTGGTAATGCTAGAGCACAAAGGATTATACTGGAGCAAAGTGCCAGGCACAGAAGATGCAAAAAATACAGAGCCAAGTAGAGATTATATTATTCCGTTAGGCAAAGGAAATATTGTATTGCATGCCAATGAGGATAAAATAAATAATGGAGAAACCTGTTGTATCATCACCTACGGCATGGGTGTGTATTGGGCAAAAGCTGCTGCAAAAAGTTTTGATGGACAAGTTGAAGTTATAGACTTAAGATCATTATTTCCATTAGATGAAGAACTCGTTTTTGCCACCGTAAATAAGCATGGAAAATGTCTGATACTAACCGAAGAGCAACAAAACAATTCTTTTGCAGAAGCGCTTGCAGGAAGGGTTTCCAAAGCATGTTTTAAAAACTTGGATGCAGCGGTGGAAGTAATGGGGGCATTAAATTTACCTGCGGTGCCAATGAATGTTGTATTGGAAAAAGAAATGTTGCCGAGTGTGGAGAAGGTGGTGGAAAGGTTAAAAGAATTATTGACGAACTGATTGTAATTAACAGAAGAAACAATAATTAAGTAAAAAATGCTTACTACATTTGTGTAAGAAATTATAAACTTGTTTATCATGAAAGTTTTAGTAGATATTCGTAAAGAATCTAAAGTTCCATTTATTATGGAATTTCTAGACAGTCAGTCATACATAAAAACGAAGAAATTTTCTAAAGAGGGAGCAGAGCTTTTGGAAGATTTAAAAGAGGCTATGAACGAAGTTAAACTTCACAAGCAAGGTAAAATTAAACTCAAATCTGCAAAAGCATTATTGAATGAGCTTTAATGTAATTCCTACTTTAAAATTTATTAAGGAAATTAAACGATTGGTAAAAAAGTTTCCCTCTCTAAAACAGGAATATGCCAATTTAATTTCTGCATTATCAACCCATCCTACTTTAGGCACGTCTTTAGGAGAAAATTGTTATAAAATTCGTGTTGCTATTGCTTCAAAAAATAAAGGTAAAAGTGGGGGTGCAAGAGTAATAACTTTTGTAATAATGGAAGATAAAGATGTTTATCTACTGTCTGTTTATGATAAATCTGAAAAAGAAAGTATCACCCAAAAAGAGCTAAAGGAAATTGTGAATCAAATAAAGTAAATTTTATTAAAACACACATTCACTTTCTTTCGTAAATGTTTTCAAAATACTTTATGAAAACATACCTCATCATTGGTGCATCATCAGGCATAGGCCTACAATTGGCTACAATCCTTGCTGAAGATGGAAATAAAGTTATTGGAACTTTTAATAGTCATGCCGTAGAAAATACAAACCCAAGTATTTCTTACCATCCATTAAATGTGTTGGATGCTGAAATAGATTTTTCTTTTTTACCAGAAATATTAGATGGTGTTGTCTATTGCCCTGGTAGCATTAATTTAAAACCATTTGCTAGAATAAAACCAGAAGATTTTACCAACGATTTCAACCTACAAGTGGGTGGATTAATAAAAGTCTTACAAGCCACTCAGCCTGCACTTAAAAAAAGTGAGCATGCATCGGTAGTGGTTTTTTCTACGGTTGCTGTGCAAACTGGTATGCCTTTTCATTCTCAAGTATCAGTTTCTAAAGGTGCCATTGAAGGACTTACTAAAGCTCTGGCAGCAGAGTTTGCTCCAAGTATAAGAGTAAATTGTATTGCTCCATCTTTGACAGAAACTCCTTTAGCGGCTCAACTATTAAATACAGAAGAAAAGAAAGCTGCGATTGCTCTACGTCATCCATTAAAGAAAATAGGCACTGCTGCTGATATTGCAAATATGGCTGCGTTTTTATTATCTGAAAAAGCTGCTTGGATTACAGGGCAGGTGATGCATGTGGATGGGGGAATGAGTACGGTGAAAGTGTAAGTGGGCAGTGGGCAGTGGGCAGTGGGCAGTGGGCAGTGGGCAGTGGGCAGTGGGCAGTGGGCAGTGGGCAGTAAAAGATTTCTATTCCGCAAGATACTTCGAATTTAAAAAACCTTGAACCTTGAACCTTCAACTTTGAACTATAAATCCATCCTTCATATGCACCACCCTATCACTCATTGCCGCTAGTTCTTCATTGTGCGTTACAATCAAAAATGTTTGTTGAAATTTATCTCTTAGCTCTATAAAAAGTTTGTGTAGCTCTCTGCCGTTTGCACTATCCAAATTTCCTGTAGGCTCATCGGCCATTACAATTGCTGGATCATTTATAAGTGCACGAGCTACCGCTACTCTTTGTTGTTCGCCGCCAGATAATTGGTGCGGTTTATTTCCCAATCTATCTCCAAGCCCAAGTGTTTTTAAAAGCTCTGTTGCTTTTTGTGTAACTTCTTTTTTCTTTTTGCCAGCTATCCAGCCTGGTATGCATACATTTTCTAGTGCCGAAAACTCTGGTAGCAAATGATGAAACTGGAAAATGAATCCAATATTTTTATTTCTAAATTTTGCCAAGGCATTACCTTTTAGCATATCTATTCTCTCGCCCTTTAAAAATACTTGCCCTTTGTTTGCTGTATCCAATGTGCCCAATATATGTAATAGCGTACTTTTACCTGCTCCCGATGAACCAACAATGCTCACAATCTCGCCCTTGCTTATATTTAAATCAACACCTTTAAGCACTTGTAATTTTCCGTAAAATTTTTCTATTTGTTTGGCTTCTAACATTTGCACAAAATAATTAAATAAACTGAGTTTTTACTATAAACCAATAGACTAATAAAACGCTAATATTTACCTTATTTATGCAGGTTTTATTTAATTTATAACTGCCTATAAAATGTTAAAAAAAATACTTTTGGTTATTTCGTACGAAACTCTACATTTGCACAAAATTAAACAGATAGTACGATGTTTTGGACACTAGAGCTAGCCTCACACTTAGAAGATGCCCCTTGGCCGGCAACAAAAGATGAATTAATCGATTATAGCATCCGTAGCGGTGCGCCAATAGAAGTTATAGAAAACTTACAAGAACTCGAAGACGAGGGCGATATGTATGAAGGTTTAGAAGATATTTGGCCCGATTACCCGAGTCAAGATGATTTCTTTTTTAATGAAGATGAGTATTGAGCAAGTATTGAGTACTTAGTATTTAGTACTTAGATAGTCTATAAATCGAAAAGCCTTTCTTTAATGGAAAGGCTTTTCGATTTATAGGTTTTTTAAAAATGCTATATTGAAATATTACAGAATAAATACCAATATTTAGGAGACATTACAAAGATTGCCTAAAATTTCAAGCTCAAAATTATTACAGGCCAAGTCTCAATACTCAATACTAAGTACTAAATACTATTTCTCCATCTGATCTATCACCCCCTGCGTTACGCCTGTACTGCTAAACCCACCATCGTGAAATAAATTTTGCATCGTTACCATTTTTGTAAGATCACTAAACAACGTAATCGTATAGTTTGCACAATCCTCGGCACTAGCATTACCAAGCGGACTCATATTTTCTGCATACGAAATAAAACCATCAAAACCCTTTACACCACTGCCTGCCGTAGTTCTTGTAGGCGATTGTGAAATTGTATTTACACGCACATGTTTTTTTACACCGTAGTGATAACCAAAACTACGAGCCACACTTTCCAACAGCGATTTTGCATCGGCCATTTCGTTGTAGTCTGGGAAAACCCTTTGTGCAGCTATGTATGTAAGCGCCACCACACTTGCCCACTCGTTCAACGCATCATGCTTCATACAACATGCTAGCACACGATGCAAACTCATGCTACTTATTTCAAATGTTTTAAGGTTGTGTACATAATCTATTTCTGTATAATGCTTACCCTTGCGCACATTTATACTCATGCCAATAGAGTGCAAAATAAAATCGAACCCACCACCAAAATGCTCCATCGTTTTTGTAATCAAATTTTCTACATCCTCTGCACTGCTCACATCGCAACCAATAACTGGCGCACCTATTTTTTCTGCCAACTTATTTATTTCTCCCATACGCATAGCCACAGGCGCATTGCTCAGCACAATTTGCGCACCTTCTTCATGGCATTTAAGCGCAGTTATCCATGCAATAGATTTTTCATCTAGCGCACCAAAAATGATTCCTTTCTTTCCTTTAAGTAAATTATACATCGGTTGGTTTCTTGGTTTATTTGTTGAATAATGAAACGCTAAGTTAATAATATTTTTTAAAACGGTTTGGGGCTGTGTACTTCATCACTTTGTTGAGCATTTGTCAGGTCTCCTTCGCTGTTCCGTATATGTATGTATGCGTATGCCGCCTGCGGCGGCACGCATACATACATATACATCGCTCAGTCCACCGCAGCTGGTGAGCAGTAAATCTTTTTTCAGCTTTTATTGCTGTTATTTAAAAAACTGTGTTTCGAGGTGATATGAAATGAGTTGAAGATGGCTAACTTTCACCTAAGC
>JANOZW010000528.1:0-9312 GCA_031429575.1 Ferruginibacter sp.
TATAAAAAAAGTAGATGATAGTCCCGCATATTTTACAGAACTATCAGTTAGTTTACAGTAAGTAATTTTAAAATTTTTCTATTTACCTTATTTTTTAATGGTAGGAGGAAGATCGATTACACAACGGAAACCAACATAAGATTTTGCAGTGTCTTGATATTCATAAGCACGAGTGCTCGTTTGTAAAAAATAAGCTACATCCTTCCAGCTTCCACCACGAATAACTTTACGCTTCATACGTGGAGGATCAGAATTTTTAGCATTCCAACGAACATCAGGGTTCATATCATGCTGAAAGTTGTAAGAACCCTCATAATAAAGAGATGATGTCCACTCAGATACATTACCTGCCATGTTATATAAACCAAAATCATTTGGCCAATATGCATCAGCACGTACGGTATATAAACCACCATCTTCTGGATAGTTACCACGACCTGGTTTAAAGTTTGCAAGCAAACAACCTTTTTTATTTCTCAGGTAAGGACCGCCCCAAGGATAAGCAGATTGGGAACGACCACCACGAGCTGCATATTCCCATTGTGCTTCTGTAGGAAGGCGAAAATCAGATTGTCCTGTTCTTTTTTTACTTTCATTAAACGAAGCTAGAAGATGTGTTCTCCACTCAGCAAATGCAGTAGCTTGTTTCCAACTTACACCAACTACAGGGTAATTACCATAAGCAGGATGACTGTAATATTGTTTAGCCATTGGCTCATTATAGGAGTAAGAAAAATCTCTTATCCAGCAAAGTGTATCAGGGAAAACACGAATATCCTGTTTCATGATAAACTCTTTACGCTGAACGTTTGTATCTCTGTTATACGCTGAAGCTTTGTAATCAAAAATTTCAGAATGATAGACAATTTTGGTAGCGTCTAATTCTTTTTTACCAAAGATTCTATTATCAGCAGTTACAATCATAGCATCTATTTTTTCAATAGTTGCTTTATCTCCCCACTTAATGGTACCAGCTTTTTTCCAATCTACATATTCATTACCATCTTGCCCCTGCTTTACATATCCCATAAGCTTTGCAGCTATAGAATCTCTTACCCAGTTGGTAAATTGACGATATTCGTTGTTAGTAATTTCAGTAGCATCCATCCAGAAGCCACTAATAGAAACTTGTTTGTTTCTTGCAGTGTATGCATAATTTACATCTTCGTCGCTTGGTCCCATGTGAAAGGTACCCGCTGGTACATATACCATACCTGGTGGTCGTGTTAAGTTATAAGCTTTGCCTGGCGCTACACCACGCAATTGCCCATCGCTACCGAAGTTAGCGTTACTACTTTTTCCGCCACTGCTTTTACAGCTAGCTATGGAAAGTCCGATAGAAATGACTGCTAAGGAATACAATAACCGATTATTCATTTTTTTAACTTTGAGGGTATTAGCAAATGTAATAATAATTCTCCTGCAAAAAACACAGGTTGCGAAGCCAATGCTGTTAATTTTTCTTAACAAACACATGAGCTATGCTTAATAATAACGAGCCTTTTTAATAAATATTGTGGCACGATATTGTTAAAATACCTGTTTTTCTATATTACCAATTACCCCAGCAGTGGTATCATATGGAAATTTACACGTTGAATTAAGGCATAAATATAGGAATGTTTTTTCAAAAATTGGCTTTTGGGCTAATAATGGCATAATAGAAACTTCATTTGTCCCCTGCAAAATTTTATTTGGTACGTAGTGAAGCAGCATTTCTTTTAATAAAGGAATCATATTGATACCGATTATTACGATTTCATTTATGCCCGCTGCCATATTAATGGCTTGTGCGGTCCAAATACCAAATGAGTTAGGGTGTTTCGATAAGATAGTTTTGAGGGATTCTATCATCGAAACACTCTTTTGATGCCATTCTTTATTGTTAAAAACAATAGAAAGGTAAAGTAGATTTTTTGCCATAACCGCATTGGCAGAGGGTGTAGCGCCGTCATACAACTCAATTTTTCTAATCACTACATCTGTTTGTTTTTTTGATGTAAAGAAAAAATAATTACTGTCTTCATCTGAAAAATTTTCAAAAACATATGCTGTTAATTCTTTTGCTCTATGCAAATATTTTTCATTGCCAGTAATTTCTTGTAGATGAATACATGCTTCTATTAAATATGAGTAATCATCTAAAAATGCTGGATATTTAGCTTCACCATTCTTATAAGTATGATAATAGTTACATTTTTCAATTATAAAAGATTTTTCAATAAACTCAAATAATTCTTCTGCTACCACTTTATATTTATCCCCTTGTATTATAGCATATGCTTTACAAAATGCAGTTATTAATAGTGCATTCCAACCTAACAAAATTTTATCATCTGTACTAGGTCTAATTCTTTTATTTCTTTCTCCTAATATTAATTTTTTTGATGCCTCTATACTGTCTTTTGCATCTGCTAAAGAAATGTTAAATTGTTTTGCAACTTCTTCAAGCGGTCTTAAAATTCGCAAGATATTTTTCTCTTCCCAGTTTCCATGGGCAGTTACATCATAATACGCATTAAATAAATCTGCATCTTTTCCTAATATTGAATCTATTTCTGATTTATCCCACACATAAAATTTTCCTTCTACCCCTTCACTATCTGCATCTATAGCTGCATAATAACCTCCATCAGTATTTTTCATTTCAGTAAAAAGAAAATTACACACGTCCTCCACAGCATTTTTATATAAGTCCTTCTTGGTAAGTAAGTATGCATTACTTAAAGCAACAATAAAAAGTGCATTATCGTAAAGCATTTTTTCAAAATGGGGTGCCAACCATTCCGCATCAGTACTATAGCGGCAAAGGCCACCTGCTAATTGATCATAGATTCCCCCATTATACATTTTAGCCAATGATAACTCTGCATGCTGCAATGCTTTTTCATCTTTTAAAAAATGAGCGCATTGTAAAAGTGTATTTATAGAAAATGTTTGGGGAAACTTGGGAGCTTTACCAAAACCGCCTTCTATCATATCAGCACTACTCAATAAATTTTGAGAAATAGTAACAACATCTTCTTTTGTAAAACTTGGTTTGCTATCATCTATTGTTATGGCATTTTTTATTTGCCCATAATGATTAGACTTTTTTAAATGCTCAATCAAGGTTTCAGCTTGTTTTTCCATTTCCTCTCTTCGATTGTGCCAAGCATCGTTTATACTTGTAAGTACATCTATCCATGAGGCTCTGTTAAAAGCCTTTGTAGGTGGAAAATAAGTGCCGCCGTAAAATGGCTTTCCAGCTGGCGTAAGAAATACATTGAGCGGCCAACCGCCACTGCCAGTCATGGCTTGTACAGCATCCATATATATGTGATCAATATCTGGGCGTTCTTCTCTATCAATTTTTATATTTATTAAATACTCATTCATTACAGCAGCAGTAGCATCATTTTCAAAACTTTCTCTTTCCATTACATGGCACCAATGGCAAGCGGAGTAACCAATGCTTACAAGTATTGGTTTATCTAAATCTTTTGCTAATTGCAAAGCTGCTAGGCCCCATGGCTGCCAATGCACAGGGTTATGAGCATGTTGCAATAAATATGGGCTTGTTTCATGTATGAGTTCGTTTTTCATATTGCACAAATTTAAGCCCTTATTGTTTGGCATATTAAAATGTAGTAAGTAATAGAAGCAATAAAGTAGATGTTACTTTTTCTTTGTAGATAATGACTGAAGATATTTATCTAATGCACTTACCATGCCTGGAGACTGTGGCACTGGTGCTTTTATATCCAAGGTAATACCAGCATCTTCGGCGGCTTTACATGTATTTTGCCCAAAAGCTCCAAATGTATTTCCGTTTTGTTGGTAACCAGGGAAATTTTCCATGAAGCTTTTTACGCCACCGGGTGTAAAAAAACAAACAATATCGTAGTTTTTCGCAATTACTTTTTTTAAGTCGTTGTTTACTATGTTATATAAAACTGGCGTGGCATATTCACATTTATTGTGTTTTAGCCAGTTGGTTATTTCGCTATCAAAAGATTGAGAGCATGGATAAAGAAATTTTTCGTTTTCCTTGTGCTTATTTTTTACATCAAATAAACTTTTATTGGTACCATCTGCGCCATAAAAAACTTTACGCTTTCTATATAAAATAAATTTTTGTAAGTAAAGTGCTATTGCTTCTGTGATGCAAAAATATTTGGTGTCTTGAGATATGTTTACTTTCATTTCTTCACATATGCGAAAAAAATGATCTATAGCGTGGCGGCTTGTAAAGATAACTGCCGTATAAGCTGCAATATCGATTTTTTGTTTACGAAATTCTTTTGCTGCAATGCCTTCTATTACAATAAATGGATAATAATCTACCGTTAGATTATGCTTACTAGCAAGCTCGGAATAGGGCGATTTTGCTCCTTCCGGCTGTGCTTGTGCAATCAATATTTTTTTAACCTTTTTAGCTGGTAATACCTCAGGTTTTTCTGCTTTATTTAGCATACAGATTTTCTATCAGGCTGCAAAATTACGTTTTTATTCCGAAATATACCGTCACAGCCTTATAAATAAGCAATATTGGGAGTACTTCTATTCCCATAATATACAGAAAAAAATGAAATTGATTGATTTTTAATTTGCTTTGAAGCACTGAGTAGGAACGAACAAAACGGATGATAAACAAAAGAGCTATAAATATAAATGAAATAACTATTGCATAAGAAGCTATTTGATATGTACTAAAAGCCATAAAAGTGATGATAGGTAGTAAAAAGATACCAATAACTTTATTAAGCAAAAAGATAATAAATATATATGTGTCTGCCTCTGATTGGTAATTTGTAACCCAGCCAGTAAATTTTAAGGATAGATATTTAACCAGATAACAGATTGCAATGACAGCAATACAAACAAAAAGGATATACCAATCTAGCTTCTGGTGGTTAGAATAAAAATAATGTAGCAAAAAATATGAATATAAACCGGTGGTGATTACAAAAAATAAATTGAAAATAAGCGACGGTAATTTTGCTTGTTCCAACTGGTCTGTAAGCTGATTTTGCCTAAGCGATGTGTTGAAGAAAACCCTAAAAAGTGTATTGAAATATCTACTAAAAAAAGTGCGAGCCATACCGAGCACTAGAAACAAAGACAATATTAAATAAAAGAATGGCTGTTTGTTTTGAGGCTTTTTAGAAATAATATTTAAAGCTTGTGGTACCCCCTTTGCATTGAGTAAAAAATTGCTATCCAATAAATAAACATTTGCATTTACCCTTGGCTTTATAGATTCAGCCTTCGCCAAAGTTTGTGCAGGTACAACCACCCCTTGTGCACATATACACAAAGGTAAAAACAAACACAAAAAAATAGCCATTAGAAAACCCTTCACAATTACAAAAAATTTATGCGCAAAAATAAGTAGTTGCTTTGCTAAAAAGAATTTTAAAAATAGTTGATATACCCAAAGTGAATTTTAGAGGCTTGGCGAATGTTAAATGGAACATCATCTCTTTTGCCCAAAGCTAGGCTGAGATTGAGTAAGCCCGCCTTAGTTTGTAACACAATACCTACACCAGTGCTAGTAAAAAAATTACTGCTATTTACGTTCTGATAAACTGTTTTTGTACCCGAAGCATCTATAAAACCGAAAATATAAGAATTAAGCCCATTTAAAAAACGATACTCAGCCGTTAGCACTCCGTATTGAGTAGCGTAAATACTCTCTTCATCAAAACCACGTAACAGTTTGTATCCACCAATTTGAAAAACTTCGTTTCTAAAAATATTAGGACTGTTGTAGATACCTGCGTTTAATGCCGCTTTAAATGTGCTCGATTTTGACAATTTAAAATAATGTGCCGCTGCTAGCTTTACCTTCAGCTGGTAGCTTTTCAGCTTTATAGAATCGTACAAGCTTTCATAATTATATGTTGGTGACTTTAAAGAAAGTATGTCATTGTTTTTTTGAATATTCTTTATACCTGTAAGTACATTAAGGTTTATTTCGTTTCCTTTAATGGGATTAAACCTATAGTTAGTGTTTCTATATTCGTAATTGATACCTACGTTTACAGATTTTACATCTATAATATCAGGCAATCTTTTTTGTTGTCTTATTGCATTGGTATCTATACCGCCTTGCAATACATTGTTGTTTTGCCATTGTATAATAATTTTACCAGTTTGATATTTTGAGAGGCTAAGTTGCAAACCCGCTTGTGCATTTACTTGCAGAAAGCTAGAATCTTTTTTAAAAAATTCAAACAAAACGCTTACCCCAAAAGTTGAATTAAAAATGTACGGCTTTTCATACCCAAGATTTAACCTTGGAGACTTCGGTTGTAAAGATTGGTATTTTAATAGTAACCCCTCTCCTGCTCCAAATACATTTTTAAGGTCGAGATTTACATCACCTGTTAATTGAAATTTTCCTGTATTATTTGCATCTGGCAAAAAACCAAAAATAGCACTAACCTCACTACTTTTTTTTGTATTTACATGTATATTTAAAATGGCACCAGAGCCTAGCATATCAAGCGAAGAAACACTAACAGGATCTGCAAACGGAAGCTCCAACAATTTTCTATCTACATCTAATAATTTTTCATAACTGTACGTGCTACCATTAGAAATATTTAAATACCGTTGTAAAAATTTGGTATTGAGTTTTAGTTTTCCATAATTTTTAATACTATCTATTTTGTATAACAAGATTTTATTTACCGTTAAAGCTGCGGAAATGTTGTTTTCTATAATCGTTACACTATCCAAATAAATAAGTGCGAAAGGATATCCTTCGTTTGCATAAATACCCAATAGTTTTTCTTTTATTATTTCTACTTCGGCAATGTTTAATGGTTTATTAGTAAAATCTTTTTCGTTATAACCGCTTTTGCTTAATATATTTTTTTCTATACCAATTGTACGAAGTTGTACCCATTCGTATTTTTTGCCTAAGTATAAAACAATGTGAATCGTATCTCCACTTTGCCAACTGCTATCAATAGATGCAACAGGATACCCTTTTGTAGAAAGTGTTTTAGGCAGGGCATTTACATACTCATATAACAACTGAATATCTGCAAATGAGGTTTTAATGCTTGGCAGCTCTGCTGCAATGATGCTATCTTTGTGGTGAATAGATAATGTGTAAACATTTGTAACGTTGCCAATTTTTTGCGCAGAGCTATACAAATACAGCGTGCACATGATACATATGAGTGCGATAGCGTACCCTATTTTTTTTGTGCAGAGGTTCATCATTCTAATGGCAGTAATTTTTTATAAAAAGTAAATTTACAATTCTTTGGCGGGTATTTATATTCATATTCCATTTTGCAGGCAAGCGTGCACGTATTGCAATTTTCATTTTTCGGTTTCTTTGAAGAATAAAAAGGCTGTGATTGCTGCTTTGGTTAAAGAAATTTTATTAGAAAATAATTTTATAGCAGATACAAAAATAGAGACCATTTATATTGGTGGTGGTACGCCAAGTTTATTATCAATTGAGGAATTAGAATTTATTTTTAATACTATTCGCCAAAAATTTGATGTGGCAGCCGATGCAGAGATTACACTAGAGGCCAACCCAGATGATATTAATAAAACCATACTTTCCCAATGGGAGTCAGTTGGAATAAATAGACTTTCGGTAGGCTTACAATCTTTTAATGAAGCCGAACTTACATGGATGAATCGTGCACACAATGCGGCACAATCTCTAAAATGTTTAGATGATATTGAAGAGGCAGGTTTTACAAATTATTCTGTTGATTTAATTTATGGCTCACCTTTACAAACCAATGAAGATTTAAAAAATAATTTTGATATTATTGCTAAAAGAAAGATTCCGCATCTTTCTTGCTATGCACTTACGGTAGAAAATGGAACTGCACTTAACAAATTAATAAAAGAAAAGAAAAGCCCAAGTGTAAATACCGATAAGCAGGCGGAACAATTTCAACTCTTATTAGAAATGATGGAAGCCAATGGATATGAACAGTATGAAATAAGTAATTTTTCTAAGAGTGGTTTTAGAAGTAAACACAATAGCAGTTATTGGCAAGGTAAGCCCTACTATGGGTTTGGCCCATCTGCGCATTCTTTTGATGGTATACATAAAAGAAGGTGGAATGTATCTAACAACCGTTTGTACATACAATCTTTAGAAAAAAATATTATACCATATGAAGAAGAAGTATTAACAGATGAAGATTGTGTAAATGAATATGTGATGACATCATTAAGAACTGTAGAAGGAATTAATTTGGAAATTATAGAAGAAAAATTTGGAGTAAAAAACAAAAAAAGAATTTTATTGAGTGCTGAAAAATATTTGCAACAAGGAAAAATAGTTCACCGAAATTTTTCATTACAACTTACAAAAGAAGGAAAGTTTTTTGCGGATGGAATAGCAGGGGATTTGTTTGCATAAAGGAATTAACTAAGAGTTCAAAGGAGAAAAAGAGGGGCTGCAGAAAACATCTCTTTTTTCGTCTTTTCTCCTTCGACCTCTTAGCTTAAATCAACTCTTCTTCAATCATTTTAAATCCTTCAGCAGCACCCAATCCACTCCACAAAATATCATATACCGTTTGTGCTATTGGCATTTCTGCATTTACAGTTTGGTTTATGATATACATACATTTTGAAGCGTTATATCCTTCAGCCACCATGCTCATTTCTAGCTGTGCATTTTTTACAGAGTAGCCTTTGCCTACCATATTTCCAAAAGTTCTATTGCGACTAAATAATGAATAACAAGTAACCAATAAATCACCTAAATAAACAGAAGCTGCATAATTTGCATGGGTATTTTTAGTAGCATTTTTTCCATGCTCCATATAACCAACTTCAGCATTTACAATACCTGCCTTGCGAAGAAAACCTGCCATTTCATCGGCACTATTTGCGATTAATACGCTCAAAAAATTGTCGCCATAATCTAAACCATGCGCCATACCAGCAGCCACTGCATAAATATTTTTTAGCACGGCTGCATACTGCACACCATAAATATCTTTATTTACTACAGTATTAATGTAATCTGTTTTAAAACAATTGGCAATGGTTAAACAAGTAGGAGCATCTATTCCTGTAAATGTTAGGTACGATAATTTTTCTGACGCTACTTCTTCTGCATGGCATGGACCAAGTAGTGCAAAATAATTTTCTATTGGCACGTTAAATTCTTTTGCCAAATAATCATTAAGCAATTCATTTTTTTCAGGCAAAATTCCTTTTACGGCGGATATAATTTTCTTTCCTTCAAAAATATCTTTATCTAACGTTGACAATGCTTTGCAAGTGTATGCAGAAGGAATAGCCATGATGATTACATCTGATTGCTTTATTACT
>JANOZW010000529.1:0-2041 GCA_031429575.1 Ferruginibacter sp.
GAAAAAATACCATGAGCCATAAAATCATACACTTGTATTTGAAACTTTTCTTTTGTAATACCAAGCGAAGAAAAAGTATCAATCTCAAAAACTTCGGTTTCAATTATGCCATTAGCGGTTTCTATTTCTACTGTTCCAATATTGTCTTTTAAGTCGTGCCCAAGTAAATACAACGCATTGCTATCAATAGTTGTATTGGTTGCGCCTGTATCTAAAATCATTTTCAATTCATACTTATTATCTATTTCAATATTTACAAGTATGAGTCCGCTTTCGGGTTCTCGTTTAAATTTGTAGGTCATTTTGCAATGCGATTAAAAATGCCTGTAATTTTTCTTGTAGGCCTAAAAGTGCCAGTATAAATTAAAGTTATTTTATCAAAGTTTGAAGTTTTATCTCTACCGATGTAACAAACTTCTTTTTTATCCTTGCTATGAAATAGAGGTATGCCTGAGAGTACATCAATTTTAGCATCATCCATATTTGGATTTCCAAGTAATACCCATTCGTCTGGATACAAGTTCTTTATCTCTTCTATATTTATTAATTGTGCCATTGTACAATTTATTTACTAGGCAAATTTACGCTTTTTCTTATTACCTCCCCCCATCCTTCCCTTCCAACAAACTTTCCCCCATCAAAAACGCATCTACTTTTCTTGCGCATTCACGCCCTTCGCTTATGGCCCATACTACCAATGATTGGCCACGGCGCATATCGCCAGCGGTAAATATTTTAGCTATATTGGTTTGATAATCTTTTTCGGTGGCTTTTACATTGCCTCTTTCGTCTAGTGCTATTTCTAATTGTGTAAGCAAGCCTTCTTTTTGTGGGTGTACAAAACCCATGGCAAGCAATGCTAGTTCGCAAGGTATTTCTCTTTCGGTATTGGCTATTTCTACAAAATTTGCGGGCTTACCTTCTTCGGTTATTTTCCATTCAAGGTCCACAATTTTTAGCGCTTTTAAATTTCCTTCTTTATCAGCTATAAATTCTTTTGTGGCAGTAGCCCATTGCCTGTTGGCACCCTCTTCGTGCGAGGAGGTTGTTTTTAAAATCATAGGGTATTGTGGCCAAGGCATGTGAGCGGTTCTGTTGGTTGGTGGCATGGGCATGAGTTCAAATTGTGTTACGCTGGTGGCTTTTTGCCTGTTAGATGTGCCCACACAATCGCTGCCAGTATCGCCGCCGCCAATTACTACTACATTTTTATCCGAAGCCAAAATATTTTCTTGGGCTACATTTAAACTTGATACTCTCTTATTTTGTTGCGTTAAAAATTCCATGGCAAAGTGTACGCCTTTAATTTCTCTACCTGTAGTATTTAAATCTCTTGGTATGGTAGAGCCGCATGCTAAAACGATGGCATCGTATTCTCTTAGTAAATCTGTAATGGAAATGTCAACACCCACATTTGCATTGCATCTAAACACAATACCTTCTTCCTCCATAAATTTTATACGTCTGTCTATCACCCATTTTTCCAATTTAAAATCTGGAATGCCATAGCGCAATAAACCACCTGGTAAATCATCTCTTTCAAAAACTACTATGGCGTGCCCAGCATAATTTAATTGTGCTGCGGCTGCAAGCCCTGCAGGACCACTGCCTATTACAGCAATTTTTTTACCCGTGCGGGGTATATTTTTTTTGGCTTGCACAAAGCCTTTATCAAATGCTATTTCAATAATATGTTTTTCTATTTCTTCAATGGCAATGGCTGGTTGGTTTATGCCTAGCACACATGCACTCTCACATGGGGCAGGGCATATGCGTCCCGTAATCTCAGGAAAATTATTGGTAGAGCTTAAAATGTCGTACGCATTTTTCCATTCTTTTTTATACACGGCATCGTTAAACTCTGGTATAATATTTCCCAGCGGACAACCATTGTGGCAAAAGGGTACGCCACAGTTCATGCATCTACCAGATTGTTCGTTTAGCTTTTCATCTGTGTATGGTAGCACGAATTCTTTATAGTCATTAAGCCGCTCTTCCACTTTTCTTTTTTGTGGAAGCTCTCGTGTGTGTTGTAGGAAGC
>JANOZW010000530.1:0-1988 GCA_031429575.1 Ferruginibacter sp.
TATTTGTACTGGACTAGATGATACAAAGCAAGAAGATTTTATTGCTCGTTTACAAAATGGTGTAGATCAATTTTCTCGTAGGGGTAAAGCAGAAAAAGAAAAGTGGGATGTATTTGCAACATATATTCAATACAAAAAAGCAGATTTTACCAAAATATATTTTTATAAAGAATTAAAAAACGAAGTAGAAAATTTTGAAAAAAATGCAAATGATACTGTCCACAAATTATATTATTTGGCTGTAAATCCTCAGTTTTTTTCTACCATAGCTGAGCTGCTAAATGAAGCAGGTTTAGCAGCCGATAAAGAAAACGCAAGGTTAGTTATTGAAAAACCATTTGGTACAGATTTAGAAACAGCCAAAGCACTCAATGAAAAATTATTGTGCATTTTTGATGAAAAACAATTGTATAGAATAGATCATTATCTAGGAAAAGAAACCGTGCAAAATTTATTGGCATTTCGTTTTGCCAATGCACTCTTTGAACCGACATGGAATAGAAATTTTATAGACCATGTGCAAATAACCGTAAGTGAAAAAATTGGTGTAGAAGATAGAGGTGGTTATTATGATAAGAGCGGTGCATTGAGAGATATGATACAAAACCATGTGATGCAATTACTGTGTTTGATATCTATGGAGCCGCCAGTAGCATTTGAAGCCAATGAAATAAGAAATAAAAAAGTGGATGTTTTACATGCGGTAAGAAAAATAAAAAGAGAAGATGTACATGAATATGCAAGCCGAGGTCAATATGGTGCTGGCTGGCAAGAAGGTACGCAGGTAAAGGGCTATAGAGAAGAAGAAAAAGTAGCAGAAGATTCCAACACAGAAACTTTTGCCGCATTAAAATTATTTATAGACAACTGGCGCTGGAGCAATGTACCATTTTACATACGCAGTGGCAAGCGTATGCAACAAACAATGAGTGTTATTACCATTCAATTTAAACCTGTACCACATCAATCATTTCCTGAGGAAGCCATAGAAAATTGGCAACCAAATAAAATTATTATTAATATACAACCTGATATGGGTATTCGAATTCGTTTTCAGGCAAAAAAACCTGGGCTTAAAATGCAGTTAAACCCTGTAGATATGTTGTTTAATTATAGTGATGCTTACACGCATGGTGTACCAGAAGGTTATGAAACTTTGTTGCTTGATGTAATAGAAGGCGATGCAACGTTGTTTATGCGTGCAGATCAAGTGGAAGCAGCATGGCAAGTGATAATGCCAATATTGAGTATGTGGACAAATAATCCATCTATCAATTTTCCAAATTATGCCGCAGGTACAAATGGCCCTGAAACGGCTGAAGCCATGATTGCAAAAACAGAAGACAATTGGATGATGATTGGGTTTGAAAAAAAACGTTGATAATAATTTTGTCAAGCTGAGCTTGTCGAAGCTGGTGCTATTTATTACAGTGTTTCCTTATTATTAACCCGTCTTCGACAAGCTCAGACTGACATTTTAAAATTTGAAGTTCCTAATTTGTATGAATAAAATAACCCATTTTAATACAGCAGAATTACTTGCAGAAGCCGCAGCAGATTATTTTGTAAAGCTTGCTAATGAGAACATAGAAAAAAAAGGAAAATTTACTGTGGCACTTTCTGGAGGTAATACGCCTATGGCTTTGTATAAATTATTAGCCTCTCCTACCTTTAGCCATCTAATAGATTGGAAAAAGGTATTTGTTTTTTGGGGAGATGAACGTTTTGTAGCGCTAGACAGCAATGAGAACAACGCTTTCAATGCAAAAAATATTTTTCTACACAAAATAAAAATACCTGCAAAAAATATTTTTGTAATATCTGTAAATGAAACACCTGTAAACGCAGCCATTTATTATGAAGCAACTATAAAAATCATTCCTAATCTAATCTCCATTCTTGTCCCAATAGGTGTGATAAGAGCCACTGGTGCTCTCGAATACATTGTTGGAGGTATAGGGTGGGGAGTAGCATGAAAGGGATTATAC
>JANOZW010000531.1:0-3327 GCA_031429575.1 Ferruginibacter sp.
CCTGCAAAAAATCAGCGCATGCAGTTCATTGCAGTAATATCAGGTGGTAGTTTATTGCTTGTTTTATTATCAGCTTTTATAACCATGAAAAATACTCACCCTGTAATGATGGCAGGCGGCAATGCAGGATTGATAAAAACATTGGGCAAGGTTTTATTTACAGATTATGTATTGCCTTTTGAAATAAGTAGCATATTGTTTTTGAGTGCTATGGTGGGAGCGGTGGTTATTGGGAAGAAAGATTAAAAGTATTGAGTAAAAATAAAACACAGGTTTTTATGATTTGTAAGATAACGTAGATAAAATCATAAAAATTCATATCAATCATATTTATCAGCGTTCAAAAAAATGGATATTAAATATTACATAGCATTATCATTAACATTATTCAGTATAGGAATTGTGGGTGTACTTACACGTCGCAATGCCAGTATTGTTTTTATGTGTGTGGAGTTAATGTTAAACGCAGTAAACCTTTTGTTGGTAGCATTTTCAAATATGCACTCAGCAAGCGCAGCGGCCAAAGCGTTACCAACTTTTGCAAGCGATGCACAAATTTTTGTTTTCTTTATAATGATAGTAGCAGCGGCAGAAGTAAGTGTGGGACTTTCTATTATCGTAATGTTATACAGAAACACGCATAGTATAGATGTAAACTTTTTAAACAGATTAAAAAACTAAATAGGATAATAAGTATAACACAATAATCTTGTGTCTAACATCTATTATCTAGTATCTTTTTTATGAACAATGTATTAATTTGCCTCATTCCTTTATTACCCTTGATAGGTTTTCTTATCACAGGTTTAGGAAGAAATATTTTATCAAAAGGCGCATCGGGCTTTATAGCTAGTGCAACAATATTTGCTGCTTTTGCAATAAGTGTAATGGCTTTTTTACAAGTAAAAAGTGGCACTACCACCAACGTTATTTATTTTAATCTCATAAATATAAAATCACTTATTGTTCCTTTCTCTTTTAAGATAGACCAACTCTCTTCTTTGTTTTTATTAATTATTACAGGCGTAGGTTTTCTTATACATGTGTACTCCACATCATACATGCACGATGAGCCAAGCAAAGACTTTTCAAAATACTTTTCTTATTTGAATTTGTTTGTTTTTTCTATGTTGTTGTTGGTGATGGGTGGCAATTATATCATCATGTTTTTTGGATGGGAAGGTGTGGGGCTTTGCTCGTATTTACTCATTGGTTATTGGTTTAAAAACAACGATTATACCAATGCAGCAAAGAAGGCATTTATTATGAATCGTATTGGTGACCTTGGTTTTTTATTGGCTGTATTTTGGTTGATAACGAAAGTAGGGACTGTACAGTATGATGAAGTATTTACACAAGCAAGTCTTGCAAAATTATCTTCGTTTGATATTACAGGAATAACAGCATTATTATTTTTAGGTGCTTGTGGTAAAAGTGCGCAAATACCTTTATACACATGGTTGCCCGATGCAATGGCAGGTCCAACACCTGTGAGTGCGCTTATACATGCGGCTACGATGGTAACGGCAGGTATTTATATGATAGCCCGTAGCAACATATTATTTACAATGGCGCCTGCTACGCAAAATGTAATTACCATGTTTGGTTTGGCTACGGCCATTGTTGCAGCCACTATTGCTATTAAACAAAATGATATAAAAAAAGTATTGGCATATTCTACGGTAAGCCAATTGGGTTATATGTTTTTAGGATTGGGCGTAGGTGCATACACAGGAGCCGTTTTTCATGTAATGACGCATGCGTTTTTTAAAGCATTGTTATTTCTTGGCGCAGGTAGTGTAATACATGCTATGAGCGGCGAGCAAGATATGCGCAACATGGGAGCACTTAAAAAATACATGCCCACAACGCATCTTACATTTTTAATTGGTTGTATTGCCATTGCAGGTATGCCGCCGTTTTCAGGATTCTTTAGTAAAGATGAAATACTTGCTGCAGCATTTGCAAAGCATCCTATCCTTTGGGGTATTGGTGTGGCAGGCGCAGTAATGACAGCGTTTTATATGTTTCGTTTATATGCAATGACTTTCTTGGGTTCGTTTAGAGGTACACAAGACCAAGAGCATCATTTGCACGAAAGCCCAAAAGCAATTACGATTCCATTAATTATTTTAGCAATACTTGCCATCGTTGGTGGTTGGGTTGGAATACCCGAAGTATTTATGCATGGCGGCCACAGGTTAGAAGCATTTCTTGAACCAATCTTTGCACAAAGCAATGCAATAACGGAGAAGCATGAAATGAGCCACAGTACAGAATATTTATTGATGGGAGTTTCTGTTGCATTGGCATTTGGTTCTTTATTATTTGGCTTAAACAAATTTAAAAACTTCAAGAAAGAAAACGAAGTAGCATCGAGTGGTATTGGCGAAGTGTTGGAAAACAAATGGTACTTTGATGAGCTTTATACAAAAATAATTACAAACCCATTGCGTTCTATATCAGCTTTCTTTACCAACATTGTAGAGAAAAAAGGAATAGATGGAATGGTAAACGGTACAGGCAAATTTGTAAACTATGGTAGCCGCCAGTTGCGTTGGTTACAAAGTGGACAAGTGGGCGCTTATGTGCTATTGATGGTTATTGGAATGTTACTGTTATTTATTATACAACTTTTTATAAAAAATTAGGCTTTGGGTACTTTTATTACTTTTCCTGAATTATTAATGTGGCTGCCTTTATTGGCTGGCATATTTTGTTTTACTGTAAAATCTGAAAGCATTGCAAAAAATATTGCATTGTTTGGGTCATTAGCAGTATTGACAGTATCACTTATTACGCTTGCGTTTACAGATGTAAAGTTTACCAATTACAATGCGGTAAATTATATTTGGCTTAAAAATTTGGGTACAAGTTTTTTTGTATCGCTCGATGGAGCTGGTAGAATACTTACTTTGCTAACTGCCGTTGCTTTCCCTTTAATATTTATAGCTACGTATAAAAATAGTTACAAAAATGCAGGAACTTTTTTTGGATTAATGTTGCTTGCAGAGTGTGGATTGATGGGTGTGTTTGTAGCAAAAGATGCATTGGTATTTTATTTCTTTTGGGAACTTGCCCTTATACCTGTTTATTTCTTAAGCAGTATTTGGGGTGGTGAAAAAAGAATACAAGCTACCTTTAAATTTTTCGTTTATACATTCGCAGGTTCATTGCTTATGCTCGTAGGTATTATATATGTGTACTTGCATACAAGATATGCTTGCCGTCAGGCATATAATAAGAGCAAGTTGTACGGCCAAGACTTGTAGAAATCATTGGCGGGCGATAAGTAGTGTCTTTTGCCGCCTTTTTAATGTCTAATCG
>JANOZW010000532.1:0-4051 GCA_031429575.1 Ferruginibacter sp.
ATTGGTATTACAGTGCCTATTATACCGGGTTTAAAGCCTATCTACAATAAAAAGCAATTAACCATGTTGCCAAAAATATTTTCGATAGAATTACCGAAAGATCTTTCTAGCGCCGTTACAAATTGTAAAACAGATATAGATGTAGAAAAAGTGGGTGCAGAGTGGTTGTTGCAACAATCTAGAGAATTAAAAAAAGCAGGTGTGCCAGCATTGCATTATTATACACTAGGCAGACCAATACTTATTGCAGATGTAGTGAGACAATTGGTGTAAAAATTTATTTAAAAAAGGGGTGCTAACTTTTAAAAAGTTGGCACACCTTTTTTAAATTGCTTCCTCTAAAATTATTTCAGCATTTCCTTAAACAGCACCTCATTCACTTTTACAGGATATTTCTTTTTCAACTCGCCCACCCATTGTTGCTCTAATACATTTTGATAATCATTTATAACCAACCCTCTTGCTTCGGCAAAAGAACGTTGCATGTTTGCATCATACAATTTTACATACTTTACAAAACTTGCACTACCATCAGTATTTTTTGTAATATCTGAATAACTGTTTTCTGAAAGCTTTACACCTTGTGTGGCACCGGGTATTTGAGCTACTTCGTACCTACCGCTATCTGTTTGTATTTGGTTATTGCTCGTTTCTCTAATGGCTACCCATGTCTTACCAGCTTTGCTAGCTACCAATGCTTCATTGGCCAATTTCTCTGTAGCACAATTAAAAATTAATACATCGGCACTTGCTGTCCATTTATAATTTTCTTTGCGTGCTTCGTAATATTTTTTTAAACTTATCGAATCAGTACCAGCCTTGCTCCATACATTGCGCTCCATTATTTCAAAAAGCATATTGCCTTCTTTAAACTCTTGCATTTGGTATTTAAAATCGGCATTGTATTCTTCTAAATGTTTTTTGTAATAGTTAATTACTGCTTGTTTTGCAAAACGATTCCACCATATACTGTTTGCGTACTTTGGCTGCTCAGGGTTTGATTGATTATCCGTTACAAATTTTAGCCACTCCGCTCCTTTTACTTGTGTGCCATCTTTAAAGCTTGCAATCGTTTTTTTACTTAATGGCAATTTATTTATCTTTTCTGTGCTAGGGTTTACCAATAACGAATCAATATCAGCAAAGAGCATTTTGTCACTAATTGATACAGTTTTTTTAAAGCCAGTTTTTTGCATTACATCTTTTGCAAATTTTTCTCTTTCGTTATTTATACGGCTATCTTGTGTTACTTTTTGCTTTGTTTCAAATTGGTAAGTACCGTCTGTTTTATCTGCAGGCACTGTGGTATGCGCAAGTCTTTTTACAATATGATACCCAAATGCTGTTTCAAAAGGGCTACCAAAATCATTGTCTTTTTTTAATGCAATTACATTTGATTCAAAAACGCTGTTAAATTTGCCAGTACCAAATTCTGGTACCTCTCCGCCAGATAAATAGGTCATTCTATCATCGCTATATATTTTTGCGGCTTCTGCAAAACCAAGTTCATTTTTTAAAAGATTGTACACAGAATCGGCTTTTCTTTTTATGCTAAGCTTTGTATTATTATCTACATCAGGTGGAAAACTGAATAGTATTTGTGCTACTTTCCATTTGCCAATGGCCGGCCTATCTTCTACAACTTTAAAAATATTCCAACCCTTTGCTGTTCTATATGGCTCGCTTACGCTACCTACTTTAGTCTTGTAAATAATATTTTCAAATTCGTATGGTATGCTAAAGGCTGTAATAAAACCTACATCTGCATATTTTGCCTGAGAAAATTTTGTAGAAATATCTGTAATTATTTCATTGTACAAATTGCCCTTCTTTACATTAGCACACAATTCTTTTGCAGCATTAAAGGCTTTTAAAGTATCCTCGGGCTTTGCTCCGCTAGATACGGGTACAGAAAAATACAAAACATGTATATCCTTACTACTCCTAGCCATTGCTTCATCTATTAATAACTGCATGCCCTTCTCATCACTCAAATAATTTTCCAACACTTGTTCTCTAAAATTTTGCACATCGTATTTTATTTGAGAACTGGTATCGAGCCGTAGCTCTTGTGCAGCTTTTACCTTTAATTTAAAATTGGTATATAAATCAAGATACTCCCGCATGGCTTTTTCTTTGTCAGTAGTACTTGGTTTATTTTTATTGTAAGCACGCAAAAAATCTGCTTTGCTTGTTTCGTTTTTGCCGTAGGTAAACAATGTTTGTGCAAACAATGTATTGGTAAAAAGCGCTGCTGCGCAAACAATAAAAACTTTTTTCATATTAAGTAGCTAATTTTTTGTAAGACGAATTATTTATCACCATTTTTTATTTTCACTTCTAGCAAATCATTCATTTGCTCTATGGTTAGTTTTTTTCCAATAATTCTTTTTTCTTTATCTAGCAAGTATATGGTAGGTGTAACTTCTACATTGTATAACTGCCTAAACGTAGGTCGTTGGTTTTTTATTTCTTCATCTACCATTGCCTTGGTTTGATATACATTCACCCAATCTGTAATTTTTTTCTCTCGTAAAAATATCAACCATTCATTTTTTAATTTTTCTCCTTCGGAAAGTACCGCATATATTTTTACTCCTTTCTTTTGCCAAGATGCTCTGTACATAGAGTCAACCCGTGGTATTTCATCTTTGCAATGCCCACAATTTGGATCCCAAAAAACCACTACAGTAAACGGTGCATCTATTTCGTACAATGCTTTTGTTTTGCCTGCAGTATCAGCAAATTCAAGGTTTGCGGCCATTTCGCCAATCAAATTACTCATTAGCATAAATGCCCTACGGGTTATTGTACTATCTTGACTTTTATTGAGCCAGCTACTTACCCCTTTGCTATGATACTTGTTATACAAATGCACAAATACTGCATCTTGCCCCATGTATTTTGGGTTTATATATTCATCTGTAAACCAGTTTAGCAAAAACTTATACATCGCAGGGCTGGTTCTTGCTAGTAATAATTTATAATCTATATCTTTTATTAAACTATCTGATGCTTGTGGCATTATTTGTCTATAATACGTTTCAAGTTTTGGCAAAAAGAAAGGTGTGCGTACAATTCTATCATCCATAAAAGTTATACCATCCCAATAATGCGATTTGTAAAAATTATAATTGTCTATAGAATCTTTTCTGGTAACGGCTACTTTGGTTGGGTATGCAGGCTCACGCAATGCATTAAGCAAAACGGCGAGCATAGAGTTTGGTTTTGTTTTCACTACGCCTTCTCTATATACATTTAATTCTGTACTTAGTTTTTTATATGTTGCTTCGTGTTTTGCAGAATCTACTTTTGTTATAGAATTATTATAAGCATTTTTTGCTTGTTGCAAAAGTTTACCCTTTGTACTTACAAACGTTTGGTAATTTTTAAAATCAACATTGGCAGGTGAGCCAGTTACTATTTTTTGTTCTAACTTATTTGTATCGGCTATGATAGAAATGTTTTGTTCTTTATCTACCAAAAAATCAGTGGTAAGTCTTTTGCCAGGAAAAATAATAGAATAAATACCAGCTGGCAATTTTTTAGCAGATTTAAAAATAGATTTGCCAGTGTTACTAACGGCAGCAGAATCTTGTAAAATAAAATCTTTACCCATATAATAGGTAAGGTAAACAATACCTGATTTGTAATTGCTTTGTAAGTTAATGTTATACCCCTGAGCTTTAGTGGCATACACACTTATCATCAAAATAATAACTAGTAAATTTTTTTTCATTCTTATCATGTTATAAAAGTTGTCAAATGTATTTAAAATAGCCGTTAAAAAGAAGCGTATTTTGGATATAATTGTTTGTTTTATGTTTTTTAACAAACAAATAAGCATCCATTCAAAATTGTTGCTAGATTAAAAGTAAGCTGTCAGCTTTGATTACAGATTTTAAAGTTAAAAGTATCTGATAAAGCTTTAAGTTCTGGGGATGTATTTAAAAATCTCAGGTTTACAAATAGGGTTGTCAACCTTTATGCAGTAGATTTATTTTGAAACTACCAAATAAGGTTGACAACCCTTGCGATATTTTTAAATGCA
>JANOZW010000533.1:0-11906 GCA_031429575.1 Ferruginibacter sp.
GGTAATGTGGGTGTTGGTACTACAACTCCTGTTGGCTCTGCACTGCTCGATGTAACCTCCACCAATAAAGGTTTTTTACCACCTCGTATGACGGCAGCACAGCGTAACGATATTGCTAACCCTGTACCAGGGTTGGTAGTATATTGTATCGATTGCGACGAGTTGCAAGTATATAACGGCGTTATATGGAAAAACATTTCTGGTACTGCTGCTACAGTACCCAATACTACAGCAATGCCTACCGTTACTATTTGTAGCCAAATATGGATGGGTATCAATTTGAGCGTAGGTAGGTTTAGAGATAGCAGTATAATACCGCAAGTAACCGACCCAGTTGTTTGGACTAACACTACGCTGCCTGCATGGTGTTGGTACAATAATGATAGTGCAAACTATTGGCAATATGGTAGGCTATACAACTGGTATGCAGTAAACGATAGCCGTAATTTGGCACCAGTAGGCTGGCATATACCTAGCAATGCCGAATTAACAACCCTTAACGATTGCCTTGGCGGCAATGCAGTAGCTGGCGGAAAAATAAAAGAAGCAGGAACCGCACACTGGAATAGCCCTAATACCAGTGCCAGCAACAGTAGTGGCTTTACAGGCCTGCCTGCTAATGCTCGTAGTGTTTCAGGTGTATTTGCATCTCCATCTGGAAACTTCGGTAATTGGTGGAGCGCTACTCCTTATGATGCTGACCTGGTTTGGTATCGTTTCTGCACTTCCACCAGCGGTACTTTTGCACAAGGAGCTACTTACAAAGCAAATGGGTTATCTGTTCGTTGCGTTAAAGATTAGCAGTTTTTCTACAATGTGTTTTCACCGCATTTTATAACAGGGGCGTTTCACAAGCATAAACTTTGTGGTATAAAAAATCACCCATTGGGGTATTGCCTGCATACATCATTACAAGTAGTTTAGCTGTTTTTAATTTATTATTATGGCTAAATTATTTATTACACTCATGCTTACCGTTGCAACATTTTGTACGCAGGCACAAAATGTGGGTATAGGTACTACCACTCCAAATGAAAAACTGGAAGTAAGTGGTAACATAAAAGCAGACACTGTAAAACCTGCTGCCATAAAGTTTGTACCCAATGCTGCTGTTGGTAAAATACTAACCAGCGATGCAGCTGGTAATGCAAGCTGGGCAGATGCAAAAACTGGTGGTGTGGGTTTTGGAGCTTGGGGAGGCTGCGATGTAACAGGAGTGAATGAGTATAATCCAGTGGCAGATGATTCAGCCGCTCTAAATGATTTTTTTGGCTTTTCAGAATCAATCTCAGGAAACTTTGCCATTATTGGTGCTTATGGTGATGATATTGGAGCTAACAACTTTCAGGGATCAGCAAATATTTACAAATATGATGGCAGCAATTGGGTGCTATTTAAAAAACTTACAGATGCTACTGGGCAGGTGAATGATAATTTTGGTTACAGTGTATCAATTTCGGGCAACTATGCCGTGGTCGGCTCTTACGGTGATGATATAGGAGCAAATATAAGCCAGGGCTCGGTAAGTGTATATAAATTTGATGGCACTGACTGGGTATTTATGCAGCGGCTAACAGACCCTATTGGTCAGGCGAGTGATTTATTTGGTAGTAGCGTTTCTATTTCAAGTACCTATATTGCCGTGGGTGCTACCAATGGAGATGTAGGCTCTAATATTAATTTTGGCACAGTAAGTATTTTCAAATTTGATGGTACCAACTGGATATTTATGCAGAAAGTGTCTGATGCTACAGGTGCAAATGTCGATAGGTTTGGTTATGCGTTAAGTATTTCTGATAATCACCTTATTGTAGGGAGTGACCGGGATGATGTTGGTGCTAATGTAGATCAGGGTTCAGCAAGTTTTTTCAGGTATAATGGTACCAATTGGGTACTAATTCAAAAAACAAGCAATGCAGCTGGTGCTGCAGGCGACGGGTTTGGAAGTAGTGTTTCCATTGCAGGTAATTATGCAGTAATAGGTGAGCCTTCAAATGGAGTTGGTATAGGCAATATTTACAGGTACAATGGTACCAACTGGCTTTTAATGCAATCGCTTACAGAAGCCAGCAGCAGTAATTTCGCAAGCAGGGTATGTGTTTCTGAAAACTATATTCTAATTGGAGCCCCTGGTGAAATAATAGGAACAAATGCCAATCAAGGTGCTGCTTATTTATACATACGTGTAGGTGGTAGGTGGCAAAAAATACAACGTATTACAGATCCAGTTGGTGCTGCTAGTGCAGCCTTTGGCTTAGCTGTGGCAATTGATGGCAGTACAAAGCGGTTTGTAATTGGTGCTAATAATGCCGCACCAGGTGGTAAGGCGATTTTCGGCAAGGTAAATTAAGGGTTAAAAAAATATGCTTATAAATGCAGTAAAGGAACAACAGCAACAGATAGAAGCCTTAAAAGCTGAAATTGAATTGCTCAAAAAAGTAAATAAATTATAAAAAGATGAGTAATTATTTATTAATAAATACCTGCCTTGGTTTGCAAATAATAGACATAGATACCATTGTAAGGGTAGAAGCAAATAGCAATTATAGCAAACTGTTTTTTACAAACAATAAAACATTGGTTGTTGCAAAAACATTGCAATGGTTACAATACAAATTAGCATCCACAAATTTTAGTCGAGTGCATAAAACACACTTGGCAAATATAAATTTTATTGCAAGTTATTCTAATGGCGATACTACTCATTTATTTTTGGTAAATGGTGAAACTGTACATGTTTCTCGAAGAAGAAAAAAATATTTTTTACAACAATATGATGACATTAATAGCATAAGCCGAATAGCTAGTTAAAACAAAAATGTGCAAACGATTTACCGTTTGCACATTTTATATTTTAGTATCAAGATATGAGATGTTAGACATAAGATAACTCAACGCAAAGTGTTTAAAAAACAGAATCATTTCAAGTTTTAAAAGTTCTTAAATCTAAAATAAATGTCAATCTTAGTTATCTAATATCTAATGTCTATAATCTCATGTCTATTTTAGTATAGCCCTTCCAATCACAATCCTTTGCACCTCACTCGTACCCTCATATATCTGTGTAATTTTTGCATCTCTCATCATACGCTCTACATGATATTCTTTTACAAAGCCATAGCCACCGTGTATTTGCACCGCTTCGGTTGCAGTCCACATGGCAGTTTCGCTGCTAAAAACTTTTGCCATACTGCTGCTCAAAGTATAATCTATATGTTCATCTTTTTCCCAAGCCGCTTTTAAACAAAGCATGCGAGCACATTCAATTTTTGTAGCCATATCTGCTAGTTTAAATTGTATGATTTGATGGTTCATTATTTCAGTACCAAAAGCTTTGCGCACTTTGCTATATTTTAAAGAAAGCTCATACGCACCACTTGCTATGCCCAATGCTTGTGCCGCTATACCTATACGCCCACCCGCAAGTGTTTTCATGGCAAATTTAAAACCAAATCCTTCTTCGCCAATTCTATTTTCTTTAGGCACTTTTACATCGTTAAACATAATGGTATGAGTATCACTTCCACGAATACCAAGTTTGTTTTCTTTAGCACCAACAACTACACCTGCCCATTTTTTTTCTACAATAAACGCATTAATACCACGGCTACCTTTGCTCACATCACTTTGCGCTATTACCAAATATACACTTGCACTATTGCCATTGGTAATCCAGTTTTTTGTACCGTTCAATAAATAATGATCGTCTTTTTCTTCGGCTGTGGTTTGTTGGCTTGTAGCATCACTGCCCGCTTCTGGCTCGCTTAAGCAAAAAGCACCAATGTACAATTCGCCATCTTTTTTGCCTTGCGCAAGTGGTTTTAAATATGTTTGTTTTTGTGTTTCGTTCGCATATTCTTGCAAGCCATAGCACACCAAACTATTGTTCACACTCACACATACGCTTGTGCTCGCATCTACTTTACTTATTTCTTCCATAGCCAATACATAGCTCATGGTATCTAGTCCTGCGCCACCATATTCTGGCTTTACCATCATGCCCATAAAACCAAGGTCGGCTAGTTTTTCTATTTGCTCTTTCGGAAATTTTTGGTGCTCATCTCTTTCAATAACCCCAGGCAAACATTCGTTCACTGCAAAATCCCTTGCAGCTTGTTGTATCATTAATTGTTCTTCACTCAATTGAAAATTCATAGTCGTTTTTTTGTGCTGCAAATTTAAGGGTTTTGGGGCTGTGAATGGTGAAACTTTGTTGGGCAATTGATGCGGCTATACGTTACAATCTTTTTTTGCTCAAAGGCAGCAAAAAAAGGATTTCCACTTCTATCCGCCACCGTGTCCCGTACAGTTATGTCGGGAGCCCATGGGCAGAATATCTTTTTTCAGCTTTTATGGGAGCGGGAAGTGTGGTTTGGGATTGGGTATATTTGTCATACAATTAATTATTAACTTCATGATTCGATTATTTATTTTAATTCTTATACCTTTTCTCTTGGCTTGTAATCAAGAAAATAAGAGAAAACCAGATAATCAACTTCCAAGGATTAATCAATCTGTAATAGATACAGCAAATGAAGATTATGAAATGCAAGTAAGATTCAAATCATTTGATACATTAATTCGAGTGCTTTTTTGGGATACAAAGGATTCAATAAGCGATTTACAAAGGAAAAACTATAATGGGTTTATTGTAAAACAAGATTTATTGACACCAGAAATTTTGAATAAGATTTTTGAATTTTATAAAAGTTCGTACAACGATTATAAAAAAGGTTGGACAATGATAGGAGGTATTAGTGATAAAGAACTTGAAAAATATTTACCAATTCCAACAACACCTGAAAATTTAAAGCCATTCATTACTCCTGCGATTGTTCACATCCAAAATAGGCAAGACTGCATTGACGGAACCATTAGTATTGAATTTGATTGTACTTGGGATATTGAAAATGGTTTGGGAGTCATAATAAAAAATTGGAAAGTTGTTAATGCTGGTCTTGCAGAAGTTTCATATTATTAACTGTTTTAAAATATTATATGAAAATCGCCACTTGGAATCTTCAGCGTCTTGAAAAAAATAAAAACCAAGAAATTCTCAATAAGTTAATTGAAATAGATGCAGATATTGTTGTTTTAACTGAAACCAATGCTAGCATTAAACTAGATAATTATTTTTCTATTTCTACAGATATTTTGCCAAACAATTTTGATGGAATAAATTATAAATCTGGCGAAAACAGAACAACCATTTTTACAAAGTATAATATTTTAACGAACCATAAAACTTTCAACACTTATACAAGCGTGTGCGCCGATACAGAAACGCCGTTTGGGCAATTAACCGTTTATGCAACCATCATTGGCGTTTTTGCTAACAAACAACCACGTTTTGATAATGATTTAAATGGTCAACTGCAAGATTTTGAAAAACTATTTATTGATAAACAAGTTTGTATAATCGGAGATTTTAATGTCATGTTTTCATGCTTTGCTTACCCAAGCCATAAAGCAAGAAATACGCTGAATGAAACTTTTGGAAAATATACATTGACAAACACAACTGCAAATCTTAAGGAAAATGTAGATCATATTGTATTATCAAATGATTTTTTAAAAGGCAAACAATTCTTTTTGGAAACTTGGAACGAGAAAAAATTATTGAGCGATCATATTGGGCATTGTCTTACAATTACAAATTGAGGGTTTCTCAGGTGCAGCGCACCAAAATCTTTGTAGCACTAAAAATAGCCAAACCCCACAGGTGCAGCGCACCGCAATATTTATTCCATCAATAATATCTTCAAACGAATGTTACGGTGCGCTGCACCTGCAAAACTTTGTGCTGCATTGTAGCTACAAATATTTTGGTGCGCTGCACCTTTCATCTTTGCACGCTTTGTAAATAATACTAATACAAAGACTCTTTCAAAACTAATATCACCCCTTCAGGGTTCACCTATCGTCATTTCTATTTTCTATAGTAATGCCAGCCTTTCAGGCTTACAATCCCGAAGGGATGATATTAATATAGCGAAGCCATAAAAATTGTAACCATAACCCCGCAGGGGTGGCATTAGTAAAATAAAAATTTTTTTTTACAAATCGTTATCCTTTTTTCTTCCAAACAAATCCTTGTTCTTATGTATGAATGTATGAGAACCAACTATTCTTAAGCTTACTTCATTTACATAAATCTAACAGCAAACGGTTGCAATAAAATACTTCAAAACATTTCTTTATCTTACCCCCTTACCTATATTTTCAACTAACCAAAACCCCTGCATAAAATGAAACCTCATTACCCAATACTCGATGGCTTACGTGGCACTGCTGCTATTTTAGTTGTTATTTTTCATTTGTTTGAAGCTTATTTTCCGGTAAATATTATGCATCCCATACACCATGGTTATTTGGCGGTTGATTTTTTCTTTTTGCTTTCGGGCTTTGTGGTTGGGTATGCATACGACGATCGTTGGCCAACCATGAGCATAAAACAATTTTTTAAAATACGTTTTGTAAGACTTCACCCATTGGTTATTTTGGGTACAATAATTGGCGCCATTGGTTTTTGGTTTGATCCTTACACAGTAGGAATACCTCATACGAGTTTATTAAAAGTTATAGGAGTTATGCTTATTGGTTTTACCATGTTTCCTGCACCAGATGTGCGTGGCTGGAACGAAACACACTCCCTTGATGGCCCTGCTTGGTCTTTAATGCAAGAATATATTGCCAATATTATTTACGCTGTATTTGGGCGAAAAATGAGCAAGGTTGTTTTATGGATAGTTGTTGTGCTAAGCGGCGCTGCATTAATTGCAATGGCGGCAAACAAAGGCGATGTAGCAATAGGTTGGGAGTACAAACATTTTTTTTCTGCAGCTACACGTATGATGTTTCCATTTTTTGGTGGGCTGTTACTCTTTCGTGTGGGTAAGCTCATACATATACCCAACGCATACATCATTTGTTCGCTCATATTGATTGTGCTTTTTTGCTTACCAGTATTTAAATACAATGGTATTTATGAATCAGCTTGTATCATCATTGCTTTTCCAATTATTGTTGCTATGGGCGCAGGTGGGCAAGTATCTGGGCGTTGGGCAAAACTGTGTAAATTATCTGGCGATATTTCTTATCCGTTGTACATTACGCACTATCCGGTTATTTATATTTTTACAGCATGGGTAGCAGTAAAGAAACCTGCAGCAGCTCAAATTATTCCCGTTGCCATAGCATCATTTATTTTTATGATTTTATTGGCTTATGCATCATTAAAATTATACGATTTGCCTGTAAGAGCTTGGTTGAAGAAAAAGTTGTTGTAAATTTTAGCATGATTTTGAGTTTCCCAAGAGGTGTCACCTTTATTGGATACTTTAAATTTAGAAAATCTGTAATGAAAGGTGACACCTCTGTTACAGATTGAAGCAACGATTTTAAATAAGACTGCATACATTAAAACTTTGCATAAAACCAAAACCAATTAGCTTTGCAACATATGCAAACAGCAGCGCAAAATCTTTCCATACAAAAAAAGATAGCAGCACTTTCCATTGTACTGTTCATCATTAAAATGGCAGCGTATATTTTAACGCATTCTGTAGCCATACTTACCGATGCATTGGAAAGCATTGTAAACATTGTAGCTGGGTTATTGGGTATTTATAGTCTTATTGTTTCTGCAAGACCAAAAGATACCGACCATCCTTACGGACATGGCAAAGTAGAGTTTATTTCTTCGGCTATAGAAGGTACATTAATTTTTGTAGCAGGGTTATTAATTATTTACGGAGCGGCTAAAAATTTATTTGTACCAAGAACTGTACAGAAGTTAGATTGGGGTATTGCACTTATTGTAATTACGGCTGTTGTAAATTATATTGCAGGCATTGTGTGCGAACGTATTGGTACTAAAAACAATTCGTTGCCATTAATAGCCAGTGGCAAGCATCTTAAAAGCGATACCTATACAACTGCTGGTATTATTGTTGGGTTAATATTATTGTACTTTACCAACATTTATTGGATAGATAGTGCAGTAGCTATTTTATTTGCATGCATTATTTCTTATACTGGTTATAAAATTATTCGCAGTTCTATTGCCGGCATTATGGATGAAGCTGATACCGATTTATTAAAAAAAATGATAGCTACACTCAATGAAAATAGGCGTGCCAATTGGGTGGATATACACAACCTACGAATTATAAAATATGGTGCCTTATTGCATTTAGATGCACACCTTACTGTGCCTTGGTATTTTAATGTAAATGAAGCCCACCATGAGATAGATGAGCTTACCGATTTGCTAAGAAAAAAATATGGCGACTCTTTAGAAATATTTGTACACTCCGATGCTTGTTTGGATTTTAGTTGTGCCATTTGCATAAAAACAGATTGTGCAGTAAGAAAACAACTAAACGTTAAAAAAATAGAATGGTCTTTTGAAAATATTTCTGCAAATGAAAAACACCGCACTACTACAAAAGGATAAAATATAAAAAGCCGAAGAGAACTAAGGTTCTTCGGCTTCTGTTTTTCAAAATCTAGCAAGCGGAAATAGATTTTTAATAAACATCGTTTTTGGAAATACTTTAATTAATTTGTTCATTATAACCCAAAATCAGCTACACCATACACACCACCAAATTGAGCACACCAAACCAACGCATAACGGTACTGTGTAATCGTTACTCCAGCTGGAATATTCCAACTTCTTGCACCCATCGTTTGCCCAGCTGTACTCAATGGTGCTATTTGCACAGCACCTGCAATAATTGTAGGTGTATTGGTTAAATAAATTCTTAAATCTGGCGCACTGGCCACAGAAAAAGTACTGCTCGTTTGTAATTTTAAATTGCCATTCTCAATTTTTAACTTAGCCATACCTGCACTATTCTGTCCTGCAAAATTTCCTTGCCGTATTACTTGCACCATCGTTGGTGCACTTTGTATTCCATTGGCCGTAGCGGTTATATTTGCAGAGCCATAAGCGATGCCTGTAGCCATTCCTGCGCTATTTACTTGCACACTTGTAGCAGCATCGCTCATCCAATTAAAGGTAAGTCCACTAATTACAACGCCTGCAAGATTGGTACCTACAGCAGATAAATTTACGGTGCCATTTAATAAAATTTCTTGTGTTGCAGAAGGAGTAATAGTAACAGTTGATAATACATTGCTATTTACAACTACCGTAACTGCTACAGTAGCAGAGATAGTATTGTACATAGCTTTTATATTTGTTTGTCCTACTGCTACCGCTGTAGCCAAGCCAGTCTGGTTTACTGTTGCTATGCCAGTATTACTAGAACTCCAAACAATGCCGGCTGGTGTAGCAGCTAAAACACCTACATTGTTGTAATATTTTATGGTAAACTGTGCGGTTTGTCCAGTTAATATACTACTAGTTGTTGGTGTAATTTCTAAACGCTCTGGCACTATCACTACAGGTGCTACAGGTACATCTTCTCCTGCTTTTTTGCATGCTGCAAATGTGCAGGCTATCATTATTGCTAATAATATTTTTTTCATTTTATAAATGTTTAAAAGTGATTTTATAAATTGTCAATAATATCTTTTACAGAAGCTCTTTTGCTGTAATCTGCATTAAAGAATACGTATTTTATTTTTCCATCTTTTCCTATGATGTATGTAGCAGGCACTGGAAGGTTAGCACCATTGTCGCCATTGGCTTTTGCAAAATCTATTCCGTAGCCTTTGTATTTTTCAATGGTCTTTTCATCTACAGCAAAACTTACTTTGTAATCTTTCATTATTGCCAATCCTTTATCTTCTAAAATAGAGAAGGAAGCTTTTGTTTTGCTTATTGTTTTTTTAATGTTATCAGCTGTTTCTGGCGTAATGGTAATTATCGTTCCACCTTTTGCGGTGATGTAAGAGAGAGAATCATTTAAACGACTCAATTGTTTGTTGCAATATGGGCACCATTGCCCACGGTAAAAAATTAAAACAGCTTCTCCGTTTTTTAATATTTCTTTTAAAGAAACTTTTTTACCGTTTTGGTCTGTACCAACTATTGCAGGCGCTTTATCGCCTACTTGTAAGCCTTCGGGTTTTTGCATATCCATTTGTGCAAAAGCCATTACACTAGCTAAGAGTAGGAGGGAAAGAGAAAGTATTTTTTTCATGATTGCGTTTTATGTTCGATGTATAAGATTCAATAGCCTTTTGGTTATCAAAAAATATATACAAACATTTGCGCAGGTTCGTTTTTCTACTTCGAATTTATTTTTTGCAAAGCGGTAAATAGCTCTATCTCTTTTTCAGAAAGATTGGTAGGAAGTTTTATAAGGTAGGTTACAAATAAATCGCCAAATACATCTTCTTGCTTATATACAGGAAAGCCTTTACCTTTTAGTCTTATTTTAGTATTGTTTTGTGTTTCCGACTTTACCTTTAGTTTTAATTTTCCGTGTAGCGTGTTTAAGGTTATTTCTCCGCCAAGCACAGCGGTGTATAAATCTATTTCTTGTGTTATTTGCAAATCGTTTCCTACACGCTTAAAAAAAGTATCGTTGTTTAATTTAAAAGTAAGGTACAAATCCCCTGCTGTGCCTCCATTTGGACTTGCTTGTCCATATCCTTTTAGTTTTATTACTTGTCCATCTTCTATGCCTGCAGGTATGGTTATTCTAATGTTTTTTCCATTAACCGTAATGGTTTGTTGGTGTGTTTTAAAAGTATCACTAAGGTTTAATTGAAAATTTGCATTTAAATCTTGCCCTTTTTGTTTGCCTGTACTTCTTCTGCCACCACCGCCGCCACCAAACATGGAGGAGAAAAAATCTGAAAAGCCACCATCGCTATCATTGCCGCCAAATTGTTGTGAGTATTGTTGGCGCTGCCTTGCTTGTTGATCAAAGGCCTCGCTGTGCTGCCAATCTTTTCCGTACTTATCGTATTTTTTACGATTCTCCACATCGCTCAGTACTTCGTTGGCTTCATTTATTTGTTGAAATTTTTTCTTAGCAGTATCATCATCTGGGTTTGCATCTGGATGAAATTGTTTGGCTAATTTTCGATACGCTTTTTTTATATCGTCAGCAGTGGCATTTTTTTGCAAACCAAGTACGTTGTAGTAATCAATAAATTCCATGGTACTGATAATATTTAATAGAAAAAGTTTAAAATATTTTAGTGTCAGCCTGAGCTTGTCGAAGACGGGTTAGTTTTCTTAAAAACCGCTTCTATAGCTAGTTGCACCTCCTTCGACAAGCCCAGGCTGACAAATTTTGAATTTAGTGGTGGGTGTCCCACACAACACATTATAATTCTTAAGTCAAAGACATTGATATTTATTTGTCACTTCAAAAAATCTCCATCAATGATTAATAATTTTACGCCATTTTTGGAAATAGATTTGTGAGAACTCATTTCATCAGAAACGACATAGGTCATTCCTTTTATAAGTGTAAAACTTTGCCCATTTTCTAGTTCACTTACAAATTCACCTTCCAAGCAATGTACAATATGCCCTTTTTTACACCAATGGTCTGCCACATAATTTTCTGAATATTCAACAAGTCTTACTCGGAGCTCATCATACATTTTTGTTTGCCAGTAAGCTATTCCTGTTTCTCCCTTGTGAACCGTTTTTTCTACATCCGCCCAATCTATTGTTTCAAAAGCAATATGGCTCATGCTAAAAAATAATTTATGGTAGCTCTACATAGGTTTTTGCTTGAAAAAATATGCCGACAGAATCCTTTATACGCAATGTATCCGCAAGTGGTTTTCTAAATGGCATTCTCAATTTGTATGTTATAGAATCTTTAGTAGTAAGCACCAATTTGTTGCCATAATTCGTCAGTACTGTATAACGCTTTTGTGCAAGTGCTAAATCAGTAAATTCTTTTATTACAATATAAAAACTATTGCTATCATTTAAATTTTGTGCAACTGCTGCAATTGGTTTTGGG
>JANOZW010000534.1:0-26407 GCA_031429575.1 Ferruginibacter sp.
AACCCAATAAACAATCTTAATAAACTTTTCGAAAGCCGTGTGCGGCTTGGTATAATGAGCGCCCTTATGGTAAATGAGGAAGTAAATTTTAATGACCTAAAAGAACTATTAGAAATAACAGATGGTAACTTGGCTAGTCACCTAAAAGCTTTGGAAGAAAACAATATTATAAAAGTAGAAAAGGGTTTTATTGGACGTAAAACAAATACTACTTATGCTATTACAAAAAATGGGGAAAAAGAATTTAAGCTACACATTGCAGCGCTTGAAAAAATGATAAAAAACACAAAATAAATTTTTTTATACATACACTTTGAAAAACAAAGTACTTTTAATATGGAAAATATAATAACAACTACAACACTAAGTGCAAGAATATGGTTTATTACTTCTGTTATTGCTTCTATTGCAATTATGGTAGCTTCGTTAATATTTAATAGAGAAAGCGAAGTCTTACTATTTTTATTTGGTGGTTTTGTTGCTGCAATATTAGGTAGTGTACCAGTTCTTATTGGATTTTTTATTGCATTACCCATTTTACAATCGCTAAAAATATCTTGGCAAAAAAAATTTTGGATGTACATTATAATAATTCAATGTGTTTCCTTGCTGTATGGCTTAGTACCGGCTTTAATGGGTGCACGCTCACATGATTATGAAGGGGGCAATAATTACACAGAAGAATTCCTTATTTATTTTGTTGGAGCTTCTCAAGCACTATTTGCATCTGCTTGTATTGCTTCACTTGCTAGTATAAAATTAATGGCAAAATACTTTTCTAGAGGAAATGCTAACACATCCTCACACACAATAATTTTCCAACAACTTTTTTATAAACAACAAAAAACAACAACCATCATGGACTACGAAACAGCGCCACAAGCGCAACCACAACAGCAACAACAAAGAGTTTCATCAAACTCAAACAGTATTTTAATTAAAGGCATTATTACAGGTGTGCTCATTCTTGTAATGCTTGTACCTACTTTTTTTATAAACAGCTTAATTACCGAAAGAGAAAACAGGCAAAAAGAAGTAGTAAAAGAAGTAAGCAGCAAATGGGCAGAAGCTCAAACACTATCAGCGCCATTTATTAACGTGCCGTACGCTACACAGTTTACCGATACGGATGGCAAACTAAAAAACATCAGAACAAATTTAATTTTATTGGCAGATCAATTATCTGTAAATGGAATAATAAAACCAGAAGTACGACCACGTTCTATTTACAAAGTATTGTTATATAAATCTGATATAACTTTTAAAGGAACATTTAAACCAGAATGGCCCGTAGATATTAATATGGCTAATGTAGATTTTGCCAATGCAAAATTATGTTTTGCACTAAGCGATTACAAAGGGATAGAAGAAGAAATTTTTATCGATTACAACAATCAAAAATTATTGCTTAACCCTGGTTTGCCAATTACCGATTTAGGAGATGTTGGCTTATCAGTTCCTTTTGCAATAAGTGCTGAACAATTAAAAGCTGGCGTGCCATTTAGCATGCAATTAAAATTAAAAGGTAGTGAGCAATTGCATTTTTTACCACTTAGCACCAATAGTAAATTTGATATTTCATCTACTTGGCCAAGTCCATCTTTCGATGGCAATAGTTTACCTAACGAAAGAAAGTATAATGATAGTGGCTTTAATGCTCGTTGGAATTTTAATAGAGCCAACTTGCCTTTTGGTACCGTTGTAAAAGAAGGTGCGCTAAAAGCAAGTGCGACAGCATTTGGTGTAAGCCTTGTGCAACCTGCCGATCAGTATAACAAAACGAGTCGTAGTGTAAAATATGCTATACTCTTAATCGGTTTAACATTTGCATTATTCTTTATTATTGAATTGATGCAAAAGAAACCATTGCACCCAGTACAGTATGTGTTGGTTGGTTTAGCATTGGTAATCTTTTACACATTACTACTAAGCATTAGTGAATATATTTTATTTGATTACGCTTATTCTATTGCGGCAGCTGCTACTATTCTTCTTATTACTTTTTATGCAAAAAGCCATTTCAATAGTTGGAAATCAGCTTCCATTTTTGGAACACTATTGACTTGTTTGTATGGCTTCATATTTATTTTGATACGCTTAGAAGATACTGCATTGTTGGTGGGTAGTATTGGTTTGTTTATCATATTGGCTTTGGTAATGTATGGCAGTAGAAAAATAAATTGGTATGGAAATGCAATGGTAGGAGTTGTGGAGAAAACTAGTTTATAAAAATTGTCCCACAAAGAATACGAAGAAACACAAAGGAAAAACTTAGTGCCCTTTGTGTACTTTGTGGGATTTAAAAATTGAGGGTCTAAAATTTGTCGGAGGCGGTGGATATTAAAATGATGGTGGTGTTGAGAAACCGTCTTCGGCAATTTTATTAACCGCAAAGATGCAAAGGTTATCGCAAAGACCACAAAGCTTCTTAGTGAACTTTGCGGCTTTTACTTTGCGGTCTTTGCGTTAAAATAATAAATATGCACAAATACATTATAAAAATACGTTCACAAATATTGGTGTATCTCACACACAATATGGCATTGCCATTTTTAAAATTTGTGCGTCGGCCGTTAATGTTTCCTTATAATAAAGAAACATTAATGAATATGGATGAAGGTACATTGGGTAATGATTTACATCGTTTTTTAGAAGCGAAAGAATTAGACCTACTACCCTATTATGCCAAGCACGATATAAAACATATTTTACTAGGTTACGATACTACCGATGAAGGCGAAGTTTGTTTGCAATGCTTTATGCTTGGCAATAAACATATTTCATTTCCTGTGGCTGCAACAGTATTGTATGGTTTTTTTACCATGCCAGAGTATTGGAAAAAATTTATAGTTGCATATAAGCGTGGGGCAAAAAGTACACCGTTACACAATTGGCAATGGTTCAATATTATTACAGAGCAAACTGTGGTGTTGCAGCAAAAAATGAATGGCCAATGAAAAAGTTTTTAAAATCTTTTTGCCATGCGCTACGTGGGTTACAACACACGCTTGTGCATGAGCAAAATTTTAGAATAGAATTATTTTGTGCATTTGTAACTATTGGTTTTGCATTTGTTTTTAATATTAGAAAAATAGAATGGTTTGTAGTTATTCTAAATATAGCAGCAGTATTAACAGCAGAATTGTTTAACACTGCAATAGAAAATTTGTGCAACATGATTCACAAAACAACACACCCTATTATTAAAATTGTAAAAGATGTATCTGCCGCAGCGGTTGTTATTACTGTATTGTGCGCATTTGTTTGTGGCTGTATCATTTTTGCTCCTTACTTTTAAACTTAATTTAATTATGAAAAATAAACTTTCACCTTTTGCTCAATGGCTTTTGTATTGCTTTGCATTTATAGCCATACTTATTGCTGCTAGGATAATATACAGTGGCAACAATTTGTATCTCTTTCTTGTTTGGAATTTATTTTTAGCATGGATACCGTATGCCATTAGTTTATATTTTAAAAAAAGTATTACACAAAAGAAAATTGTGCAAGCATTATTATTTACTAGTTGGTTATTATTTTTTCCGAATGCATTATACATCGTTACAGATATTATTCATGTAAAAGAAACAGAAGCTGTGCCAGTGTGGTTCGATGCTATTTTATTATTTATGGCTTCTTTTGCAGGATTGGCATTGGCATTTGCTTCTATCATACATGTAGAAAATTTATTGCGCCATTATTTTCATAAAAAATTCGCAAATACACTTGTTGTATTTTTATTATTTGTAGGCTCGTTTGGGGTTTACCTAGGCAGGTTTCAGCGTTGGAATAGTTGGGATGTATTGCACAATCCACTTTCACTCGCAGCAGATATTTTACATAGATTCACTTCTCCATTTGCACATACCAAAACTTGGGGGGTTACTTTTTTATTAACTGGGTTGTATGCAGTGTGCTGGTTTTTTATAAAGGCATTTCCTCAAACAACGATACACAAAAAACAAAAACATATATAACAATGAACTTCTTAAATATTTTGATAGGTGCTATACAATTAATGTTTAGAAAAAATTAAGATTAGATTTTTCATATTATTTATAAGGACTCCACGAATTTTAGCAACCTTACTCTTTCTATTTTTGTCAATTGTGTATATTTATCTTTAGCTTGTTGCGCTTCTCCACCATGCCATAATATAGCTTCTTGTATGGTTCTTGCTCTGCCATCGTGAAGGTAAAATGGTATCCCATTGGTTTTTGCAAAAAGCCCAATACCCCAAAGTGGCGTGGTTCTCCATTCATTTCCATTAGCTAAAAAATCTGGGCGATTATCTGCTAAATCATTGCCCATATCGTGTAGCAATAAATCAGTAAATGGTTGTATGCGCTGGTTGCTAATGGCAGCAAGGGTAACATCTACACCTGTTTGTACTGTTGGTTTGTGGCAACTGCCACAATTTATTCTGGTAAATATTTCCTTACCCATTTTTACATCTGCATCGGTTACATTTCTACGGGCTGGCACGGCTAAGGTTTTTACATAAAATGTTACATTATTTATGATACTATCTGCAAGCTCGGGGTCATCGTTTAAGTTGTCTAATTGTGTTTGCCCCCAAGCGCTTTCTTTATTAAAAACATAATTGGTAATACCCATATCTTGATGGTATGCGCTAGTAACCTGCATTAATAAATTGGGCGTGTTTGCTTTTAACCCAAACCTACCAAGTTCTCTTTGCTGTGTGTAAGTATTGTAAACATAATTTGGTCTCCCACTAATGCCATCTCCATTTGCATCACTTTCGTCCGCAAAAGAAATTATAGTAGCTTCTGGTATATTTTGCAATAAACCTAAACCAAATACTGGCGGCGCAAGCCTTGGAGAAATTTGATAACCTGCAGGTAACGGCATATAAGGATTGATGACGGTGTAAGTTGGTTTGCGAAGCGTAACCGTTTCGCCATCTGCAAAGCTGGTAATTAAATTTGTGTAAGTAATATTTACATTCGCTTCTGCAGGTTTTCCAAAAATGGCTACATCTTGCAATTGTGCACCAAAGTTTGGCATTGGCATGGGACCACCATGCACATCCAAACTAGGTAAACTTAATCTGAATAACAACGATGAATTTACCAAACCTGCGGTGGGTGTGCCTTTACCATCATTATGATGACAACTTATACAACTTACATTATTGAATACAGGACCAAGCCCACTGTTTATTGGTGCTGGAGCCGATACAAACGTTTGCTCAAAAGCTGCATCGCCTAAGCCATGTGCTCTGCTATCATTTGTATTTAAACCTGCTACTTCATGTCCAAATGCTTTTGATGTTTCATCAAATACAGTGGCCAATCCGCCTCCGCTTAGTCTTTCATCAAAACCTTCTTCATCAAAAACACCTGCTTTGTTGCACATCGTAAAAAGTACTACAACAGAAACGAAAGAAGAAAGTATTAAAAGTTTTTTCATAAGAATAAATGATTAAAATATCTTTCGTGAGACACAAACAATGATAGTGGAAACGAGAAAAAGAAGTTTTAAAACCTTTTCCATTGGTAAAGGTTAATTAAAAAATTTGAGAAGACTTTAGTTTGTATATACGAAAAGCTAATTTTTTACTTTAAAAAATTAATCTAAAATATTTTGAATAATAAATGGTTTTAACTCACTCTCCAAAGTATTTTTTAAAATATTTAATGAGGTCATTGTTTGTTGGCATTGTACTCGCTGCGATATAATTGCTTCTCCATAAACCAACGTAATATTATTAAATGAGTTGATAGCAGCTGTCATTTGGCTTTGTAATTTATTATCTAATGCAATATTTTTTGCCGTAACCAAATCATTAATTCCTTTGCCATTTATGCCTGCATAATTCCCAAGATACACATTTTGTAATCCCACAATATTATTTCTAAAATCACTTATTGAATTTCCGCTGTACGGCGATTCCACAATTGAAGGGTCAAGCGCATCAAAAGGGTCTTTCATTTTTCCATCGCCTACTTCTTCGCATATCCCAATTAGCGATTCTACAATGGCTAAGTATGCATCTTTCTTTTTTGTATAAACGATGCTTCCTGTACCTGCTTTTATAACCTGTTGTGCATAATTTGTAGGTGTTGCTGTCCAACTTAAATATAATTGATGGCAGGTATTTTTTATATCGGTAGATAAACTTGCCATGTATATTTTTTGCCTTGCAGTAATGCTAGCTGCAGTTCTGCTACCATTGTTTCCAAAAATAATATATTCAATAGGATGATACCCTCTAAGCGATAAAGTAATATTTTCAACTTGCACCAAACCCAACGCATTTGTACTAGCAAGCAACGAATCCATTTGCACATAATCGGTAGGCCATGTATCAATATTAGGGTCATAATCATTGTCTTCTACAGGCCCAAAAAGATAGCCTTCACAATTTTCCCAAATACCACGCATATTTTTCCACGCATTTTTAGCAGCGGTTAGGTTAGCTTCTGTAGGACTACTATTGAAACTTAAAATGGATGTATTTAAACTAACAGCTGCATTATCTAATTGTAAATAACCTGGAACAGCTACTACATTTGTAAAGTCTGCTAATACAGTAGTTTTTAAAGTATCAAAATTATCAACTGTTTCTTCTGTACTGTTTTTTTTGCAAGCAGCAAATACACAAACTAATGCAATACTTGCGGCGATAGTGATTTTTTTCATTGTTTAAATTTTTAAATTGAAATAATAAGTTCGTTGTTATTAATGCTGGTTTTATATTTTTTTAAAGGCTCTTCTGCAGGACCTTTTATTACAGTGCCTTCGCTATTAAAACGGCTACCATGTGCGCTACACGAAAAGCCATTTGACTCTGCTGAAAGTTGATTCTCAAAATGAGTACACTTTAATAATAATGCCGAGTAGGTGCCATCTTGTTTTTGCAATACCGCTATTTCATATTCCCATTTTTCGGGTCTTATTATTTGTAATTTATTTTTTTCAAATAAATCAATTGGTACTGAAATACTGTTGTTATTAATTTTTAAACTGGTTATTTTTTGTATAGCAGCACCACAGCCTGCAAGCATGGGAAGAACCATGCCCGCAGCCATTAGCATACATGCATTACAACCAAGTTTTATAAATTCTTTTCTCTGCATTATTAAAATGAATATCCAATACCAATATTTAAAAAAGTATTGCTTTGTTGGTAAGGAATGGTATTAGGTGAAGGGTTTATAACCAATGCTTCGTTTTGTTTGCCTGTTTTTAGCAGGCGCACATCTGCTTTAATACATACATTAGGTATGGGTAAATAATTTACACCAATTAACAAATGTTGTTGCTTTAACGTACCATCGTAAATGGCTTTTGGTGGTGCAGGTATATTGGCATTCAAATCTATGCTTTCATACCTAGCAAAGGTTGTAAGGTTTGCTTGTTTCTGCATTTTGTATAACCAATCATAGGCAAATTCTATATAGCCACCATACATATTTGTAGCTAAATTTTTTGCATAAGCAGTATTTATTTTAGCGGCATCGGGGTAGTTTATGTTTGCAAATAAAACCTTTGCTAAAAAAGCATTTTTATTATATTGTACATTTCCTTCTACCAAATAAATGTTTGTGCCAAAAGTGCCACTGTTTAAATTTAAACTATCTGCACTACGCTTGTTTAAACCCACCGTACCGCCTGTGTAACCTGATAATTGGAATTTAAAATTTTTAAAATTGTATTGTATTGCTGCAGTTATAGCAAGGTTATTTGCAGTTGCGCTGCTTCCTTCTGCTCTACCTCCCCTTATACCATTACCATGCTCAAAAGAGGCGCTGTTTAATCCATTTAATACAGCAATACTATAATTAAGTGGTAGCCTTTTTGCCTTACCATAAAACCCTACACCAAGCTCTCTCCATGTAGCAGGTATTACCATTTGTTCTACCATTGGGCGTTCTACACCATTAAAATTTACAGGCAAATGATTTTCATTTAAAATACCAATGCGTGGTACAAATAAACCTGCTACAATATATTGCTTAGGATTTATATTAAATTTTAAAAATGCTTGTTCAATAGCTATTTCCCCTTTAGATTCTCCCCCCGATACCACCGCATTTTCCAACTCCATTTCAGTAAACAATGCTATTTTTTTATTGAATTGATGCCCTACAAAGAGCACGACTCTTTCTAAAGCCATAGTGGCTTGCTGTACATTAAAATCTCTTTGGTAAAACGCAGAGCCGTAGCCCGATACTACCGTTTTTTGTTTTGCAATACCTGCATTTAAGGAGTCTTCATTAGTGAAAATTAGGTTTTGTGCGTTTGTTCTTGTTTGGGCTTTTGCATGAATACTTAATAATATTATTGCAGTAAAAAATTTTATACCCCTATTTAGCTTCATACACTTTTTTTGTAAAAGTATTTTTATATGTATTGTTAAGATATCTGAATTGGGAAAACTATTTATACAATCGGGAAAATATTTATCTGTAGCAGGTATGAGGGATTTTTTAAAAAGTAATAAATGATGTTTCGATAAATTTAAATATTTTAAAAAAAACATTTATAAAGTTGTTTTTACACGTTAAGTTTAAGCCCTAACTCCAAAACTTCAATAGGATGTATTAATCTCGAACCTTACTTCACCATGAATTTAATTGTACATGCAAAAATCCCTTTGACGCTTAAAGTGATAATTTAAATATTTTTCAATAGAAATGGAAAAGTTTGATTTACATTAGTAGCATAAAAATTCAGCAACTACCCTTTTTAAGAAGGAAAATTAAAAACATCGGACATAACCTCCTTGAAAACCTTTTAACATTGGGATTATTATTGGGCATTGGGGTGCAACATAAAAGTACAAGTAAAACCTAATAGAAATTAGCACAATCCCGAACTCTGGTTTTTGAAGGAAAATAAAAAATTCAGCATTCCATTCTTTTAAAATTTTGGAAAAGCAGGGAATAAATTATTATGCGCTTACACTCAATTATGGTTCCGTTAATTTTTCAGCAATAGTTTGTTTCACTTGATGGTTAGTGAACTTAAAAAGTAACCCTACAATAAATAATAGTGAAAATAATAAACAGCCAATTATAAAACCAACCAATCCGTATAACATTTTAGATGGTTTTACTACATCAAAAGGAGGTTCTGGTGTATCCATTATTGAAATGATGGGAGTAGCTTTCTGCATTCTCCACAATGCTTCTTCTCTGTTGGAAGCCGCACCATTTCTTTGAGCAAGCACTTGCAATTTGCTATTTTCCAAATTTTCTTGTGGTATAGTATATTGAAGTTTATTAGGGCGAACGAACAAAGTTTTATTACTTGTAGCAATTGTTTTTTTATCGAAATTTGCAAGTACCCTATCTAATGAATCTATTTTTTTTTCTGTAAAAGCAAAATCAAATTCTGCTTTTTTTACTTTTAATTCTATATAAAATTGTGATATTTTATTTATTAAAATATAACTGACAGGTGAAATTAATTTTTCATTAGTGCTACCATAAGTAATTTCTAATAAACCATTTTTATTAACTTTAATAGTGTAACTATCTTTGAGTAAAGTTGCTCCAATAGATTTTAATTCAAGTTCATTAATAGGAATTTTTATCTCACGGGCATTAATTTTTTTTCTTAGGTTAAACTCATTAATTAGTAATTCCGCTACGGTTTTATTTTCATGACTTTCAACTTTTTCGCCCGCTACAGCCTCCCTAGTTTTTCTACTTTTTGCCACTTCCTCAATATTCACATTTGCTTCATCAGAAAGGCTTTTTGTACCTCCAGAGCCTCCACCTATTAACTCTGTAAGTTTACTATTTGAGCTTTTATCAGGCCCTGCAGTTAGTGGAAATACAGTAGATTTTACAGAATAAATAGCAGGTATTTGTTTTGCATACAAATACAATAATGCACCTACTAAAATGCCACCAAGAGGTATTAAAAATTTTAGTTTTTGTAACCTATTAAGTATCTTTAAAAGAAGTGCTTGACTTGTCACAAAAATTTATTTAATGTATTTTAATAAGAAAGCTGTAATGAAAATAGGAACCAAAGTAGTAACAGTCGATTTTGCAATATCGGTTAATTCTTGTCCTTCTGGTCTTTTAGGAATGGTTACTACAGAACCTTCTTCCACCTTAGGGTAAAAATGAAAGAATAACAAATTTTTTGTACGCCTACTTTTTCCATTTGCATATGTTACATATATTCTACTTCTCCATGGCTTAATACCAAACCCCCCAGCCTTGTCAATGTAATAACCTACGTTGGTATGTTCTTTATCAAAAGAAATTTTAAGTGGTGATTGTACCGTTCCTTTTACAGAAACAAAAGGATTTATTTCTGGAATAAAAATGATGTCATTTTCTTGTAATACAATATCAAATTTAGAATTTTTGTATTTCAATGCTTTGTTTAGGTCAATGCTTACTGGCTCGTCTAAACTAGCTGCTCCTGCTATAACATTTCCTGCACTATCAAACTGTACTTGTTGTATTACTTTCTCTCTAAAATTTTCCGTTTTTCTTCTATATAAAATGGCACCTGAAAGATCTGCATTATCCTTAAACCCCCCAGCACGGGAAATATAAGAAGAAAGTTTTTCATACTTATCTAGTCTTGAGTACAAGCCAGGATATTTGATTAATCCCTTTATTTCGATATTTTGTTGTAATTCAAATGTTGGGTTTTTTCTTACAAAAACTTGATCGTATGGTTTTAAAATAACTTTTGCGGAGGCTGAATCTAACTGTAAATTAGAAGGTATCGCATATCGCAAAACAGTTGTTCTTGTTGGCTTTAAACCTTGCTTTGCAGAATCCATATCTACAATGCTAGAAATCTCTAATCTGCCAAACTCTGCAGATTGTTTTAACCCGCCTGATAAATAAATAAGGTCTTGCAATGTCATTCCACCATACTTATTACGTTTGCCTTCTTTACGAACTTCTCCAAATATTTCTACAAATACGGCATCTGAAAATTCATTTGATCCAAACAACTGTACGACATCATTAGGAAATAATTCAATGTTATTTTTGCTACTAATGTCATTGTTATTAATATCTGTTAAGTCCACCTCTAATTTATCGGCTTGCAAATTGGTAGAATCCCCTGCTCCACGAAAAACATATGCTCTTTGCAAGTATGTATTTCTTGTAACACCACCTGCTCTATTTATCAAATCAAATAAACGATCCCCCACTCTATACTCATAAACATCTGGATACTTTATTTCTCCTCTTATTTCCATTTTATTTACAAGACCAGCACGTATTAAATCTGCTTTTACAATATCTCCATCTCTTAAAATGGCATCTTGTCCTGTTATTCTTATTATTGCAGTTGCATTTACATTTTTTAAAGATTGTCCTTCATTCTCACTTCTAATAATTTTTAATGATGAGCTCAATGCATCTGCATTTAAACCACCGCTGTATCTCAGCAATGCCTTTACTCCTTCATCTTTTCTTAACTGATAAAACATTGGTCTTTTAAACTGCCCTGTTGCCAATACACGTTTTTCGTAAAATGGTACAATAATAAAATCGTTGTTTTGAAGATAGGAGCGTCTTCCTGTTTCGCCAGTTTGAAGATATTTATACACATCAATTTCTTCTATTACTCTTCCGTTTCTTTTTATTTGAATATTTCTAAGGTTTCCATTTTCAGTAATACCACCGGCCAATTGTATTACGCTAAATGCATTGGTAAATGCAGATACAGTTACTATGCCTGGGTTATTTACTTCATTTACTACATTTACATTAATCGTACGAGGTTGACCTAAACTTATATCAACATTAGTACCAGCAGGTACTACTGCAGAAAATCTTGCATATAATAACCTTCTTGCATTTTCAAAAGTATAACCTCCAAGATAAATTTTACCCATGCCCTCTGGAAAAATGGCTCCGTCTTTACCAACTAAATAAGCTTTTTGATATTCAGCACCGCCATACATTGATACAACAATATTATCTCCCACACCAATTGGATAATCCAAAGGCGGGGTAGAAAGTTCAGCAATGCTAGGTGCCGCAGCGGAAGATAAAGCATTTGCTCCGTAAGTATTTTTAGCTCCACTTGCAAAACCCTTTACATTATCTTGCGTGCTGCTATCTTTATCTATTTTATTATTTTTTAAATTTTCATTTTGCAATTTCCTATTTAAATCATCTCCCACATTTTCATTCAGTCTATCTAACTGTGGGCGTGTCATATTTACAGGAGCAGTAGGTATAGTTGGGTTAGTGGGCAACGGGTTTGTACCGGGCGGCTGACTGTATGCAAAAAACGAATTAAGTATAAGAAAACTAAGTGCTAATAAACGAGTTAGTGACTTTATAGATCCTCTATGCATTTCTGTAAGGATTGATTTTACAATTTTTTTGAATTTGCAAATATACTGTTATTTGCGATAGCTGTCCCACAAACTGTTGTAGTCATTCCAAAGCTCATTTACAATGTCTTCGGCAGACATAATTTGCTTAATAATGCTGCTTACCTGCCCTATTTCAAGTTCTCCCTCATGCATATCACCTTCAAACATACCCTTTTTTGCTCTAGCACGGCCTAATAATGCTTCTAATTCTTGTATGCTTGCACAATTTTCTTCGGCTTGCTTCACTTTTTGATAAAACTCGTTTTTGAGTAAGCGTACAGGTGTTAATGCTTTTAAAGACAGTTGGGTATCCCCTTCGGAAGATGCAATAATGGTATTTTTAAAATTATCGTGGCAAGACGCTTCGTGACTGGCAACAAAACGACTACCGACTTGTACGCCATCAGCGCCTAAAGCCATGGCAGCAAACATTTGCCTGCCTGTAGCTATACCGCCCGCAGCTATTACTGGTATAGTTACTTTTTCTTTTACGGCTGGTATTAGTACAAATGTGGTGGTTTCTTCTCTCCCGTTATGCCCACCTGCTTCAAAGCCTTCTGCTACTACTGCATCGCAACCTGCATCTTGTGCTTTTAAAGCAAACTTGCTACTGCTTACTACATGCACTACGGTTATACCTTCTGCTTTTAATATAGATGTAAATGTTTTTGGATTGCCTGCACTGCTAAAAACGATGGGTACTTTTTCATGTATAATAGTTTGCAAGTGTTTATCAATATCCCGATACAACAATGGGATATTTACGCCAAATGGTTTGTTGGTAGCTGCCTTGCATTTTTGAATATGTTCTTTTAAAACTTCAGGATACATGCTACCACTGCCGATGATGCCTAAGCCGCCAGCATTGCTCACAGCGCTGGCTAGTCGCCACCCACTTGTCCATATCATACCTGCTTGTATGATGGGTTTTTCTATACCAAAAAGTTGGGTAATACTATTTGAAAATGATTGCATAAATATTATATACAGGGTTGTCAACCTTCCTACCCTTTTTTAAAATTAAAAATATGCTTACAAAGGTTGACTACCCTTTTTTATCGAGAACTACCGCCCAAATCAATAGCAGTATTATCGCCAATATTTAAATTTCTGCTCACACCTTTTACTTCTGCATCGCTGCCAATGAGAGAATTGTTCAATACAATTTCGAACAAATTGGAGTATGCCCCAATAATAGAATCTTTAATAATGGCATGGCTTATAGAAGTATTTTCTCCAATGGCTACATTAGGGCCAATTACAGAATTTTTTATGATACAGCCATTTCCAATACTTACTGGTGGTATAATAATGGTATTCTTTTGTACACAACTTTCTGCTATATTGTCTCCAAACTTTTTTAGCAAAATGGCATTGGATGCAAGTAAGGAATCTTTCTGCCCACAATCAAACCAATTTTCTACTTTTAAAGAATGAAATATGGCACCGTTTTGTATCATACAATCAAGCGCATCTGTCAAATTAAAATCATCGTAGCTGCGTTCTTTTCTATCATGTATTTTATTGAGGCAATGAAATAAAATTTCGGTTTCTTTTATTTTATACACACCTACTATGGCCATATTACTTTTCGGAATAGCTGGTTTTTCTACCAACTTTGTTATGATACCATCTTCGCCAATCTCCGCTACCCCAAAGTTGCGAGGGTCATCTACTTTTTTTACTGCCAATATAGAATATGGTGCTTCTATCATATACTTTAAATCGTACTCTGCAATTGTATCGCCGAGTACAATTATCAATTCGTCATTGCCTACTATTTCTTTGGTAATTTCTATGGCGTGCCCTGTGCCTTGTCTTTCATTTTGGGTAATAAAATGAGTATTTAGCTCAGGGTAATTTGTTTGTACATAATCTTTTATTTTTTCGCCTAGGTAGCCAATAATAAAAATAAAGTCTGTTACGCCTACTTCTTTTAATTGATCAACGATAATACTGAGTATGGTTTTGCCCGCAAGCGGAATAAGTGCTTTGGGCTGTGTGTATGTATGCGGACGGAGTTTGGTGCCTGCGCCTGCCACGGGGATTATTGCCTTCATTAATATTTCTTCTTTTATGGGGGTAACAAGTTACACCAATGTTTGCAGCAAAAATGTTTTGGAGGGTGAAATTAACGATTTTATATTAAATAGAACAGCGTTTAGATTTACCATTTATTATTTATCATTCATTATTGGCTGTCATTAAATTTATGAATTGCCTCGTGCCTTATAAATTGCCTCGTGCTTTATGAATTGCCTCGTGCTTTAGCCCATTTTGCCTCTCGGCTTTAGCCACACCAATATAGTGTTGGTTTAACTGCAGTTGGTTTTGTTTATAGCATGTTATTTATAATGACATGATAATGGCTAAAGCCGAAATACATTTTGGGCTTAAGCCCATACCCATTATTTATTCTTTCTCCGCCCTGAAGGGCGGAGCTATTCAAGTATTTAGATTTTAATATCTATTGCACAATCTATTGCATAATAAAAGCTGAAAAAAGATTTGTTGCTGAACCTAGCCTTGATGGGCATTAGTAGCTGCCGCAATAAAAGAACTTTACAATATAATAAACTTTGTGGCGGCACTACTGCAGACAGCAAGAAACCAATGTTGATTAATGGTTAATTGCTGATGCTCCTAAAATTATTTCTTAAAAAATGCTTGCGTATATTTGCACTTCAAAATAATATTTATGCAAAGAGATACTGTTTTATTTGATTTGGTAAACCAAGAAGCCGATAGACAACAACACGGAATAGAATTGATAGCAAGCGAAAATTTTACAAGCCCACAAGTGATGGAAGCTATGGGAACATGCCTTACCAATAAATATGCAGAAGGCTACCCTGGTAAAAGATATTATGGCGGTTGAGAAGTGGTAGATGAAGTGGAGAAACTGGCCATTGATAGAATAAAAAAAGTATTTAATTGTGACTATGCAAATGTGCAACCGCATAGTGGTGCGCAAGCAAATGCAGCTTTGATGTTGGGTATTTTGCAACCCGGCGATGCTATACTTGGATTAGATTTGAGCATGGGTGGACACCTTACACATGGCTCGCCTGTAAACTTTAGTGGTAAGTATTATAAGCCGCATTTTTATGGTGTGGTAAAAGAAACGGGGCTGATAGATTATGATATGCTGGAAACAAAAGCTAGAGCAGAAAAGCCTGCTTTGATTATTTGTGGAGCATCGGCATATAGCAGGGATATTGATTATGCAAGAATAAGAAAAGTGGCGGATGAAATAAATGCATTTGTATTATGCGATATGGCACACCCTGCAGGAATGATTGCTGCTGGTTTATTAAGTTCTCCTTTTGAGCATTGCCATTTTGTAACAAGCACTACACATAAAACATTGCGTGGCCCAAGGGGTGGCATTATTTTAATGAAGAAAGATTTTGAAAACCCAATGGGGTTGAAAGATATGAAAGGTAATGTGCGTATGATGAGTAATATTATTGACATGTCTGTTTTTCCTGGCACGCAAGGTGGGCCATTGATGCACGTGATAGCTGCTAAGGCTGTGGCTTTTGGCGAATTGCTTACCGATGAATTTAAAACATACATGCAGCAAGTGCAAAAAAATGCACAAGCAATGGCGGCTGCATTGGTAGCTAGAGATTATCAAATTATTAGTGGTGGTACTGAAAATCATTTAATGTTGATAGACCTTCGCAATAAAAATATTTCTGGTAAAAAAGCTCAAGAAACTTTGGATAGGGCACACATTACTTTAAACAAAAACTCTGTACCTTTTGATGATAAGAGCCCATTTGTAACGAGCGGTATTCGTATTGGTGTGCCTGCTATAACTACTCGAGGTATGAAAGAAGCCGATATGGAAAAAGTAGTAGCGCTTATTGATAGAATAATGATGGATATAGATAATGAAGAAACAGTATTGGCAGTGAAGGGGGAAGTGCATGAAATGATGAAGGGGTTTCCTTTGTACAGTTAGCAGTTGGCAATGAGCAGTTAGCAAAGGACAATTTGCAGTTGGCAAAATAAACTTCTAAACAACTAAACTTTCTAAACTAATTTTAAATGATACAACGTATTCAATCTATTTGGTTTTTACTTGCAACAATATGTGTTTTTTTAACAATGCAATTTTCTACTTACGCTGGTGCAGATGCGCAGGGTATGATGCATGAGAAAAAGGGAACAACCAATACTTTTTTAGTAATTACAACTGCTATGGTGGGCGTGGTTTCTATGATTGCGCTATTTTTATTTAAAAATAGAAAATTGCAAATACGCATTACATTACTGACTGTTTTAATTGAGCTGGTTTTATTTTTTTTTTATTATAAAGAAATACATGCACTGGTTGGTAGTGGTATTTTTTCAATCACAGCATTGCTTCATGTTGGTGTGATTATTTTTCTGTTGCTTGCAGCAAATGGCATTAGTAAAGATGAAAAATTGATAAAGGATAGTAATAGACTTAGATAATTTTATGCACTCTTTCTTTATTAAAATCAGATTATTTTTACTAAGAATTGCAACTTCCCCTTTGCTCATAGTAGAAATTAATAATGGCATTCCTAAAAAGGTAATGGGAAATGTAAAAAGTAGTTTTTTAGCAGATTGTGTAGAGATATGCAAAAGAAATAATTTGAAGAAGGGTTTTTTATACGCTACAAAAAGTGATTATGGTCATCCTGTTTTAAAAGGATCATTTGAAATTTCTTCTGAAATATTACAACAATTTAGAAATACTTGGGGGTTTAATTTTTAATAAAGTTCGACCCCGTTAATATTCCATTTTCGATATTAAATAAATCACAAAAACCTCCCCGTATAACTCTCCTTCACTTTCTTCATATCCATTGGCTTGCCTGCAAAAACTAGGTTGCCACCCATATCCCCCGCTTCTGGGCCAAGGTCTATAACCCAATCACAACTTTTTATAACATCAGTATTGTGTTCTATAACAATAATAGAATGCCCTTGCTCTACAAGCGCATTAAAAGAAGTGAGTAGTTTTTTTATATCATGAAAATGAAGCCCTGTTGTAGGCTCATCAAAAATAAAAAGTATATGCCCTTGTGCTTTTCCTTTACCTAAAAACGATGCAAGCTTTACCCGCTGCGCTTCACCCCCGCTCAAAGTATTTGATGATTGCCCTAATTTTACATAACCTAAACCAACATCATTTAAAGGTTGTATTTTTTTGGCAACATCTTCTCCGTCTGATTCTTTTTTACCTTTTCCTATTTCTTTGTCAGAGGAGAAAAAGGATATTGCTTCATCCACACTCATCTCCAACACATCATGAATACTTTTTTCTTTGTACGTAACTTCTAGCACTTCTTCTTTAAAACGTTTTCCATTGCACACATCGCATACGAGATGTACATCTGCGAGGAATTGCATTTCTACCAATTGCTCTCCTTCGCCCTTGCATGCATCGCACCTACCTGCATCTACATTAAACGAAAAATGCTTTGGCATAAAACCCCTAATTTTTGAGAGTGGTTGCTTGGCATACAATTCTCTTATTTCATCATAAGCTTTTATATAAGTAACAGGGTTACTTCTGCTACTTTTTCCAATCGGATTTTGGTCCACCATTTCTATGCGACTAATATAATCTATATCGCCACTAATTTTTCTGTATAACCCTGGCTTATCAGACACCTCGCCTTTTATTTTTTGCAATGCCGGATACAAAATTTGTTTTACCAACGTTGTTTTGCCACTGCCGCTCACACCACTTACTGCACACAATACATTCAGTGGAAATTCTACCGATACATCTTTTAAATTATTTTGTTTAGCTCCTTCTATTTTTATACTTCTATTCCACTTGCGCAAATTTTTAGGTGCATCTATCGTTAATTTACCACTAAGATATTTTCCGGTTAGGCTTTTTTCATTTGCAATTAACTCATCATAATCTCCTACTGCTATTACTTCTCCACCAAGGTGACTAGCTAGCGGCCCCATATCAATAATGTGGTCAGCTTCACGCATCATCATTTCATCATGCTCTACCACTACTACTGTATTTCCAAGATCACGCAGTTCTTTTAATACTACAATTAAATTTTGTGTATCTCTACTATGCAACCCAATAGAAGGTTCATCTAAAATGTACAATGAATTGGTAAGGTTGCTACCTAAGCTTCGAGTCAATTGTATGCGTTGGCTCTCACCACCGCTCAACGAATTTGCTAAACGATTTAAAGTAAGATAACCAAGCCCTACATCTATCAAAGTCTTTAAACGATGTTTTACTTCTATTAAAATTCTTTTAGCTACTTGTTCATCATACGCAGATAGTTTTAGTTTTTCAAACCATGTTTGCAAATCTTTTACGGGCAACTCACACAACTGCCCAATGTGCTTACCCGATACCTGCACGTACAAGGCTTCTTTGCGCAAACGATATCCACCACATTCAGTGCACGATGTTCTTCCTCTAAACCTGCTTTGCAAAACCCTATATTGTACTTTGTATAAATTTTGTTCTACTTCTTTAAAAAATGCATTGATACCATCTACATATTTATTGCCTTCCCAAAGTTGTCTCAGTTGCTCTTCTGTTAAATCCATTATAGGTTTATGTACAGGAAAATCAAATTGCTTAGCAGCTTTTACAAATGCATCTTTCCAAGAGCTTAATTTCTCTCCTTTCCAACATGCCACAGCGCCTTCATACACACTCAATCTTTTATCAGGAATAACCAAATCTTTATCCAACCCAAGTATTTGAGAAAATCCTTCGCACACTGGGCAGGCGCCAAAAGGATTGTTAAACGAAAATAAATTAGGTACTGGTTCTTCAAATACTATTCCATCCATTTCAAATTTGTTACTAAACTTTAATGGTACTTTCTCATTTATTTGTACAAACATGGTCCCCTCGCCTTCATAAAAAGCCGTACCTGTACTATCTGCTATTCGGTGCAAATCATCTTCATCAAATTCTTTTTTTAGTAACCTATCTATTAATATAAAAATCTCTTTCTTTACTTTCTTGTTGGGTTTCTCTTCCAACAAGTCTTCTATATTTACAATCTCATTATTTATATACAAACGAGAAAACCCTTTTTGCAATAAAATATTTAGTTCTTCTTTTTCATCTCTATTGGCATGGCTTTTAAAAGTGGCGAGCAACATTATCTTATCCCCATCTTTTGTTTTATTTATGGCAGCTACCACATCAGGCACATCATCTTTCTTTACTTCTCTCCCACTCACTGGCGAAATGGTTTTGCCTGTACGGGCAAAAAGCAACCGCAGATAATCATAAATCTCCGTCATGCTACCAACTGTACTGCGTGGTGTACGAGTTATTACTTTTTGTTCTATAGCAATAGCTGGGCATAAGCCTTTTATAAAGTCCACATCTGGTTTATTCATACGCTGCATAAACTGGCGTGCATATGCACTCAAGCTTTCTGCATATCTTCTTTGCCCTTCTGCAAATAGTGTATCTATAGTAAGCGATGATTTTCCAGAGCCTGACACACCAGTTACAACAACCAATTTGTTTCTTGGAATTTTTACCGTTACATTTTTTAAGTTATGCACACGTGCACCTTGTATGAGAATATCAGTATCAGCTTTGTAAGCTTTCTCAGTTTTTTTAATAGAAGTTTTCAGCATAATTTTTTCAAAGTTACCGCAACCTTTTTAAACTACTTATCGTCTTTAAAATTGTAGATAAAGTAAGGTTATTAGAAACGTAAAATTACGTAGTTTTTCTTAGTAGTTTTTCTATCGAAATCTTTCTACAAGCAAATAGTACTAAAAAGACACAATTAATTAAAAAACGTTTATAGATTTGTAGTCCAATATCCAACTGTTGATTAACCGCATGGTTCTCCTTACTAGAAATCAAAAGGTTTTTTTTCGCTTGGTAACAAACAACAATATCCAACATCAAAAACCTAAAAATGATGAACAACCAAATTCAACTGAGCGACCAACAAATTGTAAAAATGTACATGGATGGAGATGCAAACGCACTCTCTACATTAGTTACTCGTTACAAAGACAAAATTTTCACTTCTATTTACTTACTTGTTAAAGACAGATATCTTGCAGAAGATCTTTTTCAAGATGTTTTCATTCGTATAATAGATACACTAAAAGGTGGTCGTTATACAGATGAAGGAAAGTTTTTACCGTGGGCTATGCGCATTGCACACAACCTTTGTGTAGATCATTTTAGAAAAGTAAAAAGAAACCCTACCATCAAAACAAGTGATGATAGAGATATTTTTGAAGTGCTTAATTTTTCTGAAGAAGGTGTTGATAACCGCATTATGAATGATCAAACTTCAGACAAAGTGCGTCGCATGGTGGACTTATTACCAGAAGATCAAAGAGAAGTACTCATCTTACGCCACTACGCAGATCTTAGTTTCAAAGAAATTTCACAACTTACAAATTGCAGCATCAATACTGCCCTAGGCAGAATGCGCTACGGTTTACTTAACCTACGCAAAATGATGACTGAAAAGCAAATTGCTTTATAGAAAAAAATGATTGATTGATTGTTGATTAAAAAATCCTGTTCGAGTTTTTGAGCAGGATTTTTTTGTGCATCAACTGTCATCAAATAGTAATTATTTTGAAGTGTTTTTTATTTTATAAAAAAATAAAAAATTACAGCATACTTCTACAAGCCATATTCCTATTTACTTTCAGAAGAAAAATTGTTATAAAAAAAGTTGATTACACACTGTAGAAATTATACGATAGTAAAAATTCTATATACAAATAGTAGTGCAAAAACACAATAAATAAATAAAGCAATATATTTTTGTGTTTCAATAATCGAGTTAATAACAAAATGATTTGCTTTACTAGAAATCAAAAAGTTTTTTTCTTCGATTAAGAAAAATCAATATCAATATCAAAAACCCCAAACAAAATGACACAACAAATAGAACTAACTGACCAAGAAATTATAAAAATGTACATTGCTGGAGATGCAAATGCCCTCTCTCCATTGATTACTCGTTACAAAAATAAAATCTTTACTTCTATTTATATACTCGTTAAAGATAGATACCTTGCTGAAGATCTTTTTCAAGATGTATTCATTAGAATAATAGATACACTTAGAGGTGGTCGTTATACCGACGAAGGGAAATTTTTGCCATGGGCTATGCGCATTGCACATAATCTTTGTGTAGATCATTTTAGAAAAGTAAAAAGAACACCAACTATCAAAACTAGTGATGATACGGATATTTTTGAAGTACTTAATTTTTCAGAAGCTGGTGCAGATACTCGCATTATGAATGATCAAACTTCTGATAAGGTTCGTCGCATGATAGATTTATTACCAGAAGATCAAAGAGAAATTATTGTATTGCGCCATTATGCAGACCTTAGCTTTAAAGAAATTGCTGACCTTACAGGTTGCAGCATCAATACAGCCCTAGGCAGAATGCGTTATGCCCTATTAAATCTTCGTAAAATGATGACTGAAAAGCAAATTGCTTTATAATATATTCCCGTTTATGAATAACTGTCCCCGTTCTATTATTGAATGGGGATTTTTCTTTTAAGGATATTTGGGGCTGTGGGCAGAAGTGCATTTATCAACTTTTGTTCGGTCTCCTTCGTTGTTCCGTATTTGTATATATGCGTAAGCCGCCTTCGGCGGCACGCATATATACAAATACATCTCTCAGTCCACCGCAGCCCTTCATCAGTATATCTTTTCTTGTCCCTATGTTTGCGTAGGGATTCATCTTTTATTATGTAATAGATTGACAAATATTATTTTTGTGGAATGGAAATACAACATGCATACAACCAATGGGCATCGCAATACGATACCAATGCAAATAAAACCAGAGATCTTGAAGCTATATCGCTCCGTGAGACACTTCAACATATTCCATTTACCAATTGCTTAGAAATAGGCTGTGGCACAGGAAAAAATACGGAATGGTTTGTTACAAAAGCTACACAAGTAACTTCTGTAGATTTTTCTGAAGAAATGCTTGCTAAAGCAAAACAAAAAATAGACGCAAGCAATGTACAATTTATACAAGCCGATATAAAAGACGATTGGGCATTTGGTAATGAATTCGATTTAGTAAGTTTTAGTTTGGTACTAGAGCATATCGAAAACTTGGATGATATTTTTGCTAAAATAAATAATGTCTTAAAAAATGGAGGTTACATCTACATTGGCGAGTTACATCCATTTAAACAATACACAGGTACAAAAGCAAGGTTTGAAACCACGGAAGGCACGAAAGTTGTAGAATGTTACAACCATCATATTTCTGAATTTTTAAACGCAGCTAAAAAACATAATTTTCATTTGATTAACTTAAATGAGCATTTTGATGAAGATAATAAAAATGACATTCCAAGAATACTCAGTTTACTTTTTCAAAAAAATGTATGAAAAAATTATTAATCCCTTTTTTAATTGTATGTATTTTTAGTGCATGTGAATCATCAAAAAATATGGCAGCTATACAAAATATTTCAGTGCATGCATTTAGGTTAAAGCCAGGGCAAGATCTTAGAAAAGAAATAGAACTTTATGTAAAAGAAAATAACATTGCTGCAGGTTGGATAGCAACATGTGTAGGTAGCCTTACCAATTATAATATTCGTTTTGCCAATCAGCAAAATGGTAATACTGGCAATGGACATTTTGAAATTGTAAGTCTTACAGGCACCGTATCTAACAATGGTTCACATTTACATATAAGTTTGAGCGATAGCACTGGCAATACACTTGGTGGGCATTTGCTGCAAGGCAATATCGTTTATACTACAGCAGAAATTGTAATACAAAGCGCACCCAATCTCATTTTTAAAAGAGAAAAAGATGGCAGTACGCCGTGGGAGGAGTTGCAGATAGAGAAAGTGAAATAAATCTGCATTAAATGGATGCCAACTTTTAAAAAGTTGGCATCCATTTAATGCAGATTTTCGTTTTGTAGGTGTTCGCCTGTGGCGAATACAAATCGCATTCGCCACAGGCGAATGCCTACACCAAATAAAAATTATTTCCCCTCAAAATTATCCACACCCGCCTGCAGCCAATTTAAATAATCCACCACACTAGGCGCATAGCCAGATGGTACCGTAATCAATTCTTCATTATTATTTAAAATAGCATAGAGAGGCTGCGAATTACTTTTAAAATTTTCTGTTTCAAATACACTCCATTTATCACCCACTGTTTTTATATCTCTGTTGTTTCCATCCTTACTTGTGTAGGTGAATCTTTGCTCAGCAGGTAAATTCTTTTTATCGTCCACATACAAAGAAATTACAATAAACTTTTCTTTTAGTAATTTATATACTCGTGGGTCGCTCCACACATTTTCTTCCATACGGCGGCAGTTTACACAAGCATAACCAGTAAAGTCGAGTAAAATTGGCTTGTGTTGTTCTCTTGCCATTTTTAATCCCTCTTCATAATCGTGGGAGCAATTTAAATTAAGTACACAATTATTATCCACAACAGTATTTTTTGAATTTGTTACAATTGCATCATTTGAATAAATACTATAGTTTAGCGGAGGCGGAAAACCACTTATTAAAGAAAGGTTTGCATATTTTGTATTGGTAATCCCAGGCAATAAATACACTGTAAAGACTGTAAAAAATAATGCAACTGCGATTCTACCAATGGATAATTTTTTAATGGGCGCATCATTTTTAAATTTCAAAATCCCCCATAAGTAAAGCGATAACAACGCACCAATTATTATCCATATACCAATAAATACTTCTCTTTTTAGCAAGCCCCAATGTTGCACTAAATCTGCATTTGACAAAAACTTAAATGCAAAGCCGAGTTCTAAAAAGCCCAATACCACTTTTACGGTGGTTAACCAACCGCCACTCTTTGGCAACGATTTTAGCATTTCGGGAAAGAGTGCAAACAATGCAAAAGGCAACCCTAGTGCCACACCAAAACCCGCCATACCAAATGTTAATCGCATAGCACCACCAGGCCCAGACACTGCGCCTGCAAGCAACGAACCTGCAAGAGGGCCAGTGCAAGAAAAAGAAACAATGGTAAGCGTAAGTGCCATAAAAAATATTCCAGTAATCGTACCTGCATTGGCTTTGCTATCGGTACTATTGGTAAGGCTACTTGGCAAAGTAATTTCGTACAAACCAAAAAAAGATAATGCAAATGCAACAAATACAATAAAGAAAATTACATTCAATACTACGTTGGTAGAAATATCATTAAATATTTCGGGCCTTAGTTTGCCGAAAATGTGGAACGGTACCGTTATTAAAACGTAAATCAGAAAAATAAAGAAGCCATACAAAAATGCATTTCTTATACCTACTTGTTTGCTCTGTGCTTTTTTGGTAAAAAAAGAAACCGTAAGAGGAATCATTGGAAACACACATGGCGTAAGCAACGCAATTAATCCACCTAAAAAACCCAATGCAAAAAGAGAAAACAAACCCTTTGATCTTACATCATTTGCAGATGATGATGCCGATGTTTTAGCATCGGTTAGCGGCTTATCAATATTTATGGTTGGTATTAAAATTCTGTTAGAACTTGCTGTGGTACTCGATTCTTCGCCAGTGCTAATTTTTAATGAAGGTTTTTCGGTATTCAATTCTACTCCGTCAGAAACAGAATAATTAATTTCTACATCGAAGCTAGATGGTACTTTACCTACGATGTTTATTTTTTGTGTAACTGAAACACTATCGGCTACTACTTGCACTTTACTTTGAAAAATAGCATCCTGTATTTCTTTGCTGGTTGTACCTATTTTTAATTCGCTAGGTTTTATAAAACTAGAATCGTAAACAGGTTTAACGCCATCTATTTCTAGGGTTTTATTATCGATACTATAAACGTACCAGCCTTTTTTTATAACGCCTTTGTAATTTACTTCATAAGTGCCATCAGTTATTTTATTTGCTGTAGCAGTCCATTTTACTATACTACTATCTTGTGCAAATGCAATGGCAGAAAAAAAAGTAAACAATAATGACAATAAAAAACTATTTCTAAAAAAACGCATAATATTGATTTTATAAAAAATCCCGACACAACATCGGGATATAAATTTTGGTCGAATTTTATTTACCCTTTTGGATTTATTTTAATAGCAAACGCAACATCTTTTGGAGGTAAACATTTCTGGTCATTACAAACCATATAAGTTACTTTCCCCTTTGCTACTGTAGCCGCTATTGCTTTCATTTTTACTTTTTGCACAAAGTCAACTTTGTTTGCATAAAAATTTAGCGTTGATTTAAAATTAGGATCATATTCTTTTAGCACTTTACCAGCTTCTTTTACATTTCCATCTAATTTTATCAATGGGCTTTTATCAAAACTAAAACTTGTAGGTACGGGGCCATCTCCAGCAGCTTGTGCATAAATGTGCCACTTAGGTTGTAATGTTGCCGTCATATGTAATTCATATATATCTGCACTTATTTTTTTAGCACTATAAGACCACGTAACGGGGTTTTCTACTTGCGCATTTACTGCTCCCACAAAAAATAATACGGCTAAAGAAAGAATAATTTTTTTCATCTTTTTATTTTGTATTTATATGTACAACGAAATTGGTTCTTTTGTTTTAAAGGGTTTTGTTAAAAAAGTTACGGGTTACGAGTTTATTGGTTACGGGTTTGTTAAGCGAATGCAGTTTCTGTTATGGCTATGCCCAATAATTCTTTAAACACTTGTCTTCCATCTTCATTGCCCAATAAATTGCTACAAGCTCTTTCTGGGTGTGGCATCATACCAAATACATTGCCTGCCGCATTTTTTATGCCTGCAATATTGTTTGTAGTGCCGTTTGGATTACTCACAGCGTTTACTTCTCCATTTGCATCGCAATACCTATAAATAATTTGCTTATTATCTTCCAAAGATTTTAATACATCATCTGCTGCATAAAACCTGCCCTCGCCGTGTGCTATGGGTATCATTAGCGGTTGCGAAGAAGGATTATTGGTATTTTTTATAAAAACATTTTTACAAATAAATTGTTGGTTGGCATTGGCTAGCAATGCACCAGGTAATAATCCACTCTCGCATAATATTTGAAACCCGTTGCACAC
>JANOZW010000535.1:0-4578 GCA_031429575.1 Ferruginibacter sp.
TTTTATTTACAAATTTTGCTTTTTTAGATATAAATGCAAAGTGAGGCGTATCTAAATTACAAGTGGTAAACCTTGTGCGAAAAGCATAAAAAGAAGATGTATCTGCCTTCTTTAATTTATCAGCATACACAAATATTTCTCCCTGTTTTGTATAAGTACCTTTTGTAATACCTTTTCCATTCTTCATGTTAAAACGAATGGTATCACTCACCGTTTGTAAATCTGCCTGATTAAAATATGGATATGATACCACTTTACCAGTACTGTCTTTTACCAAAAATGCACTTACAATACTCGTTTTCTGATCAAATTCAATAAGTGGTGCAGATAAGTTATTGTCCTCATATTTTACAGAAGATATTTTGCCATACAAATACATTTTTTCAGCGGGTACATCTATTACCATACTATCATCTGCATGGTAAACCACCGGAGCACTTAGGGTATCTTTCGATCTTTTAAAGGTAAATGTATCTGCCAATTGACTAAAAACCGTATCTTTTGTAGGCTTCTTTTCTTCGCTCATGCGTGGTGTACGAAGGGTATCTGTTTTCTTTTTTATGGGCAATTTTAAGGTATCGTTAGCATTCTTGATAACGGGTGGTGGCGTATCTATTATGTTGTGGCTAAATAAGTAGTTACTGGAATGGAATGTTGCGTAGCCATCTAAACAATACGTTAATAATAATATCAATGGTATAGAGCACCAAGCTAAAATGTTTTTTGCCTTACCTTTGTTACGATTGTTCATAAATGAGAAAGCGCAAAAATAGCTATTAAAGTAGTATGATAAAATGTTTACAATAATTATAACAAAAACTAACAAACGCTAATAATATATGTTGAGAAAAGGATTATTAATATTTGGCAGCTTGCTTACTATAGGTGCTTTTACAAACGAAAGCGCTGCACAAAGCAAAAAATTAAGAACAATAGTGGTAGATGCTGGGCACGGCGGCACCGACCCTGGGGCACATGGTATTTATGAAGGAACCCTTGGCTCGTATGAAAAAAATATTACACTTGCTATTTCTTTAAAGCTTGTTGCAGAACTTAAAAAGCAATTACCCGATGTAAAAGTAGTACCAACAAGAACAACAGATGTGTTTGACAACGTACGAGTAAAAGCCAACATTGCCAATGAAGCCAAAGGAGATTTATTTTTGTGTATACACGCAGACTCTGGCCCAGTAAAAACTGGTAGAAGACAAATAGGTACAAAAACAGTAACTCGGTATAAAGTTTACTACACAGGAAAAGGAAGAAAAAGAGTTAAGCACTCTGACCCATATGATGTAGAAGTACCAGAATATGAATCATATAAAATACCAATGACAGCGAGAGGCACTAGTGTTTACATTTTTAATGCTAATAAAACAGATGATAAACTAGATGCTATAATGGATAATGAGTATGAAAATACAGAAGATAGTGTGTACAATAACTTTAATTTTAACACACCAGAAGGAAGACAATTGGCACAGATATACGCAAAACTATACCAAGAAAAAAGTGATTTAATAGCAACCTTTGTAAATGATGAAATAGACGATACCGGCCGACCTGCACTTGGTGTAAAGCAGCGTAGCACAGGAATATGGGTATTATCTGCTACAAAAATGCCCGCCATACTTATAGAGACTGGCTACATTAATACACCCGAAGACGAGCGATATATTAATAGCGCCAAAGGCCAACAAGAGCTTGCAGAAGCCATTACAAAAGCCGTAATAAAATATAAAGCACAACTAGAAAAAAAATAAATTTTATAACAATTATTCAATGCCAATTTTAAATAATAATTAAGTGAAAATTTCGAACGAAACAAAAGTAGGGGCTATATCGATTGTAGCAGTAGGGTTACTAATATTTGGATTTAACTTTTTAAAAGGTAAAAATTTATTTAGCAAAGACACTTTACTAATAGGTAAATACAGCAATGTACAGGGTTTACAAAATTCCAATCCTGTAATTATAAATGGACTACAAGTAGGACAAGTGTATAAGATAAGTACAGAGAAGGACATGCGAGAGATTATTGTGGCTATGAACATTACGAAAGATATTTATATTCCAAAAAATTCTATTGCCACCATAAAATCCAATCCACTTGGCACACCTAGTGTAGAGATTGTATTGGGCAGCGCTACAGAGCATTTAAAGAACAAAGACAGTATTCTTACAGAAAATAGTGTGGGTATGTTTAATGAGGTCTTAAAAAAAGTAGACCCTGTATTGTTTCAAGTAAAAAAAGCATTGAGCTCTGTGGACTCTTTAGTTGGCAATTTTAATTCCATGCTTGACCCAAATGCCAAAGATAATATTGCTGCAACATTGGGTAATTTGAATAAAGTAACAGCCGCCATGGTACAATCTACCGCATCTTTAAATTCATTATTAAATACACAAACCGGTGCGTTGGCAAAGTCTCTTAACAATGTAAGTGCTATTACAGGCAACTTTGCAAGCAACAACGATAAAATAAATAGTGTGGTAAGCAACCTTGATAAAACCACTACAAAGTTTGCTAATTTAAATGTACAAAATACATTAGACAATTTAGACAAAGCCATTAACGAATTAAAAACGGTAGTGGGCAATTTTAATAATAGTAATGGTACACTTGGTAAATTATTAAACGACCCTACATTGTATAAAAATTTAGCATCGAGTGGTAATAAACTTAACTTATTGTTAGATGATGTTCGCATGAACCCAAAGCGATACATCAACATTTCATTATTTGGTAAAAAAACAAAAAATGAACCATTGCTTGTACCAATGGCTGATACACTGAATAGTCCGTATTATGTGGAGAAGGTGAAATAAATTTTGCTCGAAGAGTAGCCAACCTTGGTTAGTAATTTCCAACTCAAAAGTACGTTTGCGAAGGTTGGCAACCCTATTCAAAAATTTTTCTTTGTGTTACTTAGGTTCTTTGTGGGATATTTTATGATAGCATTAAGTTTTTAATCATTCAATTTGTATTTTCAAAATAATATGTTGCTGATAAAAATACTACGCTTTACCTTCTTGCTTGCATGCTCATTTGTAACTACAAATATTGTGGCGCAAACTACACCATTAGATAGTACCACTAAGATTATCATCATTAATGGTAATGATATTCGCATGATAACCTTAGATGATTCTACAAGCCTACGAACACTAGCGGGCAATGCAAAAGTAAAACAAGGCAATACCATATTATCTGGCGATAGCATCGTCATCAATTCTCGTACAAACATAGCAGAGGTATTTGGGCACGTACATATAAACGATGCAGATACCGTAAATACCTATGCAGATTATCTTCGTTATGTAGGTGCAGAAAGAATTGCTTATTTAAAAAGAGGGGTAAAACTAACTGATGGCAAAGTAAGCCTTACCACCAATGACCTTATGTATAATGTAGCCACAGGCATAGCTACATACCAAGGTGGAGGGAGGGTTGTAAACGGCTCAAGTGTATTGACCAGTAACGATGCCATTTATTTTTCTGATACCAAAGATGTATTGTTTAAAAAACAAGTAAGATTGGTAGATCCTAAATACAATATTTCTGCTGATAGTTTACGGTACAATACTAATTTTAAAGTAGCTGCCCTCATATCCCCTACTGTTGTAAAAACAAAAGATGGTAAAGTGATACGATCTAAAAATGGCACATACGATTTAAAAACTGGTGTGGCACAATTTTATGATAGAACACTGATAAGTGATAGCACTTCTTCAACCATTGCTGATAAAATGTTTTTTGATGATAAAACAGGTATCTCTATTTTAGAAGGACGAGCAAAATACGTGGACAGCGTAAACCACATGATAGTAATTGGCGATTACATAGAAACCAATAGTAAAACATCTTCTTTTCTTGCCACAAAAAAACCCGTGGTTATTATTGTAAAAGATAAAGACAGCACATACATAACAGCCGATACATTATTTAGCGGGCTAAGAATAAATGATAAAAGTTTTAATACCGCTACTACAAAAAAGGACACCTTAAAAAATAGAATGGTTTTAAAAGATAGTGCTACTACTATGTTGAATAAAGACAGCACAAAAAACTTTTATGTAAATATTGATACCATCAATAACAAACAAATACTTAGCAGAACCCCAAAAGATAGCGTACGCTATATACTTGGCTATGCACATGTACGTATATTCAACGATAGCTCGCAGGCTGTGTGCGATAGCATGTATTACAGCACAGAAGATTCTGTTTTTAGAATGTTTAAAAACCCAATAGTTTGGAAAGAAAAAAATCAGATAACGGGCGATACCATGTATTTGTTTACCGAAAAACAACAACCAAAACGGATTTATGTTTTTAACAATAGCCTTGTAATAAACCAGCAAAACCCTGCCATGTATAATCAAGCAGGCGGGCGTACACTAAATGCTTATTTTAAAGAAGGTAAAATAGAATACACAAGGCTAAAAGGCTCCCCTGCCGAAACGGTTTTTTACCCACAAGCAGAAGATAGTTCTTACACAGGTATGAACAGAACAAGTGGCGATGTAGCAGATGTATATTTTTTGAAAGAAGAAATAAGAAAGATAAAATTTATA
>JANOZW010000536.1:0-9004 GCA_031429575.1 Ferruginibacter sp.
CCCGGTGGCAGTAGATGCCAATTATGAAGGTAGAAGTGAGCCGATACAATTTATCATTATTGATAAACCAAAAGGAAAAAAGAAAGGTTATGTAGGGCATGTAACATTAATGAAATAAGTAGGGTTAACATCATTTCAATCGGGGGGTTGAAATAAAGGGTCCCTATAAGGCATGTAACCATACATGCCTTATTTTTTGTTAAACCTATTTATGGAAATATTTTTATTTTGAATCTTTATGAAAATATTCTCCCATGAAATTTTTAATTGCCGGTATCGCTGCTATTACATTGCTTTCTGCTTTTGTATTTTTTGGAAATACAAAACCATTGCTTAAAATAAAAGCTACGGTTGCCAAACCATTTCTAAAGAAAAAGCTAGCAGATAAAGAATTTTTAATAGTAAAAAAGTATGGCGATAAAATAAAGCCATTTTTAAAAGCAAATAACTATTGCGAAGAATACTGTTTTTTGATAGATATGAAAATACCATCTGGCAAGAAACGTTTTTTTGTATATGATTTACTGCAAGATACCATTGTGCATAGCGGGCTAGTAACGCACGGCGGTGGCTCGCAAAAAACTACGGATGCGCTTACCTTTAATAATATTCCAAATGGCAATGCTACCTCCATAGGAAAATATAAAATAGGCAATGAATACAGCGGAAGATTTGGAATGGCCTTCAAATTATATGGGTTAGAAACGAGCAATAATAAAGCTTTCGAGAGATTTGTAGTATTGCATGGTCACTCTTGCGTACCTGATAAAGAAATAGATCCTTTTCCTATTTGTACCAGTTTGGGCTGCCCTACAGTAAGCCCATCTTTTTTACCTACATTAAAAAAATATATTGATAAGGCTGATAAGCCTGTGGTATTATGGATATTTTATTAGTGCTATTTCAAAAGCAATCGTAAAAGTGCATTTCAAATTTTCGCAAGAGGTGTCAGCTTTCATTACAGGCTTTTAAATAAAACTGTCTAGTAAAAGCTGACACCTCTATCACGAACTGTCGAAAATTTGAAATACACCTCTTGTAAACCTATAAGCTCTTTTTTGTAAAGCTTAAATTATAAAGCACTTCTAAGCCTCATAGGTTTTAGAAAATAATTACTGCTAGATTTTAAAATTCCATTGGCACTTCCACCGCCAACAATGCTGCATCTTCTAAAACATTTATTTCAAAATTATCCGTTTCCGAAATTCCAACTGCATCTCTTTTTTCAAATGTCACACCATCAACTTCTACCCTACCATTTATTACTACTAAATAAACGCCATTGCCTGCAAAAGCATTTGTGTAATTAATTTTTTCTCCAGCTTTAATGTTTGTTAAAGAAAAACGGGCTTCTTGGTTTATCCAAAGTGCATGGTCTTCTTCTAATGGAGAAACCACTACTTGCCATTTTCCTTCTCTTTCTTTTACATCGAAACTACGTTGGTCATAGCGTGGAGTAATATTTTTTTCTTTAGGAAAAACCCATAACTGAAAAAGGGTTACGGATTCTGTTGCACTTTCGTTTGCCTCGCTGTGTTGTACACCAGTACCTGCGCTCATTATTTGTACATCGCCTGCTTGTATAATACCTGCGCCGCCTGTACTGTCTTTGTGTTTTAGCGCACCTGTAAATGGTATGGTTACAATTTCCATATTGTCGTGCGGGTGTGTAGGAAAAGCACCACCGCCAGCAATCCAATCATCGTTTAAAACTCTTAATGCACCAAAATGTATTTTATTGGGATTTTGCCAGCCACCAAAACTAAAATAATGCGCAGGTTTTAACCAACCGTGATCTGCCATGCCTCTTTCGTTTGCTCTTGTTATTATTTTTTTCATTTGTAATAAATTTAATAGCCTCCCTAAATCCCTCCAAGGAGGGACTTAAAATGCAGTTTATAATAAATTCGCTTTAATTAGTGTTTAGACATCAATTAATGTACCAATTGCAATTTTGTCATAAATGTAGTTTTAAAACATGACATAATTTAGTGGGTATATTTAAAATTATCGCTAGAGCTGACAGCTCTCATAATAGACTTTCAAGCTTTAAATCACTTTCGATTAGCTGTAAGCTCTAATTCATGAGCGACAATTTTAAACGCACTCAATTTATTGCATACTATAAATTTAACAGAAAGTACCTTAGAGAAAAATGACCTGTTCAAAAAAAGATAAATACTAAGATTGTGGATTGCCCATTAATATATTTCATTTATGTAAAAAAGAATTTAGCTAAATCAACAAAAGCAATTTCTACTTGCTCTCCCTTTTTTAAATCTTTTACCATGCAAGTTTTATTCTCCATTTCTTTTGTGCCAATAATGATGGCGTAAGGAATATTCTTTTTATCGGCGTATTTAAATTGCTTATCCATTTTTACTTTTTCAGGATAAATTTCGCAAGCAATATTATTGTCTCGCAAAATATTCATTTGCTGTAATGCAGTAATAGTTTCGGCTTCACCAAGATTAAAGAAAATAGCTTTAGTGGTGGTGGTAATATTTTCAGGAAACAAATTCATTTCTTCCATTACATCATATATTCTATCTATACCAAAACTAATACCCACGCCAGGAATGTTTGGTACACCAAATAATCCTGTCAAATCATCGTACCTGCCACCACCGCCAATGCTGCCCATGTTTACTCGTGCTGGTGCTTTGGCTTCAAAAATAATACCTGTGTAATAATTTAAACCACGAGCCAATGTTAGGTCAACAGATAAATTTATGTTACAAGCATTTATCATTACATATTTTAATTCTTCAATACCCGCCTTACCAATTTCGCTTTGTGCAAACAATGTTTGCATGGCAGTAATTTTTTCTTCGTTGCTGCCATGTATATTTAAATATTTTTCAATGGTTGCAATACTGTTTTCATTAATTCCACGCCCGCTTAATTCTTCTTTTACTTTTTCTATACCTATTTTATCTAGCTTATCTATGGCAATGGTAATATCCATCATTTTTTCTGCACCACCACTTATTTCTGCTAAAGCCGCTAATACTTTTCTGCTATTTATTTTTAGCTCATAATCTTTTAACCCAAGTTGTACAAATGAGCGGTGGTAAATATTGCAAAGCTCCACTTCATTTATTAAACTTGTACTGCCCACCACATCTGCATCGCATTGTGTAAACTCTCGATAGCGCCCACGCTGAGGCCTATCTGCACGCCACACTGGTTGCATTTGGTAGCGCCTGTAAGGCATAGTAAGCACATTTGCATTCATGGCTACATAGCGTGCAAAGGGAATAGTAAGATCGTACTTTAATGCACGTTCAGTAAGTGCTGCCGTATTTTTTCCTTCTAATAATTTTTCAAAACCATCTTTTGCTTTATCTATATTTTTAGGATCGTTCAAGCCATTGTTCAATATTTTAAAAATAAGTTTGTCGCCTTCTTCGCCATATTTTCCCATGAGGGTTTCTAGGTTTTCCATGGCAGGGGTTTCCAATGGCTCAAAGCCATATAACTCAAAAACAGAGCGTATGGTATTTAAAATAAAATGTCGCTTATATACAATAGCAGCTGCAAAATCTCGGGTACCTTGTGGTAAACTTGGTTTGGTCATTATAACTTTTTTTGTAGCCACTAATGGCAGGAATTTTCACGAATATTTTTTATTGAAATTTTGTTTTTATTGGTGTTAACTAGTGCTATTCGAGGCTAAGTATTTTTCAATAATTGCACTACAAGTTTTATCAATCAAATCATACACTTTTACATATCCGTCTTCATTGCCATACCAAGGGTCAGATACATCTTTGTTTTGACCGTTTTGTAATTCGTTGAGAAAATAATCCACTTTAGCAGCATCAAATTTATGGTCTGCAATTCTTTTTACTTCTTGCATTACATCTTTAGCCATTACATATATTCTATCATACGCCTCAAAATCTGATGCAAAAAATTGACGAGATATTTGTTGGCTAATATCAACTCCATTTGCCTTAGCTACTTTTTGGCTTAGCCTATGCGGTGCTTCGCCTACATGAAGCCCATTTGTACCTGCACTGTCCACCACCCAATTTAAATGATGCAGCTTTACTTTTTGCTGCAATATACCTTCTGCCAATGGGCTTCTACAAATATTACCAAGGCATACCATCAAAATTTTCATTGGGCAAAGATAAATGAATGCCACAGATTTGTTTAGAGATATAAAAAAGTATTGCTCAGAGGCACAGAGAAATGCATGCGCTAATATTTCGGAGTACTATTGTTTCTGAGACTTTTTAATTAATTATTTACCCAAACTGTCTTTCTTTGACAATTAAGATTATCCAATAATGTTAAACTAAATAACCAAAATAGGAATTTTAACAACTTCACAATCTAATATCTAGCATCTAACATCTTATATCTCCTTACTAATTTCTATATTTGCGCCACATTTTATATGAAAAAAATACACCTCGTTATTATTATTGGCTTAGTGCTTGTTGCAGACCAAGCTTTAAAAATATATGTAAAAACATCTTTCCTCTTAAATTCTCAGCATCCAATGGTAGGAAACTGGGCCAATTTATACTTTGTAGAAAACCCGGGTATGGCGTATGGCTTAAAGTTTGGTGGCAGTTGGGGAAAACTGGCACTTACTATTTTTAGAATGGGAGCCGTTATTTTTGGCACTTGGTACTTAGGGAGTATTATTAAAAAAGGTTACACAAAAGGATTTATTATTTGTGCATCGCTCATATACGCAGGTGCGTTAGGTAATTTAATTGATAGTTGTTTTTACGGAATGATTTTTGATAAAGGCATGGTTTATAACCAACAAATAAATGATTATGTAAATTACAGCGGCTTAGCTACGTTTTCAAAACCAGGTTATTCCTCCTTTTTACATGGCAATGTGGTGGATATGCTGTACTTTCCAGTAATACATGGCACATTTCCTAAATGGGTACCTGGTTGGGGAGGAGAATCCTTTGAATTTTTTAGACCTATCTTTAACATTGCAGATGCGGCAATAAGTACGGGGGTTATTTCGTTATTAGTTTTTCAAAAAAGATTTTTCAAGCAACGAAATACGATAAATGAGCATCCTATAATAGAAACAACATCTCAAATAGATGACGCTTCTCAAATGTCTTAAATTAAAAACCAATAAACAATTACAACATGAAATTTTTACGTTTACTACTATTTGTTCTTACCGCAGGGATAGTATTTACATCTTGCCAAAAAGAATTGAGTGCGGAAACTGGTAGTGCATTAGGAACTTTAACCAAAGATGCAGGTGGAAATTGTACTGGATCGTTACCAAGTGGCGCATATAAAAAAGACACTTCCCTAAATGCTACAAATTTTGTAGATGTACAAGTTGATATTACCAATGTGGGTATTTATATCATTTCTACCGATACCGTAAATGGCTATTATTTTAGAGCTACGGGTGTTACGCCAGTACCCGGTGCTAATACCATACGATTGATAGGTTTTGGTAAACCATTAGCTGCGGGTACAAATTTATTTAAAGTGAAATTTAATGGAGATGTGTGTGAGTTTGCTGTGACTGTAACAGGAACGATTGGTGGGGGTACGACTGCGGTGTTTACTTTTCCAAATGCTGCGGCATGCACGGGTGCTTCGCAAACAAATAATTTCTTTGTAGGCATTCCTACAAACGCTGCTATAAATACGATGACAATTCCTGTAATTGTAGCTCAGGCTGGTACATATACTTTAAATACGACTTTAGCAGGAGGGCTTACATTTTCTGGATCTGGAACATTGGCTATCGGTAATCAACAAATTGTACTTGGTGCTAGTGGAACTCCCGCTGGACCCTTAGCTGGTACAATAAATTACACCTTTAGCACTACAACGCCTGTAGCAAGTAGTTGTGGGTTTAGCTTAAATGTGCAAGCCGCACCAACACCTGCTACTTACACTATTAATTGCGCTACTGCCGCTACGCAAACAGGTACATTTGTAGCAGGTACAGCACTTAGCGCAGCTAGCAAAGTTACTCTAAGCGTTACACCAACTTCAATTGGGGCTTATTCTATTACTACTAATACAGTAAATGGCGTATCATACATTGGCGCTGGTGTTTTTACCACTACTGTTACGCAAAATGTAGATTTATTTGTCAACCCCGCAAACAATACACCTACAGCTGCTGGTAGTTTTAATTATGCTTCTGTAGGTGGTACCACTATTTGTTCAAATGTGAGTGTAACTTATACGGGTGCACCCACTCCTGCTACTTATTCATTTAACTGCGGTTCTGCTACTTTTGCAGGTATATACCAAATAGGCACAGCAATGACTGCCAGTAATACTATAGCTGTTCCAGTAACAGTTACCACACCTGGCTCTTACACTATTACTACAAGTAATGTAAATGGGGTAAGTTTTATAGGTTCTGGTAATTTAACTGCAACTTCTACTTCTATAACACTTACTGCAACGGGTTTGCCTACAGCTGGCGCTGCACCTTCTACTACATTTGTGTTAAGTGGAGGAGGTGGTGCAAATTGTAGTGTTACTATTCCGTTTACGCCTGCAACACCTCCTACATCAGGAGTTATACAATGCCAAGTGGACGGCATACTTAGAACTTTTAATATTTCTGCAAAAGCAGTTTACGACAACACAACACTTTTCGGTCTGACAGCATTAGTTGTTTCAGGAGATAACAACACTACTGATAATGAGGCTATCTTTTTTGCTTTAGGTAATACCGGAGGAGGAGGAGGATCACCAATAATCCCCGGAGTTTATAATACCAATCAACTTGCAACTTGTTTGATAAGTGCCAGCTACGATTCTCCTACTGGGGCTTCGTTTGGAACAATATCAGGAGTTCCAGTTCCAACACCTTTCACTATTGAAATTATTAGCATTAGCGCAACAAATGTACAAGGCAAATTTTATGGACCTTTAGGTACAAAATCTATAACATTAGGTACTTTTAATGTACCCATATTGTAGTTTTCAAAATATATTTTTATATTAAAAATGCCGAAACAAAACATGTCGGCATTTTTAATATAAAAACCTCTGTCTCAGCGGGGTTTTCGCAAGCACGACCTAAAAATTATAAAGAAAATTTGCTGCGAAACCCAGACGTATAAGGAAACCTTAATTTTGTAGAAACCAAACCCAAACCTACATTATATGGCAGTAAAATATAAACACTCCGAGGCGTTTCCGTTTCGGCGGGGTTTTCGCAAACACAACCTAAAAATTATAAAAAAACTTTGCTGCGAAACCCCGACGTATAAAGAAACCTTAATTTGTAGAAACCAAAACCGCTCCTCTAATAGTATGGCAGTAAAATACAAACACTCCGAAGCGTTTACTACCTATTTTGTAACCTTTACTTGCTACAAATGGATATCACTTTTTGATACGACCAATAGCTATGATATTGTTTATAATTGGTTCAATATTTTAAAACAAGATGGTATTGAAATTATTGGATATGTAATTATGCCTAACCATGTACATGCTATTATTCATTTTCCATCATCTGGATATAATTTAAATAAAATAATGAGTAATGCAAAACGTTTTATGGCTTATAAAATTGTGAATAGGTTAGAGAAAAGTGGTAATGAAGAAATGTTGCAAGTATTGGCTTCTAATCTTACTAGTAGAGAAATAGCTAAAGGACAAAAACATAAAGTTTTTAAAGATTCATTTGATGCAAAAGCAATTTATTCTGACAAATTTTTATTTCAAAAATTAGATTATATACATGCCAACCCCGTAAAAGGCAAATGGACTTTGGCTAAAGATAATGTAAGCTATGCGCACACTAGTGCTTCATTTTATGAACTAAATGAAGTAAAACATTTTTGTCCAAAACATTATAAAGATTTGTAGCGTGGGTGTATAATAATTTAAGATTCTTTATACGTCGGGGTTTCACGGTGGTGCTTTTATGCTTCAAGTTTTATGCAGGTGAAAACCCCGCCGAAACAGCAACTCGTAACCGCTTTAACAAAACTACCTGTAAGGTTAATACTTTTCGGTACTCGGCGCATAATGTTGGCATCTGCATTAACAAAACTCGTAACCGCTGATGGAGGCATAAATTAAGACACCAAAAACACTCAATAATCAATTTTCAATGCCCAATATTCAAGTATTTTGCAAGGTTGTAAACCTTTACTAGCTTCTTTTTAACCCCCACGCAGCACTTATACAAATAAAATTGCCTATATTTATGGGTAAAATAACTTATTTATGACCGAGGAGCAAATGCTTACAGGGAGTATCAGAAACAATGCTGCTGCGCAGGAGGCGTTTTATGACCGCTTCGGTCCCCGTATGCTTGGCGTTTGCTATCGTTTTGCCAAGAGTAGAGAAGATGCGGAGGATATGCTACAAGAAGGTTTTATAAAAATTTTTACCCAACTTAGTCAATATAGAAACGAAGGCTCGCTAGAAGGATGGATACGCCGTGTAATTGTACATACTTGTATAAACGTATTAAAGAAAAACAAAAAATTTGCCGATACGGTTGATATTACTTATGCCCAAGGTTTTCATACCAACGAAGATTTGGTGCCAAGCCTATTGCAAGCCAAACAAATTGTAGAATACATTCGCTCATTGCCATTGGGGTATAGAACCGTATTGAACTTATATGCTATAGAAGGATATTCTCACAAAGAAATTGGGGTAATGTTAGAGATAGGAGAAAGCACGAGCAGAAGCCAATACACCAGAGCAAAAGCAATGTTAGAAGAAATATTGATAAAGCGAAAAGTAATGGACAAATCGCAATACAAAAATAATTTTGGAAAATCTGCTGCAGAATAATACAGTGGTAGTTTTAAAAATGAATAAGGGTTAGTGCAACATGGAAGACAAGAACAACAATAACGATTTTGAACAATTTTTGAGAAGCAGCATCGAAGATTTTAAGATGATACCTTCTCGAAAAATTTGGTATGGCATATACAACAGCATGCATCCAGATAGAAAATGGCCTTCTATTGCTGTTTGTTTAATTATACTTACGGCTGTTATGTTT
>JANOZW010000537.1:0-1913 GCA_031429575.1 Ferruginibacter sp.
CTTATGGTATTTATCCAGGTGGGCAAAATGGAAACCCTGGGAGTAAATTTTACGACAACTTTGTAGATGAATGGGTGGCTGGAAAATACTATGCCCTGTGGATGATGACCAAAGACGAAACAAAAGATAATCGTGTAAAATGGACGATGAATTTCTCTAATTAAAATACTACACTTTTTTAAAATACTTACAATGAAATTTTTTATATCTACAATATTAATTGCTGTTTTAAGTTTTGCAGCTTGCCTATATTTTCCATGGTGGGTTATTGCCATTGCTGCTTTTATAGTTGCATTTGCTATTCCGCAAAAAGCGGGATTAGCTTTTTTATCAGGCTTTATTGCACTCTTTGTTTTATGGGCAGGTATGAGTGTTTATATGAGTAGTGCCAATGGTAATTTGTTTGTACATAAAATGTCGATATTGTTTTTAAAAGCCGATAATCCAACAATGTTATATATTCTTACAGGGCTAATAGGTGGGTTGGTGGCAGGTTTTGGAAGCTTGAGTGGAAGGTTGTTGAAGAAGATGCTGGTGGCGAAGGGGTAATATTTAGGCTTTTATTAAGGTAGAAAACATAAAATTTGTATTATATTTACAAAGAAATTATTTAAAAGTAATGCCAAAATCAATATAATGGAAGATACAATGTTGATACAACTTACAAATAAAAAAGCTGTTGGGCTTTTGCATGAAATGGAAGATTTAGATCTTATAAAAGTTTTAGAAGAAAATATTCATCTGCCAAGTGATACAAAAATTAAATTGTCTGATAAATACAAAGGAATCATCAGCAAGGAAGCTGGACAGAGTTTAAATGCCCATATTAAACAAATGAGAAGCGAATGGAACAGTATTTAATTGATACCAATACAGTTTCTGATTATCTATCCGCCTCATTTTCTACAAATGCAATTTTCTTTTTAGATAATGCAATTGATGCCATACCTAATTTATCTGTTATTACACAAATAGAGTTGCTATGTTGGAAAACAGATATTGGCATAGAAAATAACGTGAAAAATTTTATTACCGATAGCATTGTTTTAGGAATAACTCCTGAAATCATTTCAAAATGTGTAGATATTCGAAAGGCTAAAAAAATAAAAACACCAGATGCAATTATAGCTGCTACTGCTTTAGCTTACGGATATACATTAATCACAAATAATGAAAAAGATTTTATCAATATTACTGATCTTAAGATAATTAATCCTTGGAAAATATAAGACTAAATTACGCTTAATATTTTTTATGCATAATACATTTATAAATTCTGTAACATTTTCACAACTATATTCGTATAACCTAAAACATCTTTATGCGAATATTTTTATTTTGCTTCATTCTTATTTCTAGTCAGACAGTTTCAGCTCAAAAAATTTATGGTACGGTCTTTAATTCGCAAGGCGATTTATTGCCCTATGCATCTATAACCATAAAAGGTACTACAAAAGGCGCAAGTGCTAATGATAAAGCAAAATATTCGCTCAATTTACCCAATGGTACTTATATAATTGTTTGCAACCATTTAGGTTTTACAACTACAGAAAAAAAAGTTACCGTAAATGGTGAAACGGAGCTGAGTTTTATACTTACAGATCAAAAGCTAAGTATGGATGCTGTAATAGTAAAAAATGGTGGAGAAGACCCAGCCTATGAAATAATACGAAATGCTATCAAGAAAAGATCTTTTTATGCCAAGCAAGTAAACCAATTTACGTGTAATATTTATGGTAAAGATTTAATAAAATTAAAATCGCTGCCTAAAAAAGTATTTGGTAAAAAAATTGAAAGCAACGATAAAAAAGAAATGGGGGTGGACTCTGCAGGCAAGGGGATTATTTATTTATCTGAATCGGTTTCAAAAGTAAGCATAGCACAGCCCGATAAATTTAAAATGGAAGTAATCA
>JANOZW010000538.1:0-10176 GCA_031429575.1 Ferruginibacter sp.
AGTCCTTTTACGGGTTTAAAATCATAATCAGGCTTTGTATAATGCCAATCCATAATCTTATATCCGCAATCTTCCAACATCCAAAAAATACTATCTTTTGTAAAATAATGGATATGTCCAACTGCATCTCTTTGTTGAAGATTAATATGTGGTTTTAAAACAGTGTTTATGGACATATCAATAGGAATATGAAAAATAAAATATTTTGATTTGGGTTTTAATTTATTTAAAAAACCATAGTAATCCGCAACGTGTTCTACTACATCTATAATCAATAAGACATCTGCAATCTCTTTATACGCCTCAATAAAATTAGATTGTAAAAAATGTAGCTTATCATTTTTAATATGTAAGGCAAGCTCTATGGCTTGAGGTGAAATATCGTATCCAATAAAATTTTTAGCAGGGTTTTGTTTTTGTAAATACGCTAAAATTTTACCAGCCCCACAGCCTACCTCAACTAGCTCATTAAAATGAATTGCATTTTTTTTTAATAATTTTTCAATCATGGCTCCTTTCCATTCAGAATTTTCTTGAGACCAAGTAGGATTACTTTCAAAATATCTCCCATCTGTATATATTTTTTCAAAATCCATATCTATATTTTTATGATTTTAACAATTTTGCAATATGTTTAAAATCATCTTTTTTTATAATAAAACAATCCCTTATTTGCAACCCATATTCCTTTTTAAAAATAAACAACACATATATTTCATATACTACGTATCCAATACTACTTACAGCTGCAGCAGCATTAATGCCAGCAATAGGTATAAAAATTATATTTCCAATTACAATTACTATGAGTGCAATTAATGACCCTATAATATTAGTCCAAATTTTATTAGCACCAGCATAAAAAGCAGTGAAAGGATAAAGCGTGGCTATAGCTGCTATACCAGGCATATACAATAGAAATGGCAGATACATTTTAGTAAATGTTTCGCCAAATATAAAAGGAAAAAACCATTTGCCAAATAGCACAATAATAAAACAAATAATTACCACAAAAGAAAAAATAATTCTTGAAAGTTGAGGGATATTTTTATTTATGCTAGATTCATACCCTTTTGCAGTTATAGTATAAATGGTAGTAGCTATTATACTCGGTATTATAAGAAATACTTGTACCAGTTTTGAAACCTGCACATAGTTTCCAAAATCCAACGCATTTATTGAAAAATAATTCAATAACCAATAATCAATCCTATACACAAGAAAAAATATAATATTTCCAATAAAAGATTTTAAAGAATATTTTAAAATTTTAAAAAATAAATTTTTCGTAAATGGTTTAGAAGACAATACTTTCGTAAAAATAAAAAAGTACGAAATGACCAATAATATACCCTGTATAAAAAATATTACAAAATAATAATTTTGAAAAAAATTGCCGACATTTAAATTATTGGAACTTGCATAAAAGAATGGTAAAAAACATAAGCCAATATTGAAAAAGACAGCCATTACATTGGGTAAAATGAAATATTGTTTTATTGTAAAAAGATTATTAAAAAAAGTTAGCAAGAAATTACCAGCTATAAAACAAAAGGAAAATAATAAAAAGTTTTTGTTTTGACTTAAAAAGGAAACTCTAAAAAAAAACAAAACTCCTAATATGATTGTAGAAGCGACCAAAGACCAAAAAACAGAAAACAACACAGCATGAAAATCACTCACCTCCTCTTTTGCTACATAATAACCTAAACCTGTTTCAAGGCAAAAACTAAAAAATAGTATAAACAAAGAAAGAGAATTAATGACATAAAAAAAATCGCCAAAATAATCAGCTCCAAAATGTCTAGCTATAAATAAATTCAACACAAATAAAGAAATTACATTTAAAGAACGCCAAAAAACACTTTTGTATATCAATTTTGATAGCTTCATTAATTACAATGTATTAAATATTAGTTTTAGGGTTTAAAAGTGATGCATATAAATGTAGGAAACAAATTAGATTTCAAATAAATAATTTTACATTTAGAGAACTTGAATAATAATCAAATTGGTAGAAAATGGCTATACATAAAAGAAATACACAAAACATATCAGCCACAACAACAGGTTTTGGCATAAATGCATCATCATATGGTGGTAGATTGCTTAATAAAGATGGCTCTCCAAATATTAAAAAGTCGGGTGTAGGTTTTTTTGAGAGATATAGCTGGTTTCATAGTATGCTCACGATGCATCCATGGAAGTTTTTTCTCATTATCTTCACTTTTTATATCTCCGTAAATTTACTTTTCACCATTATTTATTATCTGGTTGGCACTCAAAATTTGAGTGGGCTCAATGTTAGTACAGAAGCAGATAAATTTATGGAAGCATTTTTCTTTAGCACACAAACCTTTACTACTGTGGGTTATGGAAGAATTAGTCCATTAGGGTTCACCATGAATGCGGTATCCTCGTTTCAAGCACTTATTGGTTTATTAAGTTTTGCCGTGGCCACTGGTCTTATGTATGGTAGGTTTAGTTTACCAAAAGCCTACGTAAAATTTTCAGAAAAAGCCCTCATAACACCTTATGAAGGTATTACAGGCTTAATGATAAGATTAGCTCCTTTTAAAAACACTTCTGCCCTTACAGATGTAGAAGCAAAAGTAACGCTTGCCTTAATTATAGAAGAAAATGGCAAATCATCAAACCAATTTTTTAACCTCAGTTTAGAAGCTGTTAAGATTAATGCACTTGCGCTGAGTTGGACGTTGGTACATCCTATAAATGAAGAAAGCCCCATTTATAATTTTACTGAAGAAGATTTTAAAACAGCTAAAGGTGAAGTAATGATTTATATAAAAGCATTTGACGATACATTTAGTAATAATGTGATAGCTCGTACTTCTTATACTTTTTACGAAATTGCATACGGCTATAAGTTCACACCAATGTACAATAGAGACAATACGGGACAAACCACGGTACTTCATTTAGAAAAACTAAATGAATGCACAAAAGTAGACATACCCAAAAATAACAATGACTCATAAGAAATACATACGAGCCATTGCAGTTTAATTATACTAATTTATTTTTTAAACTCCTTATTATCTCAGCAAATTCAGTCGCTACAAGGCTAGCCCCGCCCACCAATCCTCCATCTACATCTGGCTGAGAGAAAATTTCAATTGCGTTTGCCGCTTTTACACTCCCACCATACAAAATAGAAATACTATCGGCAGTTTCAGCCCCATATTTATTTGCAAGCACACTGCGTATATGCACATGCATTTCTTGTGCTTGTGCGCTAGATGCTGTGCGTCCTGTACCAATAGCCCATATTGGTTCATACGCTATTACAAAGCCTTGCATTTGCTCGGCAGATAAATGAAACAAACTTTCTGTTAATTGCATTTCAATATGAGCATTTTGCGTTTCTGCCTCACGTATTTGTAACGGTTCACCACAGCAAAAAATAGGTTGCAAATTATTTTCTAACGCCAGGTTTACTTTTTTTGTAAGTACTTCATTGGTTTCGTTGTAATATTCTCTGCGCTCACTATGCCCTATTACTACATATTTTATTCCAATACTATTTATCATTTCGCAACTTACCTCTCCTGTAAAAGCTCCTGATTTTTCAGCCCCACAATTTTGCGCAGCAGTAAAAAAATTAGTTGTTGTATTAGTTTTGCTTTTTATGTTTATCAAATAAGGAAAAGGCACAGCAAAAACCGCTTCTTGATTATCGGCAAGGTTAATATTCTCTGCTAATATTTCATTCATTAACTCCTCTCCTTTTGAAAGTGTAAGGTTCATTTTCCAGTTGGCTGCTGCTATTTGTTTTCTCATTGTTTAAATTGATAATTTGTTTTACTGTTGAATTGTTTGTTGTTTATTGTTTGTTGTTAATACTTTTTTATTTATATAGCTAAACTTTTTGCCAACTGTTCTTTGCCAACTGCTTTTTGCCAACTGCTTTTTGCCAACCGTTCTTTGCCAACTGCTTTTTGCCAACTCTCTACTCTCCCTTCCCATACAATGCTGTTAAAAGTTGCACTGTGCGCTTATCAATTTGCTGATTTTTAAATTTCATCCAGTTATCAATATCTTGTATAGCTTTATCTAAAATGTATTTTTCCGTACCCCAAGTAAAGTTATCTGAAAATTTAGGCGGCATTATTTCACCAAATATATTACAACAAACACCAACTACTGTACCTGTATTAAAAGCTGTATTTATTGCAGCCCTACTATAATCACCCATTAGCAAGCCTGCTTTATTACCTGCAAAAATCGCTTGCGTGTCTTTTTCTAATGTATAACCTACATTGCCGCCTGTATTTTTCACATTGCTATTACTTGTACCTGCACCTATATTACACCACTCTCCTATTACGCTATCGCCCAAGTATCCATCATGGGCTTAATTACTAATACCAAATAAAACACTATTCTTTATTTCGCCACTTACCACACAGTTTGGCCCAATAGTAGTAGCTCCGTATATTTTACTCCCCATTTTAACTACACTATTTTTACCTAAATAAAATGGTCCACGTATCATACTGCCTTCCATAATTTCTGCGTCATCATCTATGTAAATGGGCCCTGTGCTTGCATTTAGTATGCAATGGTTTACTTTTACATCTGTACCTATAAATATAGCTTCGCTGTTAATTATTTTGTTTGTATCATTTAAAACTTGTGTAACATTAGCATCGGAAAGCAATATAAAATCTTGCCTAAGTGCATAATCATTTAGTTGAAATATATGCCATGGGAAAGAAATAATTTTAATAGAGTCTGTCTCCATTAAAAAAATATTTTTGGTAGCTGCTTCAATAATTTGTTTATAATTTTCTTTTGTAGGAATTATATTGGCAGGTATAACAATGCCAAGTTTGGTTTCATCTACACTTACTTTTTCTCCTAAAAGTAATTCCCATTTTTCTTTAATGGTTAATATACCAATACGAATATTGGCGACATGGCGAGTATGTGTAAATGGAAATAGATTTTCCCGAAAGTTTTTGTCGGTTAAAACAATCATGCTGCAAATTACATTTTCTTAAAGTAATCTCCTAGTAAAAAATCAGGTTTATGACCTCACCCTTGCCCTCTTCACTTCGTGTAGAGGAAGAACTAGAAGGTAAGGTATTAGATAAAGTACTTAGTCGAAAAGTTTTAATCAATCTAATGCATGATAAAAGATGAATAATGGTATGTGGATGAAGTGAGTGACACAATGATGATGGCCATAGCTGTGTTTTAGTTTGGACAAAAAGTAAGAAAATATGTTTCGACAATAATCAAATATTAAAAAGCATTAAAAACTAAAAGCCCCTCTCGCCTGCCCCGATTTTTCGGGGGAGGGATTTAGGGAGGCTCTTTAAATCCTCTCAGTAGCTACATCTGTTTGTATAAACAAACTTGCTTCATCTTCTTTGCGTGCAACACGCCTGCGGTAATTTTTAGAAATACTTTGCCACTTTAATTGCAGTACGCCAAGTATGCCTTCTTTAATAATGCCTTTGTTCATTTTGCTGGCACCGAGTTTTCTATCTTTAAAAGTAATGGGCACTTCTACAATTTTAAAACCAAGTTTCCATGCGGCAAATTTCATTTCTATTTGAAAAGCGTAACCTACAAAGCTTATAGCATCTAGGTTTATGGTGTTTAATACATTTGCTTTGTAACATACAAAACCGGCTGTAGGATCTTTTACAGGCATAAAAGTTATGATACGAGTATAAAGCGATGCTCCTTTAGATAATGCTATGCGATTAGCTGGCCAGTTTTCTACCGCACCGCCTTTTACATAACGAGAACCAATAGCCACATCTGCACCATTGGTACATGCTTCGTGCAAGCGAATAAGATCAGATGGTTCATGAGAAAAATCTGCATCCATTTCGCAGATGTATTGATAATTATTTTTTAAAGCCCATTTAAAACCGTGAATGTAAGCTGTACCTAATCCAAGTTTTCCAGTACGCTCTTCTAAAAATAATTTATTGGGATACTTTGTAAACAACAATTTTACGATCGCTGCAGTTCCATCTGGCGAGCCGTCATCTATTACGAGTACATGAAACATCGAAGGCAAATTCATTACCGCAGCAATGATTGCTTCAATATTTTCTTTCTCATTATACGTTGGTATGATAACAATTTTCTCCAAATGACCTTTTGCTGATTTATTCAAAAATAATTTATAAAATTTTATTACAAAGTTAAATATTTAAAAGTCTATTTTTTCAATAGAGTACGGTTAAACAATTCTGTTACTTTTTTCTTCGTATGCATTGGAAAATCGCCCTTCATCATCCAATCATAATACTGTGGTTCTTTTTTAAATACCTCAGATACTGGCATTCCTTTAAATTTACCAAAGTTAAAAACCTCTTCGCCTTTATCATTAAAACTAAACCTACGTGCATAATCCACAATCTTTTCCTCTCCTATACAGCCGAGAATAGAATCAACAGTCGTGCCGAGTTTATCGTATTTCTTTAATTGTGCCTCTAAAACTTCAATGGTAGCATTAATATCAGCTTCCGCACTATGAGCATCTACCAATGATTTTTCGCAAAAAAACTCATATGCTGCGCTCAACGTACGAGGCTGCATGGTGTAAAAAATATGTTGTACATCCACCATTCTTCTATCGCTGAGATCAACATCTACACCTGCCCTCAAAAATTCTTCCATCAATAATGGTATATCAAATCTATTGCTATTATAACCTCCTAAATCGCAATTTTCTAAAAATTGTTTTATCTCATTAGACATTTGTTTGAATGTAGGGGCATCTTTTACCATATCATCTGTAATACCGTGTATTTCACTTGTAGCCGCAGGTATGGGCATTTGGGGATTAACAAGCCTACGCTTGGCTATTCTTGTACCATCTGGGTTTATTTTTACCACAGCTAGTTCTACTATTCTATCGGTTGTAAGGTTTACGCCTGTAGTTTCTAAATCTATAAAGGCAATAGGGCGAGTAAGCTGCAACATAAGTTTAATTATAAGGTTAATATTTAACCTGCAAGATACATATTTGAAAATCTTAATGATAAGGTAATATTTTAGTATTTTTTTCGTTTAGGGTATATAATAAATTATATTTGCTCATTAAAATTACAAAAAATGAAAAAAGTACTTATTGCCTGCCTTTTATTAATAAGCGTTACAGCATTAATTAGCAGTTGTGGGTCTAGTAAAAAAACAGGTTGCCCAAATAACCAAGGTATCATACATTAAAAAATAGATAAGTGAATTGGAAAGAATTTAGCGATGAATCAGCATTAGAAGCCATAAAAAAGCTTTCTGTAGAAAAACCTCAGGTTATTTTTAAGCACAGCACTCGCTGTTCTATTAGCAGTATGGCAAAAAGTAGGCTCGAAAGATCTGCTGAGCCTGATGGCATTGATTTTAATTATTTGGACTTAATAGCCCACAGAGGTATTTCTAATAAAATAGCCAACGATTTTGATGTAGAACATGCATCGCCACAAATTCTGATTATAAAAAATGGAGAATGTGTGTATGATGAAAGCCACAATGCCATTAATATGGATGAGATTGTGGAAGTGGTGGGATAACTTAGTGTAGAATTATTTTTTGAAAATATTTGCAAAAAGCCTTCAGTAAATTGAGGGCTTTTTTAATGCGTTTATTTTACAGATTTTTATGGAATGAAGCCATTAGTGTTAACAACAATAAACCCCAACGAAAAATCGCTGGGGTTTAATTTATTATGTCTATATTTTTTAGAATTTGCTTTTATGCAAATGATAACCAAACTTATCTTTGACCACCACCTTGCTGCTGCTGCATCTGTTGCATTTGCTGTTGCATCATTTGCTTTTGCATTTCTTCAGCTGCTTTAGGATCTGCTTTTTTCAAGCTATCCATGTATTTTTTTTGTGCAGCCATTTGTTGTGCTTGTGCCGCTTTTTGTTGGGCCATCATTTTAGCTTGCTGTGCCGCATTATCAGCTTTAGCTTGCTCTTTGCTCATTACACCAATAACTTCCACATCAAACATTAAGTTTGCATTTGCAGGGATATCTGCACCTGCTCCTCTTGGGCCATATGCCAAACCTGATGGAATGTACATAGTAGCTTTAGTACCTTGTTGCATTGATTTCAAAGCTTCAGACATACCTGGTATTACACCACCACCAAGAGACATATCATTTGTAAGGTTTACAGAAAGTGGATCTGTATGACCTTTAGAAGGATCTACATTTGAATCAAACATTTTTCCATCAAGTGTTTTGCCTGTGTACATTACTTTTACAAATACAGTACTATCTAAAACAGCTCCTGTACCAGCTTGCGTTGTTTTTACATATACACCATTGGCTGTTTTGGTAGCCGTGATATTATTTTTAGCCAAATATGCAGCTATCGTTTTGTCATCTTCTTTTGCCAATACTGCTCCTTTAGCTTTTGCAGCTACTTCAGCAGCAGCCATATTCAATTTTTTTGCTGAGTCAGCTTCTGCTTGTGTTTTATATATGTTTACCAATTTAATATTGGTATAAATAAACATTCCTTTTTTAATGAAAGCAGGCAACTCTTGTCCTTGTGGTTGTTTTTTAATAATGCTATCAGTAGATGTTCTTGTAGCTACACTATCACCTTTTTTTAATAGCTTAAAAATTTTGAAATAAGCAGGTGGTAAGTTGGTAGAATCGAAAGGCATAATTTGTGCACCACCTTGATCTCTTGAACTATTTAGTACAGAATCTTTTTTGCCAGCTCCACTTATGGTAGATGTAAATTGCAATTCCATAAACTCACCTTGCTTTAGCAAATCACCTTTGCCATCTGCAATTATTTTGTATTCCATTCCTTCTTCACCTTTTTTAAAAGATGCATCTTTGCAAGCAGAAAATAAAACTGCCGTTGCCAAAAATAGATAAGAGATTTTTCTCATTGTGTTTGTTGTTGTTTATTTTTTAAAATGTATATGTACTAAGTTTATCTCTGTTTGCTTCCATGGCTTTTTTAAAATCTGCTATGGCTTTTTCTAAGCTGTCTGTGGTAGCTCCTCCTGCTGCATTAAAATGCCCGCCACCATTAAAATATGTTCTTGCAAAAGTATTTACATCAAAATCCCCTTTGCTCCTAAACGAACACTTGCGCTCCTCTCCTCTATCAATAATAATAGACGCAAATTTAATACCTTCTATGCCTAGCGGAAAATTTACCAGTCCTTCTGTATCTCCAGTTTTTATATCAAATTTTATAAGATCTGCTTGTGTAACGGCTATTAGTGCTGTATTGTATTCATAAAACACTTCCATTCTGTTAAGCAAAACATTGCCCAAAAAACGTAATCTGTTTTCGCTTCCATTATCAAACAATGCCTCATGTATAGGCGAATGTTTTAAGCCAAGTTCTTTTAAATGTGCCACCATTTTGTGTACACTGGCGGTAGTGCTCGGAAAACGAAATGAACCTGTATCCGTCATTACACCTGCGTATAAACATTCTGCCACATCATCATTTATTTTATCTGGATTGCCCGAGTTCACAATCAAATCATATACCATTTCGCAGGTACTGCTTTTGCTTGTATCACTTACACCATAAGCAAATTTTTCTTCTTGTGGTTCTCTATGGTGGTCTATTAATATTCTTTGCCCATTTGCGGAATCAAGCGCTGCCTCCATATTTTTTGTGCGGCTGAGTGTATTAAAATCTAAACAAAAAAGCCAATCCGCATTTTTTATCAATTCATTAGCCGCATCTGCTTGGCGTTCATAATCCATTACGGTATCTCGCCCTGGCATCCAGTCTAAAAATGATGCCCAGTTTGTAGGCGATATTACTTTTGCATCATGACCAAACTGTTTTAAAAAATGATACAATCCTAATGTAGAACCCATTGCATCGCCATCTGGCTTTTGGTGCATAGTTATTATCACTTTTTTGGGGCTGCTCAACAGCGGAAAAATATTACTTATTGCTTGCATAAAATCGGCGCAAAAGTAAGGAAAAACAGTGAAAAATGTGGAATATACAGTGCAGATTTAATTATGATACATTTTAATACAGAAATATTCAGATTAATTCCTATAAAAGCCGCCCCATTTTCATAGGGCGGCTCTATATATTTTCTAAAAACTATTTTACTTTACTATAAAACCTATCGTCGTTTTTGTTCCAGCTTCATCTGTTACCGTAGCTTGGTAATTACCTGTAGCTACTG
>JANOZW010000539.1:0-4712 GCA_031429575.1 Ferruginibacter sp.
CAAAATACTCTATGGGCTTACTTTTATAACCAACATACAACATATAAAAAACGATGGTATAGCCAGCATGAGTATATTGGATACCTACGATGAAAGTTGCCAACAATTTATATGCGTAGATGGTAAAAGTATGCCTAACAATAATATTAGTGTACCCATAACCAATAGAGAAATAGAGGTACTTAGGCTACTGGCCAAAGGAAATAGTAGCAAACAAATTACCGTATTATTAAACATTGCACAAAAAACAATAGACAACCACCGACAAAATATGCTTCACAAAACAGCTTGTTTATCTACTGGTGAGCTGGTAGCTTATGGCATTAAAAATGGTTATGTTTAAAGCTGGATTTTATAGTAGTTTATCCTTGTGCGCAATGGCAACTGCCTCACCTAAAGAATGTACATGCAATTTTTCGTACACTTTTTTTACATGATTATTTACCGTAAAATAACTAATGCCCATTTGATCAGCAATCATTTTATAACTAAGCCCAGTAACCAAGTGTTTTAATACTTCTGTTTCTTTAGGAGAAAGATTGTAGTCGGTTGAAATAACCATTTGCTGTTGCCCAAAAAACCGCATTACCTTTAATGCAATAGAGGGTGTCATGGCTGCGCCTCCCTTCATTACTTCATCTATACTTTGTGCTATTTGTATTACAGATGCTGTTTTTAAAATATAACCCTCCGCTCCTGCTTGCAATGCAGCAAATACTTTGTCATCATCATCAAAAGCTGTTTGCATGATAATTTTAATATCTGGGAAATGCTTTTTTAAAGTTCTCACCGCTTCTATACCATTGCCATCTGGCATTTCAATATCCATTAAAATAATATGAGGATTAGTGGCTGCTACATCTAATAAAATAGTGCCCCCGTTTTCAAAACTACCTGCATGTTCAAGCTCGGGTGCAAGTGTAATAAATGCTTGCAGGCTTTCTCGCCTGTCTTTATTATCGTCATATACCGCTACTCTTATCATTACACAAATGTATTTTTAAATTGCATCAAATTGAATGGCTAATTATAGCTATTTGAAAGATACACTCAATACACACACCTTGCCCTGATTTTGATTGTACAGAAAAAGTTCCATTGAGTTGTTTACAGCGTTGTTCCATATTCCCCAAACCATTACCATAAACTGTAGAAGTTTTATCAAAGCCTTTTCCGTTATCACGGATAGTTAATTGAACCTTATCAGCTTGTTGATTAAATATGATAAAAGCCTCTGTAGCTCCGCTATATTTGGCAATATTATTCATAGCTTCTTTAGCAATTAATAACAAATTTTTTCTAACAAGCGGGCTTATTATTTTTTGTACTAACGCTTCATCAATTTCAAAGTGCGTACTTATATTTTTAGCAGACAATAATTCCTGACTATAATTACGCAATCGTAAACCAACTGAATTTTTTTCTTCCTCTGCCGGTTTTAAACTCCAAACTACATCCCCCATTCTTTGTATCAGCTCTTTTGACTGCTTCGAAATTTTACCTATCATTTCCTTACTTTTATGGGGTTGAGTATCCCAAATATTTTGAGCCAAGTCTCCAAAAATATGCATACTGCTAAGGGTAGCGCCTATATCATCATGTAAATCTCTGCTTACTTCATTTTGCCAGTTTTTTATATCTAATTCTTTACGTAGCAAGTTTGCAGTTTGAGTAGCTAAAGCTTCATTTCGTCTTGTTTCTATCAACAAACTTTGTTGAAATTTCTCTTTATCTAAATAAGCCATCTTTAGCCTGTAGCCTAGGGCTGCCGATAAAAAAATGGCTTCTAGAAACATGCCAATTTCTAAAAAATAAAGCCCTTCAAATGCCGCATTACTTTTGTAAACAAATACATTTATGATAAGGCCTACTACAATGCTACATACAGAAATAAGCGTTCCTACAATAATTAATTGATAAAATTTTTCTTTTCGAAAAATAAGCAAACGAAACCCCATCACAATACCAAAACTTATACAACTAAAACTTGCTACCGCAATAATAGTATCAGCTAAGTGTAAAGGATTACCTACAATACGCAGTACTACATAAAGCAGCAAAAAAGAAGGTATAAATATTTGAATAAAACGCCAGCACTTAAAAAAAAATATATCGGCTTGAGTAATATTTAGAATTACACCTAAAAAATTTACATACATTAAAAATGATAAATTGGATAATACAGGATCTAATGTTTCTACACTATACAGTGATAAATATTGATAAAAATTAAGTCGTTCATCAAGCAGCCTTACCACATTAAAAACCGACATTAAGAGTAGATAAAATGCATAATTTCTAAAAGCCTTATCTTTTTGCTGTAGGTAAATACTAAAATGAAAAATGCCCAGTACAAAAAAAGCACCAAAAGCAATGAGTAACAAGTAAACAATATGCTGCATAATTATTATTAAGATTAATATCTTATGCAAATAAAGTTATATATAAATGAGGCAATTAAATTTTCTTTTTAAATTTAATATAAAAATTAGGGAATAATGCAAGGCAGTTATTAATAAAACTTCCTAAAAATAAAAATATTGTTGTTCATTAATTTAATTCTTTTACCACAGGCTTATCAAAATAATAAATAACCAACCCTAGTAATAAAATACCAATACCCATAAGACTTTCCTTTGGCCTATCAATAAAAGTAAAAACCAATACACCTGCATTAAACAACAAAAATATGATTTGCAATACAGGTTTAAACGGACTTGTAAATGAAGTGGCATTTTTGTTTTTTATAAACAAACTTGTAGCCACCGTAAGCGAAGCCATTAATTGCAATACAAAGCCTGCATATAATAAAACTACTTCAAAAGAACCAGTAAGGGTGAGTATAATAGCAATCACAACATTTGCCCAAATGGCTGCTACAGGTATGCCATGTTTATTTGTTTTAGATAATGGTTTCCACAAAACAAATTCTTTAGCCATGGCATGTGTAACCCTTGGCCCCACCCATAAGTAAGAGCTAATAGTTGCTAGCAATTGTATAGCAATAAATACGCTCACCCATTTGCCGCCAGTGCTACCCAGCAAATTATTGAATGCAATAAATGTTACTTCTTCTTTTCCTGCAAGCGATGCTGCTGTAGCATTTTTTAACAATGCTATTTGAAACAACACATAAACCACACTTACAAAAACTGCACTTCCAATTAACGCCTTTGGCAAATTTTTACGAGGATTATCAATTTCATCTACCGCATACGCAGCCGCATTCCAGCCTACATAAGCGTACGATACATACACCATGGACACTGCAAAGCCGGGGCTCATAATATCTTTATGCCAAGTATTATCTAGTACAATAGCATTTGCTGTATGTGTATTCGTAATAAAAAAACCTAAAACAATAAGTACAACAATAAATGCAATTTTTACAATCGTAGAAATATTTTGAAACCTGCTACTATGCTTTATCGTAAAACTATGCATGAGCCCAATGAGGATTATAATTCCAATAGCCAACCACAAATTACCATTTAACCCAAACGGTGCTAAGTATTTTGTAAACGCCATGGCAGCCAATGCCACTGGTGCAGAAAACCCCACCGTAAGCCCTGCCCATGCAGACAAATACCCAAGCATAGGATGAAAAATCCGAGAGAGATAAATATAATCACCGCCGCTTTCTTTAAAATGTGTACCCAGTTCTGCATAAGCAAAAGCACCAAACAAAGCCAGCAAACCACCCACTACCCACAATAAAATTATAGCCCACGTATTTTGTATTGACGACAATTGAAACCCCACACTTGTAAATACACCCGTGCCTATCATGTTTGCAATTACAATGGCAGAGGCGGTGTAGATGGAAATCTTTTTTTTCAATGTGGGCGATTCGCTTTTTTATAATTACTATAAAAGTAGCTTAATAAAAATCTTTTACAATAAATTCTTTTATACTTTTTTTGAATGAATGCTAGTCACAAAAAAAGTAGCCAACAACTCAGCTCCTTTCATTCTTCATAAAAAATATTCTATTGCCTTATCAAACTACCACTTCCTATTATGGTTTTATTTACAGTTGGATTACCTCTATAATAAATATCGCCACTACCTCTTATAATTGCGTTCAACAATAATGCAGCACTCACTTGTGCATCGCCACTACCCCTTACTTCTACTGTTGTATTATCTGCTTGCAAACCAAAAGCGCTTACATCTCCACTGCCATCAATATTTACATTTGCATTTTTTGTAGTAGCATTTGTAATACTCACATTTCCGCTTCCTACAACCACCACATTAAAATCTATAGCAGTAATGGCATTTAAAACAATATCACCACTACCCCTTGTAGTAGCAGTAAAAGTATTGCTTGCCACAAAAGTACCATTCACATTTATATCTGCGCTGCCGCTTGTGTAGACTGCATTAAGCAAAGGCATGGTTATCGTTACTTTCGATTTACTGTTCAATACATTTCTATTATTTCTGTATCTTATAAACAATTCATCACCTACCACAATCGTTTCAATATCGTTTATTAAATTACTATAATCACTTGCCACTACTTTTTGTATCACCGCTTGCGATATTATTACATCAATATCCGACTCTGTTCTCACTTTTGTAAATGAGGGTACGGTTCTTTCTTGCGTTTCTATTGGCCCAGAGCCAAATACATTGTCTTTTTTGCAGGATGAAAAGATACATACACTTACAATAAAAGCTACTACAATTTTTGTTACATTTTTCAT
>JANOZW010000540.1:0-6691 GCA_031429575.1 Ferruginibacter sp.
CAAAACCAACCAATAAAGCACTGCAGCATCACTCACACCGTTTGTACTTGTATTACCAGCACCCACCATGCTATCGTATTGCTCATAAATCCAACGCTTGCTAGCTATGTTTGGTGTAGCAATTAATTTTTCTGCTACCGCTTTTAAATCTTGCGGCAAAGGTATTTTTGTAGCATCAAATGCATTTATCTTTTGTATGTATGCAGGCTCACGTACCTCACGTGTGTATTGTGGTGCGCCACCGCCAAGCACAAGCTCATCCGCAGGTAGCAAGGCTTCCAACACGCCATTCATAAAAAATTGCAGCATGCCATCATTGGTTACTTCTCCTATTTCACTACAAGGCAAATCCCATTTTTCAAAAATATCAAGCACCGCTTTTTCTTTCCCTTTCTCTACTACCAACAGCATACGCTCTTGACTTTCACTAAGCAATAATTCCCAAGCTTTCATATCTTTCTGTCTGGTAGGTACTTTTTCCAAATCTATTCGCATACCTGCTTTGCCTTTTGCGCTCATTTCGGCAGTGGAGCATATAATACCCGCTGCGCCCATATCTTGCATGCCTACCACTACGCCTGTTTGTATCACTTCTAAGCAGGCTTCTAATAATTTTTTTTCTTGAAATGGATCTCCTACTTGAACCGCAGGTAAATCTTGTGCACTATCTTCTGTTATTTCTGCACTGGCAAAAGATGCGCCACCAATACCATCTTTACCCGTGGCACTTCCTACAAAAAATACAGGGTTGCCCTCTCCTTCCGCTGTAGCAGATACCGTTTCCCCATTTTTAAGAATACCAACGCTCATGGCATTTACCAATGGGTTGGTATGGTAACAATCTTCGAAATAAATTTCGCCACCTACTGTTGGTACGCCGAAGCAATTACCATAGTGCCCAATGCCTTTTACCACACCCGATAGTAAATGCTGTGTTTTGGCATCATTCAAATTTCCAAAACGCAGAGAGTTTAAAGACGCTATTGGCCTAGCGCCCATCGTAAAAATATCCCTATTTATTCCGCCCACACCTGTAGCTGCACCTTGAAAAGGCTCTAATGCACTCGGGTGGTTGTGGCTTTCAATTTTAAATACCACACCATAACCATCACCAATATCCATGAGTCCCGCATTTTCATCTCCTGCTTTTACAAGCATTTTTGCACCATCTCTTGGCAGTGTTTTTAATAGCTTTATAGAGTTTTTATAGCTACAATGCTCACTCCACATACCACTAAAGGCGCACAATTCCGTAAAATTTGGGGTTCTACCAAGTTTTGTTTTTATCAATTCAAATTCTTCTTCTGTAATACGTAGTTGTGCGGCGGTTTGTGCGGTTATTTCCATGATGCGTAGCGTGTATATTTTTGAATGTGTGCAAATTTACAAATGCATTTTGTTTGCAGCTAATAAATAAAAGTCATTATTTTAACTATCTTCCCACATCTAAAAATAAGCGCATTTAAAAATGTCGCAAGAGGTGTCACCTTTATTAAATATCTTTAAATTTTAAAGTGCTCGCCAAAGGTGACACCTCTATTTATAAAAAAGCGACCATTTTAAATGTAGCTTCTAAAAATGTAATCGTTTGTATTATCTTCTATTTGTGATATATTTTTTGGCCTGCTGTTATTTTATTACCAAAATAAAATTTGTACAACATGCAGGTTTGGGTACAAAAATGGTTTTATTACTTTTTGTAATCAAAATTTCAGTAGGCATTACTGGAGGGCTTGTGAGTCATTTTTTAATGCATGACAATACAGATCAGTATGGGTATACTTTACAAGGTTTAATAGAATATGATAACCTTATACATCATCCAAAAAAATTTTTTACAGATAGCCTACCCTCAGCTTATAACAATAATCTTGGTGAATTTTTCGGGTCTCGAAATTCATTTTGGAATGATGTAAGAAACAATATACTTATAAAAACGATTGGCGTATTTAACATCTTAAGCAGAGGTAATTATTACATCAATAGTTTGTTTTTTAATTTTGTAGGTTTCTTCGGGCATGTAGCATTATTCAAGGTGTTTAAACATATTTTTCCAAAACAACATTGGGCAATTATTGTAGGATGTTTTCTACTACCTTCTTCGTTGTATTTTACTTCCCTTATCGGAAAAGATATGATCGTATTTACAGCTCTTGGTATTTTTTGCTATGCACTTTATTTTTCATTAGAAAATGGTTTTACCAAAAAGAAATTAGTCTATATTCTACTGTCCTTCATCTGTATTTTACTAATACGAAATTTTATTGCTGTTATTTTACTACCATGCGCACTTGCATGGTATGTGGGTAGTAGGTATAAAATAAAACCAATCAAAGTATTTGGCTCATTATTTTTTTTGGCATTTATAGGGATTGTATTATCACAATTTTTGCAAGATAAATATGATCCTTTAAATATCGTTGTAGATAAACAACAAGCATTTTTTTCTCTTGGCATGGCAAAATCTCAATATCAAAACGATACACTACAACCTACCATAAAAAGTTTTGTAACAGCTGCGCCTACTGCATTGCGCCATTCTTTTTTATCTCCTTACCCTACTGAGTTTGATAATATTTATTTAAATGGATTTGCAGCAGAAATTATTTTATACATCGCATTAGCATTATTGATGTTTGTGTTTCCTAATAAAAAAAATGGATTATATCCATTCATCATTTTCTGCTTTGCACTTGCTTTATTAATATTTCTGTTTTCGGGATATATTACTACCAATGCAGGCGCACTGGTGAGGTATAGGAGTATTTATTTCCCTTTGTTTATTACCGTAATTTTATGTAAAATAAAGTGGGAAAGAATAATGGATTTATTTCGTAAGTAATTATAACTTTTTTAATAAGCTATTTTATTAGCTTAGCATGCATCATTTTTATTTACCAAATTCTTATCCTTCCGCTGAATAAGTAATAACAACAATGGTTAATAAAAGCAAAAATGCTATCGCAGATATGAGAGATAAATTTTTCATAACAAATGGATATTTTAATTAAAACGTATAGTATATTTAAATATTACATTAAAGCAACCATTTTATTTCCAAATGTTATGTAGAAACTTTACTAATTAACATAAACATAGCTATTCTTTAACCTTTTGTTATGTCAATACATATATTTTTTAACTGTTATCTTTATTTTACAAATAATTTAAATACAATCCCTTAATTTGTAAAAACTTTCTAAGTATTTTCACACACAAAATTAGAATTCACAAAAGATGTCAATAATACTTAAAATTTTAACCGTTGCAGGGCTAGCCACATTCGAAATTTATGCTGCTATACCTGCAGGCTTTGCATTTAAACTTTCTCCTTGGGTAATATTTGCTGCAAGTTTAGTAGGTGGTATCCTTGGTGTTTTTGTAGCGGCATTTCTTGGGGATAAAATAAGGGCTTTTTTTGCTAAGTTTAAGAAACCTAAAGAGCCCAAAGAAAAAACAGACACACTCGCACACCGCATTTGGAATAAATATGGAATAATTGGATTGGGTGCCATTGGTACTTTTTTTGTTGGCGCACCTGTTTGTATTGCATTGGGTGTAGGCCTAAATGCCAATCTTAACAAACTTATTTTTTGGTGTTGCGTTGGGGTATTCGTAAGATGTGTAGTTTTTACTGCGGCTGGGCATTTTGGGATGAAGCTTTTTTAAAAGTACAGATACATACCGCCAAACTTCATCGTTTATACTACCGCTTTTAGTTTACAAAAAGCTAATTATTAATAATATTACTCATATTTTTGCACAAAACTAAACTGACTATGAAAAAAATTATTTTACTAGTAGTGGTAGTAGCCATTGCTATAGGTTTCTATTCATGTACTAAAAGTGGTCTTGAAGATGTAGGGCCAACAACCGTACAAGAAGATAAAGATTTTATTACGCAAACTGCTAATAATACCATAGAGTGTATTAGAGGCGTAGATAACGGCGTTTTTACACAAACATTGATTAAATTTTTAGGCGCTGCAAATGGCAATACTTTAAATGACAATTGGATAGATTCAATGGGAAATGCCTTAGATGCAGCTGCTGGTGTTATTAAATTAGATACGCTTACAGAGCGATTTAATTACAATAACTATAAAGGAATTTATAACTGGAACAGGGTTACAAGAACGTTTGTAAGAACGGCATCTAGTACAATAGAAGTAAATTTTCCATCTGAGCCAACGCAGTTTACCAATAATATGTCGTTTAAATTTACTACTTACACAGATGGACAATATCAAATAAATGCCTTAAATAAATATTTACCTATAACTGCGAAAGCTAATTTGACAAAAAATGGTGAAGAAATCTCAAAAATAGATTTCAGCGGTATTTACAGTAGTGGAAATTTTCCTGCTCCTGTTAATGTAGTGCTTAGCGTTTATTTAAAGCCTCATACATATAAAATATCGGTAAATCGTATTACAAATTTACAATTTGGTTACAAGGTAGAGTTGGGTGGTGATTGTGGCTCTGTAGCAGAAGGAAAAGTAACGTTTCTAAATGATGATTATAATAATTTAGATATAGAGCAAGATCTAAAAACAGTAGATATGACCTACACAAAAGGGCCAATGACAATTGTTACTAATTGGAATGCTCAAGCTTACTACGGATTTACCAACCCAAACACTACGAATATAAACAGCACATTTACATCTGTGGTAAATCGTGAAGGTTTAAAAATAGGCGATTTAAAATTTAAAGATGTACCAAATGGTGATCGTAGAGTATATATTTATTACAAAGATGGTACGAGTGATGATGTAGAAGAAGTATATGCTAATCCTTTAAAGGTGCAGCTTAGAAATATATTTAGACCATATTTTGGAAACGATGTTGATAATTGGTTTTAATTCTTTTAAAATATTATGTTCAAAAAAAATACATTAAAATTAATAGCATCATTTTTGATGCTATTAATTTATACAAACTTAAGTGCACAAAAAGAAGATCCTGAATTTAAGCGTCATGAAATTGGTATTGATATTGCCAATGCACTTACATTTTTAAAAAGAAACAATCAATCCTACCTTATTAATTACGGTTACTATTTAAACAAAAAAGTATCGTTTAGGTCAGGTTTAAATTTTGATATAGGCAGCGATGATGCCGATGGAATCTATCCAAGTTTACGAGCAGGTATTCAAAAAAATATGAGGAGCGATTCTTGGAATTTATATTATGGTATAGACCTCTCTTTCTCTTACTCTAAAGCAAATGCACAGCCAAAAACCCTTACTAGATGGGGTATTGGCCCCTTATTAGGTGTGGAGTATTTCTTTCATAAAAAATTATCATTGGCTACGGAAGCAAGTTTAAATTACTATCATTTTAAAGAAAAAGACTTGGCCACTTTTGACCCTATAAAAGAAAGAAGTTATTACAGATTTTTAATAGGCTCAGTAGGTATGGCTAGTATTAAATATCATTTTTAGCTAAGTAAAACACCATATTATTCGTGCAGGTAAGATTACACTAAAACATCTTGGCCCTTTAATTACTCTTTAAAAACAGTTAGCATTACAAAGTATCTTGCAATTTGTTCAACCATTTTATTCTATTAGGTAAATTGGTAAGCCCTCCATTTATTTTTATCACACAATCATTAAATCTATCAGCATCTGCAAGTTGGTTACAACCTTTTTTACTCCATTCAAAACAAGCTGCTTCGAGGCTTGTAAAAGGTTCTAAAATAAGATCAGGATTTTCAATCAGCCTATTATCTCCAAATACTTTTTTACTCAATGCTGCGTAAGCAGCTCTGCCAGTTGTTTGCATTGCACCCCTGCCCCTGTATTTCCAGCCATCTCCTTCTTTTGTATTGCCAAGATTTTTCTTACCCCACTCTCCTCCATAAACAGTATTTGCCAACAGCTCGGGATTGCCAACTAGTTTTTTAGTAAGCAATGGTGATCTACTCCCTTTAAAAACAACTTTTATTCTTTCAAAATTGGTGTAGTTCATGTTTTCTACACCTACAGAAAAATTACCCGTTTCTTCTAACACGTTTGCCATGAAAAAGCAATACCGCCTTTTGGTATTTATCTCATATTTCGTTGTCATGGTTTTAATAGCAGGTAAATATTTATCTGCATTTTTGTTGCCAATAATGGATGTGGTAAGATCTACATTCATAATAAAAACTTTTTATTTGTGAATAAATTAAAGAAAAATACTGTGTGGGGAAACAGCAAGATAAATAATTTATAAATATTAATAAAATTTAATGTGTTTTATTTTATGAAAATTTTACTCCTTTAACCCAAATTTTGTAGTGTAAAATTTTTTATAAACTTTAAGTTAGAGGTGACAGCTTTTTAAAATGTGTCGCCTCTATTTGAAGCCTATTGCAAAATATGGGTTTAATTATGCTATTAAAAGATAAAGCCATCACTTTTTAGGTTAAAAGTGATGGCTTTAGCATTATTTTTATTACAACTTTATTGCAACTTCTGTGTAAACAAATCTATCAATGGTTGGTTGGCTTGTGCAGGATTAGGCAAATCACTATCGCCATAGTAAATACCAAAAGAACTTTCATGATATGCATGATAGGTAAAATGAATGTTACTTGCCTTTGTAATATCAATAACATCGTTTACAAATTGCAGCCCCCCTTTACCATTTTGAAAACAAGGATTGCCCGCCCCAAACTCACCCATATACACAGGTACATTTT
>JANOZW010000541.1:0-15191 GCA_031429575.1 Ferruginibacter sp.
AGATGAACAGTTTGGATTAGCCCTATCAGAAAAAAGTAGGTGGCTAGATGATGATATAGAAAAACTGATAATAAAAAATGATACACTTGCTACTACAAAAAATATTTTCAATTTTGTAAAAAATAATTTTAATTGTACCAATCATGATGCAATGTATATGTCTGAAGATTTAAAAACTGCATACAAAGCAAAAAAAGGAAACATTATTGAAATAAACATGCTACTAACAGCTATGCTTAAGAAGGCTGATATTAATGCTGCTCCTGTTTTATTGAGCACTAGAGATAATGGTGTAGCGTACGAGGCGTATCCAATATTAAACAGATTTAATTATCTTATAACAAAAGCCATTATTAATGGCAAAGAATACTTGCTAGATGCTTCAAAAAAAAGAAATGGATTCAATCGCTTGCCCGAAGAATGTTACAATGGTTATGGAAGAACTATTGCAGAAATACCATTTCTAATACCGCTTTTTGCAGACAGTTTAACAGAAACTAAAACAACTAATATTTATATTAATAATAGTGAGGATGGGAAACAAATGCAGGGCTCCTTTAGTTCAAACCTAGGGTATTTTGAATCTTTTGATTTAAAAGAAGAACTAAGCAGTAATAATATTGAAGACTATTTCAAAAAAATTAAAATATCCTATAGTTATGATATAGATTTGAGTAATACATCTGTAGACTCTTTAAAGCTGAGTGATGAAAATGTGGTTATAAGGTATGATTTTTCTTTTAAGCTTGATGAGGATATTGTATATTTTAATCCATTATTAACGGAGGCATACAAAACAAATCCCTTTACCGCTGCTACAAGAAATTACCCAGTAGAAATGCCTTATGCCACTAAGGAAATTATAAACATAAATATAGAAATTCCCAAAGGGTATAAAGTAGATGAGTTACCAAAATCTGCTAGAGTTAAACTAAATGAAACAGATGGTATGTTTGAATATATTATACAAGCTGATACAGAAACGATACAAATGCGCTGCAAGATTGAAATTAATAAAGCAAATTTTGCAGCAGAGGATTATGAAACATTGCGTGAGTTTTATAGCTATGTTGTAAAAAAACAAGCTGAGCAAATTGTATTTAAAAAAATTAAATAACGTTATGAAAAAACTTTTTTTGCTTTTTGTAATTTGTTATTGTACCAAACTCCATGGACAGAATTACAGCGTGGCATTTATAAATGACTCTTTAAAAAAAAATGCGAATGCTGTAACACGAATGGAGCAATTTTCAGTAATTATTGAATCCCCATCAAAAGCCATTGTAAAACATAAATATGCCATTACAATATTAAATGAAGAAGGGGCATATTTTGCACAATACGATAATTATTATGGCAAACTTATACGCCTATCTAAAATTGATGGAAGCCTGTATGACGCAAATGGAAAAGAAATAAAATCGGTGAAAAAAAAAGACATTAGCGATTTTTCTGCTAATGGAGATATGAACCTCATAACAGATAGTAGATATAAGCGCCATAATTTTTTTTGGGCACAATATCCATACACGGTGGCTTATGAAGATGAGCAAGAGTTTGATGGTATTTTTTACTTGCCATCTTGGAATCCAATTTCTGACGTGCATAATAGTATTGAGCAAAGTGCTTTTACCTTGGAGGCACCCGCAGGTTATTTATTGCGATATAAACAAGTAGCTTATCCTTATGCTCCAATACAAACAATAGAAGCAGATAAAATTATGTATGTATGGGAAATAAAAAATGCCTTAGCTCTAAAACGTGAGGCATTTCAACCTAGTTGGGAAGAAATCAATCCTGCAGTACATATTGCACCTTCACAATTTGAAATTGAAAATTATAAGGGTGATATGAATAGTTGGCTCTCGCTAGGTAAATTTATACATACTTTAAATGTAGATAGACAACAATTACCCGATAACGTAAAACAAGATGTACATAAATTAGTAGATAATGTTAGTGATGTAAAAGAGAAGATAAAAATTTTGTATAATTATTTTCAAAAAAATACAAGATACATAAGCGTACAATTGGGTATTGGCAGTTGGCAACCTTTTGATGCGAAATATGTAGCAAGCAAAAAATATGGCGATTGTAAAGCACTTTCTAACTATATGGTTAGTATTTTAAAAGAAGTAAATATCCCTGCAAAGTATGTATTAGTAAAAGCAGGAGAAAATAAAAGAGGGCTGTGGGAAGACTTTTCTGCAAATGCATTTAACCATGCTATTATATGCGTGCCACTGCAAAAAGATACCATTTGGCTTGAGTGTACAAGCCAAACCCAAAGTGCTGGCTATATGGGGAGTTTTACAGGAAATAGAAAAGCGTTGTTAATAGATGATGATGGCGGATACGTTGTAAACACCCCTATTTATAAAGCTAAAGATAACTTGCAACTGAGAAAAGTAGAAGCAACTATTAATAATGATGGGGAACTTATTGCAAAAGTTTTTACTCATTTTACTGGCATACAACAAGAAGATGTAAATGGATTAATGAATGGCGCTACGCCAGATCAAAAAAAGCGTTATTTAAACAATACATTAAGTTTGCCTACTTATTCTGTAGAGGCATATGACTACAAGGAAACAAAAGGGTTGGTGCCAGCAATGGAGGAATATTTATCCATAAAATCTCCATTTTATGCCACCATTACAGGCAAACGTTTATTTATAATGCCTAATTTTTTTAACAGATCTTCCAGCAAGTTTGGCGAAGAAAAGCAAAGAAAATACGATATTAAATTTCCATCTTCTTTTATTGACGTAGATACAATTCAAATAAAAATACCAATGAATTACATGGTAGAGGCTATGCCAAAAGATGTGTCTATAAAAACTGTTTATGGAAACTACAGCATTACATTTAGTATAAAGAATAATATTATAGATGTTCTTCGCAAAAATGAAAGAAGTGAAGGTCTTTTTTCTAAAAATGAATATGAAGCTATTTCAAGTTTTTTTAAAGAGATATATAAGGCAGATAGAAGTAAAATTGTGCTAGTAAAAAAGGAGTAGTGCATAAACTACTCCTTTAAAATCTATCCTAAGTTTGCAAATACTACCGCCCATCCAACAAATTACCCAGCCCACCTAAAATACTTCCTTCTTCTTTCCTTGCTCCCATACCATATTGCATTAACCTACCTGCAAGCCTGCTAATAGGCAAAGATTGTATCCATACTTTACCAGGTCCTTTAAGGGTAGCAAAAAATAAACCTTCGCCACCAAACATCCAGTTTTTTATGCCTTTTACAAATTCTACATCAAAATCTACACCTGCGGTGTAAGCCACTACACAGCCTGTGTCTATTTTTAATACTTCGCCTGGTTGTAATGTGCGCTCGGTTACATAGCCGCCTGCGTGCACAAAAGCAAGGCCATCGCCTTCTAATTTTTGCATAATAAACCCTTCGCCACCAAAAATACCGGTACCCAACTTGCGTTGAAATTCTATGCCTACGCTCACTCCTTTTGCCGCACATAAAAAGGCATCTTTTTGTGCAATAATTTTTCCGTTTAACTGTGCTAAATCTAATGCCACAATTTTACCCGTATATGGCGCTGCAAAACTTACTCGCTTTTTACCTTGACCCACATTGGTAAACGCTGTCATAAAAAGGTTTTCACCAGTTATTAATCTTTTACCTGCACTCATTAATTTACCGAAAAGGCCTGTATCATCATTTTTGGAACCATCGCCAAAAATGGTATTCATTTGTATGCCATCGTCCATCATCATAAACCCGCCAGGCTCACCTATTACGGTTTCTTGTGGGTCAAGTTCTATTTCTACATATTGAAGTTCTTCTCCAAAAATTTTGTAATCTATTTCGTGGTTACTTATCATGGTTTTAATTTTTTATAAATATAATAAAAATCATTATTATTTTAAATTTAGTAAATGATAAGTGGTAAATTTAACGTCTCAATTTATTTGAAATACAAACAAAACATTTATGAAAAAATTTCTTTTAGCGTCTGCAGCTATTTGTGTAGCTACGTTTACAAGCATTGGGCAAGCTAAGTTGGTAGAAACAATTACCAAAACAGGTGATGAACTCGTTATACCATATTCAAAATATGTATTGCCTAATGGGCTTACCATTGTATTGGCAGAAGATCGTAGTGATCCATTGTTGCATGTAGATGTTACGTATCATGTAGGAAGCGCACGTGAAGAAATTGGAAAAAGTGGATTTGCGCATTTCTTTGAGCATATGATGTTTCAAGGAAGCGATAACGTAGGCGATGAACAACATTTTAAAATTATTAGCGGTTCGGGTGGTACATTAAATGGAAGTACCAATTTAGATCGTACCAATTATTATGAAACCGTACCATCTAATCAATTAGAAAAAATGCTTTGGCTAGAAAGCGATCGTATGGGCTTTTTGCTAGATGCGGTTACACAAAAGAAATTTGAAATACAACGCAGTACAGTAAAAAATGAGCGTGGGCAAAATTATGATAACCGACCATATGGTTTGGTAAACGAATTTGCAAGTAAAAACCTGTACCCTTATGGGCACCCATACAGCTGGCTTACGATTGGTTATATAGAAGATTTAAATAGAGTAGATGTACAAGATTTAAAAAACTTTTTTCTCCGTTGGTATGGGCCAAACAATGCTACAATAACGATCGGTGGCGATATTAAATCTGCAGAGGTTTTAAAAATGATTGAAAAATATTTTGGTTCTATACCTCGTGGCCCAGAAGTTACAAAAACAGTTTTAGCACCTGTGGTAATTGAGAAAGATCGTTATGTATCGCTTACAGATAATTATGCTAAACAACCACAGTTGGTAAAAGTATTTCCTACGGTACCCAATTATGACAAAGATATGGGTGCATTGGCTTGTCTAGCGCAGGTTTTGGGGCAAGGCAAAAATTCTGTATTGTATCAGCAGTTGGTAAAAACACAAAAAGCGTTGGGCGCATCTTCATTTAGCAGATTGAGTGAACTAGCTGGCGAATTGAGTTTTCAATTAACACCCTACCCTGGCAAATCATTGGCAGGTATGGATAGTTTATTAAAAGAATCGTTTGTAGCATTTGAACAACGTGGCGTAACAGATGATGATATTGCAAAATTTAAAGGCGGGATAGAGTCACAATTTATTAATGGATTGCAAAGTGTTTCTGGCAAGGTATCTCAGTTGGCAGCATTTCAAACATTTAATGGCAACCCAAATATGATAGGTAAAATGCTAGCCATGTATAGAGCCGTTACCAAAGAAGATGTAATGGCCGCATATAACAAATATGTGAAAGATAAATTTAGTACTACCGTAAGTGTATTGGTAAAAGGACAGAGTACACAACCTGCTTTGGCTGATAATTACACGGTGGATAATACAAATTATACAAAACCAAATTATGGGTATGAAGGGTTAAAATATACAAAAGCTACGGATGTTTTTGATAGAAAAAAACAACCAGGCGTAGGTGCTAACCCTGTAGTAAAAGTACCTGCATTTAGTAAAAAAGCATTACCCAATGGCGTAAAAACAATTTTTGCTGCAAATAACGAATTGCCAATTGTAAATATATCTATAAGAATACCTGGTGGGCAATTAGCAGAAACAAATATTCCTGAAAAATCAGGTTTAGCAGGCATGACAGCAAGTATGCTAAATGAGGATACTAAAAAATACACTGCAGAACAAATGGCGGTAGAATTACAAAAACTGGGTAGTAACATAAATATTAACGCATCATTAGACGGCACTATTTTTAGCGTACAGTCATTAAAAAAGAATGTTGGTAAAACGTTGGAATTGTTGGAGGAGAGAATGTTTAATCCAAACTTTGCACAAGCTAGTTTTACAAGATTGCAGAAGCAAGCCATGGAAGGTTTTAAGCAAGCAAAGTCTCAACCATCTACGATAGCCAACGATATATATGCAAAATTAAACTATGGTAATACTGTTTTAGGAAAGAGTGATAATGGTACAGAAACGACAATAAAAAGTCTTACACTAAAAGATGTTGAAGATTTTTATGCAAATAATTTTACATCACAAAATGCACGTGTAGTAATAGTTGGCGATGTAAACGAAGCGGATATAATGACACAGCTATCCTTCTTAAATAAACTACCTAATAAAAAAGTGGGTGTGGAAATACCAGCAAAAGCAGCTAGCATAAGTAAAACAATTATTTATTTGGTAGATGTACCAAAGGCAGCACAAACAGAATTTAGGGTAGGCATGCCCACCAATAAATTGTACGATGCTACAGGAGAGTATTATAAACTTGGTTTATTAAATTACTCTTTAGGTGGCGATTTTAATAGCAGATTAAATATAAATCTGCGTGAAGCAAAAGGATGGACCTATGGTGCAAGATCAAGCTTTAGTAGTAATGAGTATGCTGGTTATTTTACCTTTAGCTCTGGCATACGTGCAGATGCTACGGATAGTGCATTGGTAGAAGTAATAAAAGAAATTAAAAATTATGCAGAAAAAGGAATTACGGAAGATGAATTATCGTTTATGAAAATGGCTATTGGACAAAGAGATGCATTGGCATATGAAACAGGCAACCAAAAAGCTGGTTTTGTTGGCAGAATTTTACAATATGATTTACCTGCAAATTTTGCTACACAACAAAATGCCATTTTAAAGAATATTAAAAAAGCAGAGCTTGATGCGCTTGCAAAAAAATGGTTAGATGTAAATAAAATGAATATTTTGTTGGTAGGTGATAAAGTAAAAATATTACCAGGCTTGCAAAAACTAGGGTATGAAATAGTGGAGTTGGATTTGGATGGAAATAAAAAATAAATTTAGTTATAGAATATTAAACGCTATTTATTTAAAAATAGCGTTTAATATTTTTACCCATTACTTTTTAAAAATTAAAATAACGATTATGAAAAGGATTATTGTTTTTTCAGCATTGTTTTTATCTTTTACTGTTTGCTTTGCCCAACTAGATTTACCAGCGAGTGGCAATAACCCAAGAGCAACCATAAGCGAAGAAGTGGGTATTACATCTATAACCATAAAATACTCAAGACCAGACGTAAACAAGCGTGAAGGAAAAATATATGGAGATGGAAATATTGTGCCTTATGGATTTACTACCGGTAGTTTTATTACGAATAAAAATACATCTCCTTGGAGAGCTGGTGCAAATGAAAACACGATTGTAACTTTTGAGCATGATGTAAAAATTGAAGGCCAGTCTATAAAAGCGGGCAGCTATGGCTTACATATGGCCATGGGTGCAGATAATGTAACCATCATTTTTTCTACACAAAAAGATGCATGGGGCAGTTTTTATTACGATGAAAAATACGATGCACTTAGGGTAAATGTAAAACCTGTTGCGCTTGAAAAAAGTGTAGAGTACTTAAAGTATGAGTTTATAGAACACAAAGAAAAATATTGTGTAATAGCCATGCAGTGGGAAAAGTTATCTGTGCCCTTTAAAGTAGATGTGGATGTGGATAATATTGTATTGGCAACCGTACGTGAAGAGCTAACTAGTAGAAAAGGATTTACACCTGCACTTACAATGCAAGCCACACAATATTGTTTTACTAAAAATATAAATTTAGAAGAAGCATTGGTATGGAGTAAAAAAGCTATTGATGGGCAAGGTGGGCAAAAGACTTACGTTACTTTACGGAATCTTGCAACGGCATACGAAAAGCTGAATAGAATACCCGAGGCTGATTCTACCATGAATGAGGCTTTACAAATAGCGACCGCAAATCAATTCACCGCTTATGGGCGAACACTCATTACACAAAAAAGAATAGACAAAGCTATAGAAGTATTTGTTGCATCTAAAAAAAGATATGGAGATATATTTGGCGTAAACAATGGATTGATGAGCGGGTATAGTGCGAAAGGAGATTTTAAAAACGCCATGAAGTTTGCAGAAAAGGCTTTAGCCCAAGCACCAAGTGATGCTGCTAAAAAACAATTGGAAACATTGCTTATTAAATTAAAAGAAGGAAAGGATATTAATTAAAATGTATGAAAAATATTTGTTTTGGTGCTTTACTATGTTGGTTTAGCAGCACTAGTTTTATCAATGTAAATAATTTTCGAGCAACTTCAATAGCTCAAAAAGATTCTTTATACGTATGTATGCCATGCGGAAGTAGCTGTGATAAAATAGAATATAAAAAACCAGGGATTTGTAGCCATTGCAATATGAAACTGGTAACAAAAAGTACGGTAAAATTTAATAAAATTGAGCCCGCTGATTTGTGTAATTTTATCGTAAAAAGGGTAAAAAAAGTGTACTGCTTTTAGATGTGCGTACCAATGAAGAATTTAATGGCACAGCTAAAGATAAGTTTGGCAGATTAGTAGGGGCTATAAATATACCAGTACAAGATTTAGAAAAAAGAATAGCAGAGTTGGCCAAGTATAAGAACAAAGAAATAGTTGTGTATTGTAGCCATAGTCACCGAAGCCCAAGAGCAAGCTATTTACTTATGCAAAATGGATTTACTAAAGTAACCAATATGGAGTATGGTATGAGTGAGTGGCAAGCTAAAGTAAAATCGAATATTTGTAATGATAAGCTGTATGTAAAACAATAATATAAAAATTATGGAAGCTTACGAAACACTTTCAGAAGCAATTACTGCATTAAAACAACAAGGCTATACGGAAGATTTTAACCTAAAAGAAAATTGCTTAGAATGTATTGCAGGTAGTCAGGAACTTTTACCTCATGAATTTAATATTGATAAATCTTTTAGATTTGATGTGGACGAAAATCCATCTGACCAAGCTGTGCTGTATGCTATTTCTTCTGAAATGCACAACATGAAAGGGCTATTGGTAAATGGGTATGGTATTTATTCTGATGATGTGAGTAATGAAATGTTGGAAAAATTGAATGGTAAATAGTTGTATTAATATTGTTTAAACTCTAAAGAAAAGCATATGATTTCTCTTTAAAAATTTTAGGATCTCTACCATTATACAAAATAGCTATTACAAGAATACTGTTATCTTCTTTGATAAAAAACTCGACTAGATAGGGGAAAATATCTAAGTTAGCAAAACGCACATTTTTATATCTTATAGTATATGCGGTAGGTAATCGCTCTATAGAAAAAAGCGTATTTTTTAAATCTGAGGTAAATCTTTTACCTAATTCTTTTCTAATGATATAATAGATTTATACCAACGGTTTATTTCTTTGGCATCTTGTTTGGCAATATCCAGTAATACCAAACTATACTTCTTCATCAGCCTCTATTTCTTTTATAAAATCACTTAGGCTTGTAACGGGTGTTGAATTATCATTATAATTAGCTAACCTTTGGTCGATAATTGTTTTGTGCCATTGCGGTATTTCCTGTTGTAACTCGTAGCGCTCTTTTAAAATATTCCAATCTTCAATAGGAATTTGAACAGCAATAGTGCTACCATTATTATCTGAAACATATTGTAGTGGCATATTCTAGCTTTTTAATAGCGTAAAAATAAATTATTTTATTGAATTTGATTCACTATTTAACTATAAAGCTACTTTAACTATGAATCTGTTACATTAAGTAAATTAATCTTTACTAATCGTTTTAATACCTTATTCAATTATTATATTTTTTATTTCCTATAAATCAGCACACAACTACTTGCCTCCAAAGTAATTTCATTGCCAACCACCATTTCTTCAAACTTATTATTCATCACAGCAGTTTTCCAACCGCTACCCTCTAGTTTTATTTTTTGTGGAATACTATTTCCATTAAACCATACTTGTATATTTTTCCAACTATCATTTACCGCAGCACCATTTAATTCATATCCAATAACACCCGCAGGTTGGTTTTCCATAAAACGAAGATTGGCTGCAATACTCGCCGTGGTAGCCATGCGAAACGCAGGATGCGCCTTACGCATACGTACAAGCCCTTGCACATAATCAAACACAGCTTTGTTTTTTGTTTTCAAACTCCAATCCATTTCATTTATATCATCGGGCGATTTGTAAGAATTTTCTACACCTTTTTTTGTACGTAAAAACTCTGTACCTGCATGTAAAAAACTTATGCCTTGCGATGTAAGTACAATGGACAATGCAAGCTTATGCATTTCAATTTTTTCTGCTTCGCTGTTATTGGGGTTGCTATTTAATAATCTATCCCACAATACATGGTTGTCGTGGCACTCCACATAAGTAACGGTTTGGTATGGCTCTTTTGCATAAGGTGCTTTAGAATAGTTAACTTTTGCATAATCCAATTGCGGGTGTTGTGTAGATGCTACAATACCAAATTTTATACTTTCTTCCATACCTGTTTTACCACTTGCAAAGCCACCGTCTTTATGTTCAAACACACTGCCCTTTATTCCATCTCGAATATCATCGCTAAATACGCCTACTTTATCTAGCTTCATCGTATTCTTTTTCACGGCTCTCTTATCTTCTCCCAAAGTAGAGCCGCCCGATGTCCACCCTTCCCCATAAATAATGATGCTCGGTTTTATTTTATGCAGCTCTTTAGAAATGATGTTCATCGTCTCTATATCATGCACACCCATCAAATCAAATCGAAATCCATCTATATGATATTCTTTTATCCAATACAAAACAGATTCAAGCATATACTTTCTCACCATTACTTTTTCGCTTGCGGTTTCATTGCCGCAGCCCGATGCATCGCTAAACATTCCTGCTGCTGTTTTTCTATAATAATAACCCGGTACAATTTGGTTAAAATTAGATTCGTTGGTTGTGCCTGTATGGTTGTACACCACATCCATCACCACACTCAAACCCTTGCTGTGAAAGGCTTTTACCATTTGCTTAAATTCTTTTATACGCACTGCGCCATCAGCTGCATTGGTGCTATACGAACCATCAGGTGTATTGTAATTTTGTGGGTCGTATCCCCAATTGTATTGTGCTTTGTTAGGCTCTGCTTCATCTACAGAGTTGTAATCGTACAAAGGCAATAGTTGTACATGTGTTATACCTAGGTCCACCAAATGGTCAAGCCCAGTAGAAAGTCCATCATTGTTTTTGGTACCTGTTTCGGTAAGGCCAATAAACTTTCCTTTGTTGGTAATGCCCGAGTTGGCAGCTATGCTTGCATCACGTACATGTAGCTCATAGACGATGGCATCTGTTTTACTTTTTAATGTAGGCGCTTTATCAGCAGCCCAACCTGCGGGGTTTGTTTTCAGCATATCCACTATCATGGCACGCTTACCATTTGTGCCCACAGCTTTTGCATAAGGGTCCGGCACTTCGTCTAGCCATGCCCCTTTATGCTCTACACTGAATGTATAATAATCTCCTAAGTGTGTCCCTATCAAAGCCGCTGTCCATGTGCCTTGTAAGGCTTTTTTCATATCTATTGTTTGTATGGCTTCTCCACCAAGCGCTTGGCTATACAACCTTAATTTTACTTGCGTAGCCGTAGGTGCCCATATACGAAAGCTAGCATTTTTATTTATAAAAGTTAAACCCAAGTCTTTACCTGTATAAACAGGATATTGCTTATCGCTTTGCGCTTTGCTACTAAATAATGAGGTGATAAATGCGAAGAGCATATATATTCGTTTCATGTATTAAAATTTTGATAAACGAATATAAAGGATAATGTTGTAGAAATAAAATGAGGTTACTTCTATTTACTTAAGGTTAATAAAATTGTTCTTCTCAAAAAGTTCTTTGATTAATTTAATGAATAATGTTATAAAGAAAATTTTGCTATAGCTTATTCATCACTAATTTTTTGATTAAAATTAATTTTATCTACTTTGGCTTTCGCACCGAAACTTTATCCACTATATACCACGCTTCATTTGTTCTTATCAAATTAAAGTAATCCGTAAAAATATCTTTCTCTGTTACTATTTCTACCTTAGCACTTGCTATATTTTCGGTTATATCTACACTTACTATTCGTGTAATTAATGAAGCAAGGCGTTCTTTTGGTTTAAACCGAGATAGGTATTCGTTTCTACTCATATCGGTAAATACATTTTCTCTATAAAATTTTAAATGGCAAGTAGCATGCATGGCTTTACCAATTTTTGTGGTATCGCCTGTAGCCCAACCATCAAAATAAAAGTTGATGGTGGTTTGTATAGAATCGATATTGCTTGGCGTTTTTACTTGTGCAGTTGCTTGCAAACTACAAATACATATTGTTGTTATTATTAAAACTAATTTCATGTTTTTCTTTTTAAGTTGTTATGGTTTTTATTTTTATTAAACGAAAAACTAGGTTTACTATTAAGTTTACTTTCAAATTATTAAAATGTCAGCCTGAGCTTGTCGAAGGCGGGTTCATATACTGCAACGGGTTCGACAAGCTCACCCTGACACTCCTATTGAATCGAACTTTTCTCATTTACAACCTTTCCCCATTTTATGAGTCTTCAATCTGAAAACCCTCAATGATATTACTTTTATTTGCTTATTATTTCTGATACCGCTTTCATGTATTGCTTCATTTCATTTTCTGTACCTATTGTTACCCTGTACCATTTGCCTTTTTCTTCATTAATACCACTACACAAAATTTTTCTATTTTCTAGCTCCTTTGCAAAATCACCTTTGTATGTATTCATAGAGTAATAAACAAAATTTGCGTGAGATTCTATGTAAGGTATATTATTTATTTTGTAAAAATCATACATCATTTTCTTTACATCATCAATTGCGACCATACAAAAGGTATATGATAAACATTTGTATATTGGCGATAACAGATTACTCATACATGAATAAAATGAGGATATTTATTTGGATCCTGTAAATAGGCAAATGATATAAACCGGTTGGAATTACCAAATTGTTTTCAAGCCTTCACTTTTATACAATTTTATATTTTTATCGTCTGTAATAAAAGTATAATTATTTTGTATGGCTTGCCAAATAAGTATTCTATCAAAAGGGTCTTTGTGGTAAGCAGCTTCAAGTTTAAACAAGGTAGCTGCTGCTGCTCCATTTAGTTCTGCAATACTAATTTTATACTCTGCGCATAAATCCATTATTCCTTTCGGTGTATAATGCCCTAGGTCTAACTTCCCCAATTTATACTTTATGCTCATTTCCCACAAACTTATTGAACTTACAATTAAATCGTTTTCTTCACTCGAAAGAACATTTAGTAAATCTTTAGAAATTAATTTTGGCGAAAACATAAGCCAAAGTAAAATATGGGTATCCAATAAAAATCTATTCATATAATTCTTTCATGGGGAAATCTTCAAATGTTGTTTCATTAAAATCAGGTGCCATGTAATATCCTTTAGTACCTTGTAAGGTACCAAATTTTCTTTTCCCCGCTTTCTTCTTTTCCTTAGGTTTAAACACACCTATCACTTCCTTTTGTTTTCCAAAAGTTACTTCCACTTCTTCGCCCGCTTTTATCATTTCTATTACACTGCTAAATTGCGCTTTAAATTGGCCTACGGTTAATGTTTTCATGCTAGAAATATTAATAGTCAAATTTACTATTTTTCTAGACAAGTTGTCAAGAAAATAATACACAAAAAGCATACCTCGCTAAATCGACCATTTTTTATACCGATTTAGCGAGCTATCATTTAAATTAATACTTAAGAAGGAATATTACTTTTCAGTATTTTTGAAAATGCAAGAAAAAGAAACTTCACGCCTCTCTCGCCTAACCGCTATTGTTACTTTATTGCAAAGTAAAAAATTAATAACAGCTACAACCATTGCAGCAAAATTTAGCATAAGTGTAAGAACAGTTTACAGAGATATACGAGCATTGGAAGATGCGGGCATACCCTTACTTACGGAAGAAGGTAAAGGTTATACTTTAATGGAAGGTTACAAACTACCACCTGTAATGTTTACAGAAGAAGAAGCCAATGCATTGATAACAGCTGAGCAGTTTATTTTACGAAATAAAGATGCATCGCTAATAAAAAATTACAGCAATGCTATTAATAAAATAAGGGCAGTGCTTCAATACACTACAAAAGACAAGGCAGATTTGTTGAGCCAACGAATTGTAATTGGTCAGAATTTTCAAAATATTACCACGAGTAATTTTTTGGCAGACATACAAAAAGCACTCACCCATTTTTTTGTAATAAAATTATTATACACAGGTGCAAAAGAGGATAAACCTACAGAACGGTTGGTAGAGCCATTTGCCATTTATAACAGCATCGAAGAAAATTGGATATTGATTGCATGGTGTAGATTGAGAACCGATTTTAGAACGTTTAGGCTAGATAGAATGCAACAAATGCAAATTACAGACGCATATTTTGTGCCACACAAACTCACCCTTCCTGAATACATTGAAATAGAAAGAAAAAAATATATGAACCCCTGACATAGGGTTGTCATTACCACTAAATATTTTTGCAACTAAAATAATAACATGATAAACTTACATTCATTTTACATTATTGGTATAAGTGTAAAAACAACCAATGCCAACAACCAAGCTGCTACTGATATTGGTGGTCTTTGGCAAAAATTTATGGGTGAAAAAATTGCATCAAATATTCCGAATAAAATAGATAATACAGTTTACTCCGTGTATTGCAAATATGAAAGTGATTATACTGCACCCTACACAACACTACTTGGTTGCAAAGTAAGCAGCATAGAAAATATTCCTGATGGGTTTGATTATATTGAAATAGCGAATGGCAATTACGAACAATTTGAAGCAAAGGGAAATTTGATGGAAGGCGTTGTGTATAAAAAGTGGGTTGACATTTGGAATACCAATTTACCAAGAGCTTATACAACAGATTTTGAAGTGTATGATGAAAAATCTGCCGATCCCAATAATGCAATGGTGGATATTTTTATAGCTTTGACATAATGATACTCAAAAACCTTGACAATTTTTATGCTAACCAAGAAGAGCCAATTAAAAGTTGTTTGCTAGCATTGAGTAAAATTATTTTGGAGAAAGATGAACATATAACCACCTCATTAAAATATGGCATGCCATTTTTTATGTACAAGGGTAAAATGTTTTGCTATTTATGGATAGATAAACATTTAAACGAACCATATCTAGGAATTGTAGAAGGCGGCTTGGTGCATCACCCATTACTCATACAAGGCAAAAGAGCAAGAATGAAAACGATTCAATTTAATGCGAATAAAGATTTACCTATAAAAACGATAACTAGTATTCTTAAACAAACATTGAACTTGTATAGGAGTGGGGTTATAAAAACGAAAAAATAATTT